>JAYVEG010000001.1:0-2179 GCA_043748985.1 Rhodospirillales bacterium
GCCCTGGTCACGCATGCCCTGCGGCGGCATGAGGGCCGGCTGGCGGCCGATGGCGGGCTGATCGTCGAGACCGGGGTGCATACCGGGCGGTCGGTTCAGGACAAGTTCACCGTCGACGACCCGGCGATCAGCGCGGACGTGTGGTGGCGGATGGGCAACCAGAAGCTGCCGCCCGCCTCGTTCGAGGTGCTGAAGGGCCGCGTGCAGTCCTATCTGCAAGGGCGCGAGTTGTTCACGCAGGACCTGTATGCCGGGGCGGACCCGGCGCATCGGGTGCGCGTGCGCCTGGTGAGCAGCGAGGCATGGCAGACGTTGTTTGCACGCAACATGTTCATCCGCCCGAGCGAGGAGGAGCTGCAGGGCTTCGAGCCCGATTACGTGATCCTGCACGCCCCGAAGTTCCAGGCGGACCCGGCCATCGATGGCGTGCGGTCCAGCACCGCGATCGCCGTGTCGTTGACGCAGCACATGATCGTGATCGCGGGCAGCGAGTATGGCGGGGAGATCAAGAAGTCGATCTTCGGGGTGATGAACTGGAAGCTGCCGGCGGAAGGGGTGCTGCCGATGCATTGCAGCGCCAATGTGGGGCGCGAGACCGGCGAGGTGGCGTTGTTCTTCGGGCTGTCGGGCACGGGCAAGACCACGTTGTCGAGCGACCCGACGCGGCCGTTGATCGGCGATGACGAACATGGGTGGGCGCCGTCGGGTGTGTTCAACTTCGAGGGCGGTTGCTACGCCAAGGTCATCAACCTGAGCGCCGAGGCGGAGCCGGAGATCCATGCCGCGACCCACCGGTTCGGGACGGTGCTGGAGAATGTGATCGCCGACCAGCACGGGCACCTGGACCTGGCGGACGGACGGCTGACGGAGAACACGCGCAGCTGCTACCCGATCGAGTTCATTCCGAACTGCGACCTTTCGGGGCGTGCCGGGCAGCCGAGGAACGTCGTGATGCTGACGGCCGATGCATTCGGCGTGCTACCGCCGATCAGCAAGTTGTCGGATGCGCAGGCGATGTATCATTTCATGAGCGGCTATACCGCCAAGGTCGCCGGCACCGAGAAGGGCATGGGCCGCGAGCCGCAGGCGACGTTCAGCACCTGTTTCGGCGCGCCGTTCATTCCGCGGCGGCCGGAGGTGTATGGGCAGATGCTGGCCGCGTTGATCAAGCAGCACGGCGCGGATTGCTGGCTGGTCAACACCGGCTGGACCGGCGGCGCCTATGGCGTGGGCAAGCGCATGAGCATCAAGCACACGCGGGCGCTGCTGGCCGCGGTGCTGGACGGCAGCCTGCGCGATGCGCGGTATGTGCAGGACCCGTTCTTTGGCCTGATGCTGCCGCAGGACGTGGCGGGCATCCCGAACGAGGTGCTGGACCCGCGGCAGGGCTGGGCGGACAAGGGCGCCTATGACGCGGCGGCGCGCGATCTGGTGGGGCGGTTCGAGAAGAACTTCGCCACGTTCGCGGATGGCGCCAGCGACGAGGTCAAGGCGGCGGCCATTCGGGCTGCCGCATAGGCGGGGCGGCAGCGGTCGAGAGGCGGGGGGCAGGCCCGGCGGTCAGCCGGGCTTGTTGGGGTCGGTGCAGCGGATGCCGTCGCGGGTGACGGTGAGGGTCTTGGCGCGGGTCTTGTCGTCCTGGCGGAGTTCCTCGGCGGTGCAGGCGCGCAGGTGGCCCCAGCCCTTGCCGCCCATGCAGGTGTTCAGGCCGTCATCGATGCGCGACCAGCGGGTGACGCCGCCGGCAAACCAGGTCAGGCCCCGCTTGGCGTTGCGCTTGTCGACGCCGTCGGGCACGGAGGCCTGGCAGGCATCGTAGTCGGCCTGGTATTTGGGGCTGGCCGTGTCGGTCTGGGCCGGCGGCGCGTAGCTGCAGGCGACCAGGCCGGCCGTGAGCGCCGCGGCGTTCAAAGTGAGGAGTAGGGTCCGCATGGTTGCCATCCATCCTGTCGGCGCGTCGCTGTCAAGGCGGCTGGAGACGGCGCGCATGCTGGGTGCGGAGGCCGGGGCGCTGGCGATGCGGATGCGGCCCGGGCCGGGTGCTGCGCAGGGGAGCCTGAAGTCTCGTCAGGATTGGTTGACGGAGGCGGATGGCGCGGTCGAGCGGTTGTTGTCGGAGCGGTTGCTGGCGGCGTTCCCTGGGGACGGGTTCCAGGGCGAGGAGGCGGGCACGACGCGC
>JAYVEG010000002.1:0-2169 GCA_043748985.1 Rhodospirillales bacterium
GAAGGCCATTGCGACGAGCGCGGCACCGAAGAATACAACATCGCCCTTGGCCAGCGCCGTGCGAGCGCTGCCCGCGACTACCTCGTCGCGCACGGCGTCTCTGGCGCGCGCATTTCCACCATCAGCTATGGCAAGGATCGCCCGACCGCTTTGGGTTCGGACGAGTCGTCCTACGCGCAGAACCGTAACGCGATCACCTCGGTCCGCTGACACCCGTCTTGTTTCTGGATCGCCGGTGGCCGCAAGGCTGCCGGCGATCTGTCGTTTGCGGCTTGGCGGCGCGGACGGTATGCCCCGTGTCTGTCCGGAGTAATGCGATGCGTGTCCTCGTTGCCGTCTGCGCCTTCGCCCTGACGATGCATGCCGGGTCGTCTGCTTGGGCCCAGGTTGAAAGTCGCGAAGGATTGGCGCTGCAGAACCAAATCCTTCAGTTGCGTCGTGACATGGCGGCGCAGCAAGGTAGCCGGCAGGATACCGAGCGTCCTGCGCCGCGTAGCAGCGATGGTGGCCTGACGTCTCAGTTGCTTGATCGTGTGACCCAACTGGAGGAGCAGACGCGGCAGATGCGCGGCGAACTGGACCGCCAGGGCGACCAGATTCGCCGCAACGCGGAAGACACCGACAAACGCATCGCCGACATGAACTTCGCGCTCCAGAACGGCGGCGGGACAGCAGGGGCTCGCTCGCCCCGCACGCCGTCGCCGGGTAGTCCCCCGCCGGCCGACTCCGTGTTGCGCGGCGAACCGACGGCGCGGGACGCACCAGCCAGCGCCGTGCCGCGCACCCCGGAACTGGCGATGCAGGAGGGTAACGCGGCACTTGCGCGGCGCGACTACGTCACCGCTGAGGCCGCTGCGCGTGAGGTGCTGGGCAAGCGCGGACCACGCAGTGGTGACGCGCAGTATCTGCTCGCACAGGCTGAGCTCGGCAGCCGCAACTATCAGCAGGCGGCACCGGATTTCTATGACGCTTACAACCGTCAGCGGACTGGAGCACGGGGCGCCAGCGCACTGCTCGGTGTGGCCAATGCGCTCGTCGGCCTCAATGATCGCGCGTCCGCGTGCGAGGCGCTTGCCAAGCTTCGGGCCGAGTTTCCGCAGCCGAGCCCAGACATCCGTGATGGCGCCGCCGCCACCCGGCAGCGTGCGGGCTGCCGCTGACCCCGATCCTTGCCGCGGAGTTTGCGGCGCGGATGGAGGAATGCGGCCCGTGGGATGTGAGCCGCCGGGTCGCGGTGGCCGTATCGGGCGGTTCGCATAGTCTGTGCCTCGCGCTGCTCGCGCACGGCTGGGGCCAGCCGCTGGCGTTGATCGTGGATCATGGGTTGCGTCCGGAGGCACCGCGGGAGGCAGCCTGGACCGCGGCCGTCTTGTCGGCGCATGGCATCGCCAATCGCATCCTCACTCTGCGCTCGCTTGCCGCCGGGCCTGGCGTTTCCGCCCGCGCGCGCCGGGCGCGGTATGGCGCGATGGAGGAGGCCTGTCGCGAGGCGGGGCTGGTCGATCTGCTGCTCGGCCATCACGCCGGTGATCAGGCGGAGACGGTTTTGATGCGCCAGCGCCAGGGGAGTGGGCGAGCTGGGTTAGCCGGTATGCCAGCTCTTCGCGCGACGGCTTTGGTGCGCCTGGTGCGCCCGCTGCTCGATCAGCCGGCGGAGCGGCTGCGCGCGACCTTGCACGCGGTGGGACAGCACGAGTGGGTCGACGACCCGTCGAACCAGGATATGACCTATTCTCGCGTCCGTGCGCGCGACGAACTGGCGAGGGGAACCGCCGCGCCGGATCGAACGCCCAGTTCGGTGCGGATGATGGATGAAGCGACCGCCGCGGCGGAGCTGGCTTTTGCGGCCATGATCCTGCCGGAGGGTTGGGCGGTTCTGCGGCCCGGCCCGCTGTCGCCGACGGCGCTGGGCATGCTTCTGCGTGCGATCGGGGGCGGCGCTTACCCGGCGCCCCGCATGGCGCTCGCTTCGCTGGCGGCCACCATGCGGCCGGCGACGCTCGCGGGGGTTCGGATCATGTCTGCCGGCCGCCACGGGCCTGGGTGGTTGCTGGTGCGCGAGGCGGCGGCGATGGCGGCGCCGGTAGAGATAGAGGATGGCGCGATTTGGGACGGTCGTTTCCGTATCTGCGGCAGCCTTGCTGGCTGGACGCTTGGCGCGCTCGGCGG
>JAYVEG010000003.1:0-2159 GCA_043748985.1 Rhodospirillales bacterium
GACGGCGTCGACGTCGCACGCATGCCAGAATTGCGGGAGAGCGTGCGCGCCTCGATGGCGCGGGCGAGCAAGGTGCTGGACCATCTGATCCGGCACGCCGGCCGCACCGCACGGGCGAACTCAGCGGACCGTCCCGGCTGATCTAGCCTTCGACGCGCGAAAAATCCGCTACCAGCGCCATTGCGGAACGGACTTTCGCCAGCAGAGCCAATCGATTGCGGCGTAACTCCGGTTGCGGATCATTCACCGTGACACGGTCGAAAAATCCGTCCAGCGCCGGCCGCAGGCTCGCCAGGGACGCCATTGCCAGGCCGAATCGCTCCTCCGCCACGGCTGTCGTCACAGCGGCCTGGGTGGTCTCCAGAGCCGCCGCCAGGATCCGCTCGTCTTCGGACGCCAACAACGATTCGTCGACCGTCCGGTCATGCGGACCGTCCTTCTTCTCCTCGATGCGCAGTATGTTCGCTGCCCGCTTCGCCCCCGCCAGCAGATTCTTTCCGTCCTCGGTCCCGAGCAGTGCGGCCACCGCCTCGGTCCGTGCCAGCACCCGGACGAAGTCGTCATCCGCGTCCACACCGAGCACCGCGGCGAGCACATCGTGCCGTGCGCCCTCCGCCCGCAACTGCACCCGCAGCCGCTCCGCCAGGAAGGCCAGGATTTCGCCTTCGTCCGCCTTGGCCGCGTGGCCTTCGACCGCGAGACGGATCGCCTGGCGCAGTTTCAGCCGCAGCCCGTTCTCCCGAACGATCCGAATGATGCCCAGTCCAGCGCGCCTCAGCGCGTAGGGGTCTCCGGACCCGGTCGGCTTTTCCCCGACGCCGAAAAATCCGGCCAGCAAGTCGAGCTTGTCGGCAAGCGCCACGACAACGCTGGTCGGTTCGGTGGGGACATCGTCGCTGGCTCCCTTGGGCAGGTAATGGTCGCGAATGGCATCGGCGATTGCCGGTGCGATCCCGTCATTCAGGGCGTAGTAGCGTCCCATCACGCCTTGCAGCTCCGGGAACTCGCCCACCATGCCGGTGGTCAGGTCGGCCTTTGCCAAACGAGCCGCCTCGCCCGCCATGTGAGCGACCGCGTTGTCCACCTGCCCGGACAGGGCGACGGCCAGGTTGGTCAGCCGCCGTACTCGGTCGCCCTGGCTGCCGAGCTTTGCATGAAAGGTGATCCCATCGAGCGCCGCCACCCGGCTGTCCAGCCGCCGCGTCCGGTCGAGGTCCCAGAAATGCCGGGCGTCGGCAAACCGCGCCCGTAACACCCGCTCATTGCCGGCGACAATCGCGGCCCCGCCATCGGGCGCCGCGATATTGGCGGCGAAGGCGAAGAACGGCGCGGGCCGTCCGGCGCGGTCGCGCAGCGCGAAATAGCGCTGGTTCACCCGCATCGACACCTGCATCACCTCAGCCGGCAGGTCCATGTGCCCGGCGTCGATCGCGCCCAGCAGGGTCACCGGCCATTCCACCAGCCCCGCCACCTCGTCCAGCAGACCGGGGTCGTCCACCACCGCCAATTGCCGCGCGGCCGCCAGCGCCGCCACTCCCTCGGCCACGCGCCGCCGCCGCTCCGCCGCGTCCACCAACACATGCCGCGCCCGCAGCTGCTCGGCCCAATCCGTGGCCGAGCTGACGGGAAACGCCCCGGGCGACAGGAAACGATGGCCCTCGGTCAGATCGGCCGATCGCAACCCGTGCCCGTCATCCTCACCGTCGCGCAGATCGAACGGCACCACCGCGCCGCCCAGCAGGCAGACGATCCGCCGCAGCGGCCGGACCCAGGTGAAGCTGCTGCTGCCGCCCCAGCGCATCGATTTCGGCCAGGGAAACCGGCGCAGCACGCCTGGCAGCTTCTCGGCGATCAGCGCCGAAGCCGTTGTCCCGGCGTTGATCTTCTCAAGCACCCAGAAGCCGTTTTCCTGGCCGAGGTCCTCCGGCACGGCGCCATGCTTGCGCAGGAAACCGGCCATGGCCTGTTCCGGACTGCCCAGCCGCGGTCCACGCTCGCTGATCCGGCTTTCGGCCACCGACGCCGCCACCTCCGCCGCCAGCGCGATCCGCCGCGGCCCGTGGAACATGCGGACATCCGACGGCGCCAGCCCCGCCAGCGCCTCGCCGATCAGCCGCGCCAGATCCTCCGCCGCGCGGCTTTGCATCCGCGCCGGAATT
>JAYVEG010000004.1:0-7389 GCA_043748985.1 Rhodospirillales bacterium
GTCCCCCGCAACATCGCCGACGAGATCATGGCAAAGAGCGCCTGAGCAAAAGCTCTCTCCCTCTGGGAGAGGGCTAGGTGAGGGTAGAGCCGGAAGCCCAGAACTTCCCCACGACTGAAACGCTAAAAAAAGGCCGGGCCATCAAGCCCGGCCTTTTGCATGCGAGGCGCCTTGAACCCCACAGACCAAGATCGCCATTTCATGGCCCGAGCCGTCGATCTGGCCCGCACGGGCGACAAGGAACACGGCGCCTCCCCCATCGGCTGCGTCCTCGTCCTCGATGGCAAGATCGTCGCAGAAGGCCACAACGAGGTTGGCCAGCAACACGACCCCACCGCGCATGCCGAGATCGTTGCCATTCGGCGCGCATGTCACGCCCTGTCGCAGGACGATCTCCGCGGCGCCACCCTCTACTCTACCCTTCAGCCCTGCGGCATGTGCACCATGGCCAGCATCTGGACCGGCATCGGCCGCATCGTATACGGGGCCGGCCGCGACGACGTCCACCGCATGTATTTCGAGGACCGCCACCTCGACACCATGGACTTCATCCGCGACGCCTACCGTGACATCGAGCTGGTTGGAGGCATCCTGCGCGATGAGGTAACACCGCTCTACTGGGGCCCCGACGCCGATCCGCCGCTCGAGGAGCAGACCAACATCTGACGCGCTATCCGATCAGACCGCTTCGTCTGATCGAAGGTTCCGCGTTCCTGCACAGAACCCGCGCTACTCCTCGGGCTCCGTCGTGAACAACAACGGATACCCCTCCTTTCGCCCGAGGTCCGTCGCGTTCGTCGCCTTCGCCTCGGCGATATCCTTGATGAACACGGCCACCACGCAAACCCCGCGCTGGTGCGCCGTCATCATCACCTGCTGCGCCTGCTCCCCGCTAATGCGGAACTCGGACTTCAACACCCGGGTCACGAACTCCCGTGGCGTGAAGTCGTCGTTTACCAGGACTACCTTGTGCAGCTTCGGTCGCTCGACCTTCAGCTCCGTAACACCCCGCGGCGGGCTTATCGTGTCGCCATCCGGCGTGCGCGCCATCACCAATCGCATCGGACCCCCTTCACCAACAGCCTCATAAGTGTTCCCCGATCGGCCACACACAAGGCCCTACACGCCGCGCAGCAGCCCCGACACCTGCGCCAGCCGTCGGCTCTCGGCCATGCTGGCGCCCACCGCCAATGCCGCTTCCAGCGCCCGCCGCCCTGCCGCCGCATCCACCAGCACCGGCGACCCATCCAGGCAGGACGCATAGAATGCCTCGTGCTCGGCCGCCATGCTGTCATGGTCCGTCCAGCCCAGCTCCTCCCGCCGGAACCCCCCCGTGCCTGGCAAGGGCAATCCACGCTCCCGCCCGATCATCACCAGCTTGCGATCAACGAAGTTCGCCGACAGATATCCCTCCTCGGAAAACAGCCTCATCTTTCGCTCCGTCTTCAACGAGATCCGGCTCGCCGTGATCGCGGCCACGCACCCATTGGCGAACCGCACCCGCGCATTCGCAATGTCCTCATGCGCGCTGCTCACCGCGGCCCCTACGGCATCCACGCTCGCAATGGGGCTGTCCACCAACGACAACACCAGGTCCAGGTCATGGATCATCAGGTCCAGGATCACGGACACGTCGGTGCCCCGCGGCTTGAACGGCGCGATCCGCGCGGCCTCGATATACAGCGGCCGCGTGATGCGCGAAGAGATCGCCTTATGCTCCGCGCTGTAGCGCAGCAGGTGCCCCACCTGCAGCACCAGCCCCCCCGCATCCGCCAACCCGGCCAACTCGTCCGCCTGCGCCAATGTCGATGCAATCGGCTTTTCGATCAGCACATGCCGGCCGGACCGCAACGCCTGGCTGGCCAAGGCATGATGCACCTCCGCCGGAGCCGCCACGATCAAGGCGTCCACCGCCCCAAGCAACGCGTCCAGCGCCATTGCGGGCACCCCGCCAACCTCGCGTCCAACCGATCCCGCACGGACGACATCCGGGTCATACAGTCCCACCAACGTCGCCCGCCGCGCCGCGGCCACCTTCAGCGCATGAAACCGACCGAAGTGCCCGGCCCCTGCGATCCCGATTCGAAGCTGTCCCGTCATAGCGCGCATGTATCAGCAGCACACCACCTCGGCCAGCATGCACCGGCCAACCCTGCCGCCCGGCAACTTTTGCCGCCCCCGCAACCCCAGGGACTTCAACAGGACCTGCCCCATCGACCGGTCCCCGCTTTGCAATGCGCATAAAATCGCGATCCCCGCGCAGGAGTACACAACCATGCTCATCGGTGCAGCCGGCGCTCTTTCGCAGCTCGCGAGCGCCCTCCGGCCCAACAACCGGCCGGCATCGTTCCAGCCTGCCAGCGACGAGGCTCAGGCGCCTACCGCCGCGCAATCATCGAGCGGCAATACCGCGATCGACACGGCCACCAGCAAGGTCATCACAGACCTGAAGTCGCTACTCCTGTCGGTCCAGGCTTCCAAGGACCCATCGACGACACCCACAGGCCAGGCCGCTGCACAGACCCAGCAGGCACAGCCCACCACCGGCCACCACCACCATCACCATAAAGACGCCGACGCATCCGGCTCCATGCAAACCGACCCGCTGGCCCGCATCTCCCAGGCACTGAAGGCCTATGATGCCAACAACACCGCAACGGCCGCGGCCTCTGCCACGACCAGCGTGTAGGGCGCCCAGGCTACTGACCCGTTGGCGGCACCCGCCTGCCCTTCTTCGCGATCTGGTAGTTCGCCTGGAACATCGCCTCCGCCTTGTCCAGCGAAAGCACGACGATCTCGATGCTCTCATCGGCATACGGGTCTGCGATGGTCTACAGCAACAGGCGCATATCCCCTGCGACCGACTGGATCACCCTGTCGCGGTTCATGAACGCCACCAGCATCGCAACCGCAAGGCCCAGACGCCGCGTCATAGCCGATCCCGCGACGCCCCCCTTCAGCCGTCAGAAATGGATCGCCCGCCCATACGCCGCCAGCACCGACTCGTGCATCGTCTCGCTTATCGTCGGGTGCGGGAACACCGTGTGCAACAGGTCCAGCTCCGTCGTCTCCAGCGTGCGCGCGATCGTATAGCCCTGGATCATCTCGGTCACCTCGGCCCCAATCATGTGCGCGCCGAGCAACTCGCCCGTCGTGGCGTCGAACACGGTCTTCACCATCCCCTCCGGCTCGCCCATCGCGATGGCCTTGCCGTTGGCGATGAACGGGAACCGCCCGACCTTTACCGTGTGCCCGGCCGCCTTGGCCTTCGCCTCCGTCATACCCACGCTCGCCACCTGTGGGCGCGCATAGGTGCAGCCGGGGATGTTGCCGACATCGAGCGGATGCACATCCAGTCCCGCGATCTTCTCGACACAGATCACGCCCTCATGGCTCGCCTTGTGCGCCAGCCACGGCGCTCCGGTGACATCCCCGATCGCGTAGACGCCGGGCTCTCCGGTGCGGCAGAATTCGTCGATGACGATATGGGTCCGATCGACCACGACCTTCGTCCCTTCGAGCCCAAGGTCTTCGACGTTGCCGACGATCCCCACGGCCGATATCACCCGGTCGAACACCTGGTCGGCACTCTTGCCGCCGGCCTCGATGGTGGCGGTCACGCTGTCGGCGCCCTTCACGATCTTCGTCACCTTTGCCAAGGTCAGGATCGTCATTCCCTGCTTCTCGAATGCCTTACGGGCAAAGAGGCTGATCTCCTCGTCCTCGACCGGAAGGATCCGGTCCAGCATCTCCACGACCGTCACTTCGGCGCCCATGTTCCGGTAGAAGCTCGCGAATTCGATCCCGATGGCGCCGGACCCCACCACCAGCAGCCGCTTGGGCATCGCTGCCGGCACCATCGCCTCGCGATAGGTCCAGATCAGCTTGCCGTCGCCTTCCAGCCCCGGCAGCTGCCGCGCCCGCGCGCCCGGCGCCAGGATGATGTGCTTGGCCGTCAGGGTTGCGACCGCCTTGCCGTCCTTCGTGACCGCGACCTGCCCCTTGCCAGCCAACTTCGCCATCCCGTCGAAGGTCGCGACCTTGTTCTTCTTCAATAGCTGCCCGACGCCCGACGCGAGCTGCTTCGCCACCCCGCGCGACCGCTTTACCACCTTCGCCAGGTCGAACCGGATGTTGTCGGCCGCGAACCCAAACTCGGCCAGGTTATGGAGCAGATGGTTGATCTCGGACGACCGCAGCAGCGCCTTCGTGGGAATGCAGCCCCAGTTGAGGCAGATCCCGCCAAGGTTCTCCCGCTCCACCACAGCGGCCTTCATGCCGAGTTGGGCCGCGCGAATAGCCGCCACGTACCCGCCGGGACCACCGCCGATGACGACCAGGTCGAATGTTGTGTCCATGGCAACTCCTTTCTCCCTCTCCCTTGGGAAGAGGGCCGGGGTGAGGGTCCCGCCGCGCGGGCCGCCCCTTACAGCATCAGGCTGAGCGGATCCTCGATCAGCGTCTTGAACACCATCATGAACTCCGCCCCCAGCGTGCCATCGGCCACCCGGTGGTCCACCGACAGCGTGCAGCTCATCACGGTCGCGATCGCCAGCGCGCCGTTCTTCACCACCGGACGCGGCTCGCCGGCACCCACCGCCAGGATCGCGGCCTGCGGCGGGTTGATGATCGCTGTGAACTGCTTGGTGCCGAACATGCCGAGGTTGCTGATGCTGAAGGTTCCGCCCTGGAACTCCTCCGGCTTCAGCTTGCCCGTCTTCGCCCGGCCGCCCAGGTCCTTCATCTCCCGGCTGATCGTCGCCAGGCCCTTCATGTCGGCCTTCCGGATGATGGGTGTGATCAGTCCGTCGGGCATCGACACCGCGACGCTGATGTCCACGTCGTCGTAGAGCACCATCGCTTCGTCGGTGTAGGACGCGTTCAGCTTCGGCACCCGCCGCAACGTTGCCGCTGCCGCCTTGATCACCAGGTCGTTGATGCTCAGCTTGAACGCCGCGTCCCCATCCTTCGGCGACTTCGCGTTGAGGTCGGCGCGCAGCTTCAACAGCGCGTCGATCTCGCAGTCCATGGTGACGAAGAAGTTCGGTACCTGCTGGTGGCTCTCGGTCAGCCGTCGGCTGATGACCTTACGCATCGTCGAGTTCGGAACGAGCTGATGCGGTGCAGTGATCGGCGCGGCCTTCGGTGCCGGCTGGATAGTCGGCATGCCGGCAGGTGCTGCTGCGGGCTGTGGCGTCGGCGCAGCCTGTGGCATCACCGCGGGCTTGGTCCCGCCCTTCTGCGCGGCTTCAATGTCCACGCGGATGATGCGTCCGTTGGGCCCGCTGCCCTTCAGCGCTGAGAGGTCGAGTCCGGCCTGCTTTGCCATCCGCCGGGCCAGCGGCGAGGCGAAGATCCGCCCGGCATCATGCCCGTTCGTCAGCGCCTGCGCCGGGGCCGGCGCCGGCTGCGGCACGGCTGCAGCCGCCGCACTCGCCGGTGCCTCCACCTTAGCCGGTGCCGCCTCGGGCGCATCGCCCACCGACTCGCCGTCCTCCACCAGCACGGCAATCGGCGCGTTGACCTTCACGTTCGCCGTCCCATCCGGCACCAGGATGCGCCCCAGCACGCCCTCATCGACGGCTTCCACCTCCATCGTCGCCTTGTCGGTCTCGATCTCGGCGATGATGTCGCCGGCCTTGATCGTTTCGCCCTCTTTCTTCAGCCAGCGCGCCAGCGTGCCCTCGGTCATCGTTGGGCTCAGCGCCGGCATCAGGATGTTCGTTGCCATGGCTCGGCCTCCCTCAGGCGATCTTCTTCACGGCGTCCACCACCCACTTGGGCTGCGGCAGCGCCAGCTTTTCCAAATTCGCCGCATACGGCAACGGCACGTCCAGCCCGGTCACCCGCACCGGCGGCGCGTCCAGCCAGTCGAAGCAGTTCTCCATGATCTGCATCGACACCTCCGCCCCGATCCCGGCATAGGGCCAGCCCTCCTCGACCGTCACCAGCCGGCTGGTCTTCTTCACGCTCTCGATGACGGTGCCGATGTCTAGCGGCCGCAGCGAGCGGAGATTGATCACCTCCGCCTCGATGCCTTGGGCCGCCAGCTCCTCGGCCGCCTTCAGGGCTACGCCCACCATGATGCTGTAGGCGACGATCGTCACACGCGAGCCGGCCCGCTCGATCTTGGCCTTGCCGATCTCGAGAACGAAATCGTCATCCACCGGGCACTCGAACGTCTGCCCGTAGAGGATCTCGTTCTCCAGGAAGATGATGGGGTTCGGGTCCCGGATCGCGGCCCGCAGCAGGCCCTTCGCATCCGCCGAGGACCAGGGTGCGACCACCTTCAGCCCCGGGCAGTGTGCATACCAACTGGCATAGTCCTGGCTGTGCTGCGCACCCACGCGCGACGCCGCGCCATTGGGGCCGCGGAACACGATCGGGCAACCCATCTGGCCGCCGCTCATGTACAACGTCTTGGCCGCCGAGTTGATGATCTGGTCGATCGCCTGCATGGCGAAGTTGAACGTCATGAACTCGACGATCGGCCGCAACCCGTCCATCGCCGCACCCACGGCCATCCCGGTGAACCCATGCTCGGTGATCGGCGTGTCGATGACCCGGCGGGGCCCGAACTCGTCCAGCAGCCCCTGGCTGATCTTGTAGGCGCCCTGATACTGCGCGACCTCCTCGCCCAACAGGAACACGCGGTCATCGGCCCGCATCTCCAGCGCCATCGCGTCGCGCAGCGCCTCACGCACGGTCGTGGGCTTGGTCGGACCCCAGTCTTTTTCAGGCGCGGATGCCGTCAACGGAACCACGGCTGGGGCCGCTGCTGCCTTCGCCGTCGGGCCGGGTACCGTCTCGGCCTTCACCACGGGCGACGCTGGCGGCAGCGCTGGCACGGCGGGGGCGGCGCTTTCACCTTCGGCCAGCAGTTCCGCGATCACGGTATTCACCGCGACACCCTCGGTCCCCTCCTCCACCAGGATCGCCGACAGCTTGCCCTCGTCGACCGCCTCAACCTCCATCGTCGCCTTGTCGGTCTCGATCTCCGCGATCACGTCGCCGGCGCGAACGTCCTCACCAACCTTCTTCAGCCACCGCGCCAGCTTGCCTTCCGTCATCGTCGGGCTCAGCGCCGGCATCAGAATCTGCGTCATCAGGCTCAGCTCTCCACCAATATGTCGGTCCAAAGCTCTTTCTCGTCAGGCTCCGGGCTCGACTGCGCGAAGTCCGCCGCCTCCTGCACCCTGGCCTTCACCTCGTTGTCCAGGGCCTTGAACTGCTCCTCGCCGATCCCCTGGGCCTCCAGCATGTGCCGGGCCGCCTCGATGCAGTCACGCTCGCTGCGCATCTTCTGCACCTCTTCGCGGGTCCGATACTTGCCAGGGTCCGACATCGAGTGGCCGCGATACCGGTAGGTCTTCACCTCCAATAAATATG
>JAYVEG010000005.1:0-20524 GCA_043748985.1 Rhodospirillales bacterium
AATGGGAACCACCAGTTCGGCAAACAACGCGGCTAGCTCGCTGCCACGTGACAGGTCGGGATGCGCGTCGGCGGCGATCAGCACGACAACGTTCTGCCCAGCACCGAGCTGCAAGACCGCATTGTGCCGGATTTCCCGCCAGCGGTGCGAGCAGGCGCCGGCGAAAAGGTCGGCTGCACCGATGTTCAGCGGATGGGCCACCCCCCACTCGGCCAGATAGGCAGCCTGCCGACGCGAGGCTTCAGCGACGCTGCCGATAACGACGAGTATCGGCCGCCCCAGGCGCGGCGAGGTAACCGTCGGGGCGGGGGTATCTGCGTTGCCGACAAGCCGGGCAAGATGGATCGCCAAGCCGCCGCTGCCGACCCAGACCAATTCGTCGGCGATCGGTAGGGAGGCGGCGGCAATGGTCGCCAGATCCACTTCCTCGACCGCGTCGCACACCACCGCCGCCACGCCCCGTGCGCGGGCATCGGCAAGTGCAGTCGCGGTCGCATCGATGCCGCTTCGGATTATGGCAAGCGGCAGAACTTCGGACGACATGCCAACGTGGGCCAGGATGTCCGGCAGGTGCGCGGAGCAATAGGTGTGATCGCGTGCCCAAAGCACCGTCTCTTCCAGTGCGCACCCGGCGATGCGCATCGACCCTTTTTCCGTCGAGCGCCCGGTCCCGGGAAATGCCGGGGCCACCAGAGCCATCGGCGCGCGCCCGCCCCGCAAGGTGGCGAGAAAGTCGCAAATGGCTGCCAACTCCGCTGCTGGCTGACCGCGCAGGGTGGAATCGATCTTTTTGTAGACCAGCACTCCCGGACGATGCCGTGCAGCGAGCCCCGTCACCTGTCTGCATGCGGCATCGTCCGGTGACAGGAAGCGGCTCTCGGTGTTCAAAGCCAAGACCGGGCCGTTGCTTTGGCCGATCTCATTCCAGATTACGAGGGTCTCCAGCCCAACCTTGGCGAAGGCCATCGCGCAATCCGCAGCACCCGTCAAATCGTCGGCAATAATCAGCCAGCGACGTCGCGCCATGTGACATGTTCCTCCAGCCTGATATCGGCGCGGCGCGCAACACGCCGCCGAACATCGGTGCAATCCGCTGACACTGGCGCACGGCAATACGGCTCAATCCAAAGGTGCGAGTGGTGCCGCCGAGGCGTGATAGTGCAGCGCAGACCAGCACCCATCTTGCCGCCCGGGCACACGGCTGAACCGGGCTGACGTACGGATCGCGTAGGTATCGCGCGGGCGAAGGAAATCGGAGCGGCTTCTGCAGATCTCGGCGCGGCCAAGACAGTTTTTGGGACAGGTTGTAGCAGACCGGGTTGCATCCGATGCATAGCGCGCGGCCAGCGCACCGAGATCAGCGCTGTTGAACGTCTTGATCCGGTGTTCAAGCGCGGCCGAGGTGCCGGCATGCGCGATTGGTTCGGCATGGTTGTATTGGTCACAGCCGATCTATGGCCGGAAATGGCTGAAGCATCCAGGTCCCCCATGCCGTTTGAACAGCGGGGGGTGAAACTCAAGCATGGTGCGAGAACATCGCCTTGCCGGGCACATCGAGCTCGGCGGTCAGGATCGTCCCGCTCCCGGACTCGGTGATGTAGAGCGTTTTGTCGTCCGGCCCACCTGGGATTGACCCGGATTGGTGGACACCCCGAACGCTTTCGCGAAAGGTGTCATCATGCCAAAAACCCGATTTCCGTATTCCCCTGAGTTCCGCCGTCAGATGGTCGATCTGGTCCGTGCCGGTCGTGACCCCGACGACCTCGCGCGCGAGTTCGAGCCGACGGCGCAGTCGATCCGCAACTGGCTCGTGCAGGCCGACAAGAAAGACGGCCGACGGGAGGACGTGCCGCCTGGCCTGATTGCGGCTGAACGGGATGAGTTGTCCCGGCTGCGGCGAGAGAACAAGCAGCTGCGCGTCGAGCGGGATATCTTGTCAAAAGCCGCGGCCTGGTTTGCACGGGAAACCGGGGCAGTGTCGTCCGGCTCTCCCGGTTCATGAGCGCGAACCAGGCCTGTTTCCCGATCACCACCATGGCGCGCGTGCTCGGCGTGTCAGGGTTGGTTTCTACGCTTGGCGGGATCGTCCGCCGTCTTGCCATGCCGTTGCCGACGCCGCGTTGTTGGGTCGTGTAAGGACCGTTCACGCCAGCTCGCGGGAGACCTACGGGGCACCCCGCGTGCACGCCGATCTGCGGACGCGGGGCGAACGGCACGGCCGCAAACGGATTGCTCGTCTAATGCGCGGGGCCGGGCTCGTGCGTGCCAGCCATCGTCATGGTGGGCCGACAACGACCCGGCGTGACAAGGATGCCCGACCGGCGCCGGACCTGGTGGATCGCAACTTCACTGCGTCTGGACCGGATCAGCTTTGGGTGGCCGACATCACGTATGTGCCGACGGCTGCGGGGTTCCTGTATCTCGCTGTCGTGCTGGACGCCTGGAGCCGCAAGGTCGTCGGCTGGTCGATGGCTAACCACCTTCGGGCCGAGTTGGTGCTGGACGCGATGGAAGCGGCCGTTGGTCAACGCCGCCCCAAGGACGTCATTCATCAAGGCGACCAGGGAAGCCAATACACGTCTGTCGCGTTCGGCAAGCGATGCGGCGAAGCAGGTGTCCGGCCCTCAATGGGATCCGTGGGTGACGCCTATGACAATGCCATGGCAGAGAGCTTCTTCTCGACACTCGAAGCCGAGGTGCTGAGCCGTCGCCGGTTCACGTCCCAGGCAGAGACCCGCATGGCCTGCTTCAGCTACATCGAGGGCTGGTACAACCCGGCACGGCTGCACTCAGGCCTGGGATACCGGTCACCGATGACCTACGAAGCGGAGAGGGAGGCAGCCCTGATCGAGCCGTAGCCAGCAAGCCTACAAACTGTCCACGAGAACGGGGCAACCTCAGCTCGCAGAAACCGCGAGGACCCGAGCAGCGACTTGCACCACGCGCTTCGGGATTGCTCCAAGCGTGATTCGGATCGGGGGGGATTGCAAAGTAAAACCGAAGCGAGTGGGCAGTCGCATCTGAAAAACCCATGCGGACCCTTTGCGGGTCAGGTGGCGGCCATGCACGGTGGATTACAATCCGGGTTACAAGCAGCCCGGTCACACCGCCGAAATCCATGTTATTCGGCGTTGGAAATTGGCGGAGGGGATGAGATTCGAACTCACGGTAGATTTTACAACCTACGCCGGTTTAGCAAACCGGTGCCTTCAGCCACTCGGCCACCCCTCCGCACGGGGTCAGACACACACACACCGTTTGCTGTGGTCGTTCTACGCAAAGCGCTGGGCGGGGTCAAACCTGCTTCTTGGCATTCAGCATCTTAACCTGAGGCCCGTCAGCTGAGGGCGACCTCGAAGCCGCGTTTCGTGGCGGGCCGGGCCATGAGCGTCTCGTACCAGCGCTTCACGTGGGGGAACTCGGCGAGGTCCACCTGGTGCCGCTCATGCCGCCAGGCCCAGCCGACGATGGCGAAATCCGCGACCGACAGGCTGCCGGCGACGAACTCCACCTTTGCCAGCCGGCGGTCCAGCACGCCATAGAGCCGCTTCGTTTCCTTCATGTAGCGCGCCAGTCCGTATGCGCGGTCCTTTTCGTTGACCGTCAGGAAATGGTGCACCTGTCCGGGCATCGGCCCGAAGCCGCCCATTTGCCACATCAACCACTCCAGCACAGGAACCCGGCTTCGCAGATCCGTCGGCAGGAACTGGCCGGTCTTCTCGCCGAGATACAGCAGGATCGCTCCGGATTCGAAGACGGAGATCGGGGCGCCCCCGGGACCGTCGGGATCGATGATGGCGGGAATTCGGTTGTTGGGGCTGATTTCAAGGAATGCCGGCTGGAACTGCTGGTCCTTGGTGATGTCGACGACCTTAACCGAGTATGCCAGTCCCATCTCTTCCAGCGCCACGCTGATCTTGCGGCCGTTGGGGGTGTTCCAGGTGTGCAGCTCGATCATGACCAGGTATCTCTCACATTTGCACGGAAGCTAGGCCCGGCATTCAGGCCGGGCAAGCCGGGCCGTGGCATCGCGATTGCATCACGCGATCGATCCTGGGGAGACGATGATGAGTTCCACCACCGCCGACTATGCCCCCGCCACCTCTGCCCGATGGGTCCAGCTCCTGCTGGGGCTGATCTGCATGATGGCCATCAGCTCGCCCCAGTATGTCTGGACGCTGTTCACCAAGCCACTCGGCGCCAGCCTCAACGCGCCCTCCGCCGCAATTCAAGTGACGTTCAGCATTCTCATCGTGCTGCAGACCTTCTTCAGCCCGTTCCAGGGTTGGCTCGTGGAGAAGTTCGGCCCCCGCTGGCTCATCGCATTCGGCTGTGCGCTGACCGGGCTGAGCTGGGTGTTGGCGTCGCAGGCCACATCAGTGTGGATGCTGTACGCGACCTATGGCCTGTTTGGCGGCCTCGGCACCGGCATCGTCTATATCGGCGTGGTCGGCCAGGTCGTTGGCTGGTTCCCGGATCGCCGCGGTTTTGCGGCCGGCGTCGTCGCGGCGGGCTACGGCATGGGCGCCATTGCCACGACCTTCCCCATCACCGATAGCCTTGCCGCGAAAGGCTATCAGGCCACACTCGTGCAGTTCGGCATCATCTTCGGCATCGTCGGAGTCGTCGCCGCCCTGGGTCTGAAGGCGCCCCCGGCCTACCGCGCCGACGCGCCACTGATGCCCGGCACCGGCCGCGACGTGTCCACCGGCACCATGCTGAAGAACCCCATCTTCTGGCTGATGTTCTGCATGATGACCATGATGTCCACCACCGGCCTGATGGTCACCAGCCAGATCGGCACCTTCGCCGCTGATTTCGGCATCACCAAGACGGTTGTCTGGGGCTTTGCCGCCCTGCCCCTGGCGCTCACCATCGACCGGTTCTGCAACGGTCTCACCCGTCCATTTTTTGGCTGGGTTTCCGACCGCATCGGCCGCGAGAACACCATGTGCCTCGCCTTCGCGCTGGAGGGCATCGCCATGGCCATCTGGCTGTCGACGATCGACATCCCCGTCGCCTTCGTCCTACTGTCCGGCGTCGTGTTCTTCGGTTGGGGCGAGATCTTCTCGCTGTTTCCAAGCACGCTGACCGACACGTTCGGGGCCCGCTACGCCACGAAGAACTATGGCTGCCTGTATATCGCGCAGGGCATCGGCGCGATCTTCGGCGGCCCGCTCGCCTCGTTGCTGCACGACGCCGCCGGAAGCTGGTCCCCCGTGTTCGCCCTGGCGATTGGCGCCGATCTGCTCACGGCAGCGCTCGCGATCGCCATGCTGAAGCCGATGCGCAAGCGGTTCCTGGCGGCTTAGCACCTTCAGCCGATCCCTCTCCCGCAGGCGGGAGAGGGCTGATCCTCAGCCGAGCTTGGCCTTGATCGCCTCGTTCACCAACGCCGGGTTGCCCTTGCCGGCCATCGCCTTCATCACCTGGCCCACGAAGAACCCGAACAGCTTGTCCTTGCCGCCCTTGAACTGCGCCACCTTGTCCGGGTTTGCGGCCAGCACGGCATCCACCGCGGCGTCGATCGCGCCCGTGTCGATCACCTGGCGCAGCCCTTTCGCCTCCACGATCGCCCCGGGGCTGTCCCCGGTTTCGACCATCGCCTCGAACACTTCCTTCGCGATGCGGCCGTTGATCGTCTTATCGGCCAGGAGATCCAGCAGCTGGCCCAAGGATTGGGCGCTCACCGGGCTGGTCGCAATCGTCTTGCCGGTCCGGTTCAGGGCGGCGAAGAAGTCGCCCATCATCCAGTTGGCTGCCTGCTTGGCGTCGCGGCCCTTCGCGACGGTTTCGTAGAACGCCGCCGTCTCCTGGTCCGCCACCAACACGGCGGCATCGTATGGCGGCAAGCCATACTCGGCCACCAGGCGCGCGCGCTTGGCATCGGGCAACTCCGGCAGA
Source organism: Rhodospirillales bacterium (assembly GCA_043748985.1). Taxonomy (GTDB): domain Bacteria; phylum Pseudomonadota; class Alphaproteobacteria; order Acetobacterales; family Acetobacteraceae; genus JBBROS01. Next base: position 5,905 of record JAYVEG010000005.1, read on the forward strand.
TGCGACGCCAGTTCGTCAACCCACGCCTGCTTCAGCACCAGCGGCAGCAGATCGGGGTCCGGGAAGTAGCGGTAGTCGTGCGCATCCTCCTTGGACCGCAGGCTCCGCGTCTCGTTACGGGCCGGGTCGAACAGGCGCGTCTCCTGCATCACCGTCCCGCCGCGCTCCCAAACCTCGATCTGCCGGGTCGCCTCCGCCTCGATCGCCTGCATCACGAACCGCACGGAATTCACGTTCTTGATCTCGCAGCGCGTCCGGAACGCCTCGCCCGCATGCCGTACGCTGACGTTGACGTCGGCGCGCATGGACCCCTCCTCCATGTTGCCGTCGCACGTGCCCAGATACCGCAGAATCGTCCGCAGCTTGCGCAGATAGGCACCCGCCTCCTCTGGACTGCGGATATCCGGTTCGCTGACGATCTCCATCAGCGCCACGCCCGAGCGGTTGAGGTCGATGAACGACCGCGTCGGGTCCTGGTCGTGCATCGACTTGCCGGCATCCTGCTCCAGATGCAGCCGCGTCACGCCGATGGTGCGCGTCGACCCGTCCGCCAGCTCGATCTCGACGGCGCCCTTGCCCACGATGGGGTGCTCGAACTGGCTGATCTGGTAGCCCTGCGGCAGGTCGGCATAGAAGTAGTTCTTCCGGTCGAACCGGCTGACCAGGTTGATCTCCGCGTCCAGCCCCAGCCCCGTCCGCACCGCCTGCGCGACACATTCGCCGTTCAGCACCGGCAGCATGCCCGGAAAGGCGGCATCCACGTAGCTCACGTGGCTGTTCGGCGCCCCGCCATATGTCGCCGACGCTCCACTGAACAGCTTTGCCTGGCTGATCACCTGGGCATGCACCTCCAACCCGACGACGATCTCCCAGGTGCCGGTCGATCCTTCCAGCGTATAGCTCATGCGTATATCCCCGGCTTCGTCGTGATCCCCGCCGCACGCTCGATCGCAGCGCCCACCGCCAGCACCGTCTCCTCGTCGAACGGTTTTCCGAGCACCTGCAGGCCCAGCGGCAATCCTTCCGCACTCAGCCCAGCCGGAACCGACATGCCCGGAATGCCCGCCATGCTCGCCGGGATGGTGAACAGGTCGTTCAGATACATTGTCACCGGGTCGTCCATCTTTTCGCCCTGCGCGAAGGCCGCACTCGGCGCGGTTGGTGTCACCAGCGCGTCCACCTGCTGGAACACATCGGTGAAATCCTTTAGAATCAGGGCTCTCACCTTTTGCGCCTTCAGATAGTAGGCATCGTAATACCCGGCACTCAGCACGTAGGTCCCCAGCAGGATCCGCCGCTGCGTCTCCGCCCCGAACCCCGCGCCCCGCGTCCGCTCGTACAACTCCGTCAGGTCGTGACCCTCGACGCGGGCGCCGTAGCGGACACCGTCATAGCGGGCGAGGTTCGACGACGCCTCGGCCGGCGCCACGATATAATAGGTCGCCAACCCATACTTCGTGTGCGGCAGCGACACATCGACGATCGTCGCGCCCTGCTCGCGCAACCAAGCCAGCCCCTGCTCCCACAGCGCCGCGATCTCGGGCGCCAGGCCATCGATGCGGTATTCGCGCGGAACGCCGATGCGCAGGCCCTTGACCCCGCGGGCACAGGCAGCGGCGAAGTCGGGCACCGGCAGGTCCGCGCTGGTGCTGTCCTTCGGGTCGAAGCCCGACATGCTCGACAGCATGATCGCGCAGCCCTCGACCGTCTGCGCCATGGGCCCGGCCTGGTCGAGCGAGCTGGCGAAGGCCACGATGCCCCAGCGCGAGCAGCGGCCATAGGTCGGCTTGATCCCGGCGATGCCGCAGAAGCTCGCCGGCTGGCGGATCGATCCGCCCGTATCCGTGGCCGTCGCCGCCAGGGCCAGCCCGGCTGCAACGGCCGAGGCCGACCCGCCTGACGAGCCGCCCGGCACGAGCGGCTCGTTGCTGCCCCGCCGGGTCCAGGGATTGGCGACGGGGCCATAGGCGGACGTCATGTTGGACGAGCCCATGGCAAACTCGTCCAGATTGGTCTTGCCCAAAAACACGGCCCCGTCGCGCAACAGGTTTGCGGTGACGCTGCTCTCGTAGGGTGGCACGAACGGCGACAGGATCCGGCTGCCGGCCGTGGTCCGCACGCCCTTGGTGCAGAACAGGTCCTTGTTGGCGATCGGCAGTCCCAGCAGCGGCGCGTCCTCACCCGCCGCACGGCGATGGTCGGCCGCGGCCGCCTGCGCCATCGCAGCGTCCGCGGTGACGGTGATGTACGCGTTCAGCGTCGGGTTGAGCCGCTCGATAGCATCCACGAAGCCTCGGGTCAGCTCCACGGAACTGATGCGCTTGCTGCGCAGCGCGTCACGCGCCGCCTCGAGGGTCATCATTCCACCACCTTCGGGACCGTATAGAAGAAGCCGACCCGGTCCGACGCGTTCGACAGCACCGCATCCTGCAGGTTGCCGTCCGTCACCACATCCTCGCGCAGCCGCAGCGCCATCGTCGCCGCCCCGGTCAAGGGCTCCACGCCGGCCACATCCACCTCGTTCAACTGCTCGATCCACCCGAGGATACCATTCAGTTCCGCCTGCAGCCGCGGGACATCGGCCTCCTCCACATGAAGACGCGCAAGCTTGGCAATACGCCGGACGGTCGCGGGATCGAGCGACATCGGTGTTTCCTTTATGTCAGGTAGGGAAATTGGTTGGGTATGCCGGGTCGGTTGGTGTGATACCGGCACCCATGCCCCTGATCAACATGGCGACGCTGCGAACCCGCATGCCCCGCGGCAAACGCCTTATCGGGATCGACCCTGGCAGCAAGACGATCGGTGTCGCCCTGTCCGATGTCGGCCTCATGCTGGCCTCCCCTTGGGGCGGCCTGCTACGCACCAAACTCGGCGCCGTCGCCGCGAAACTCATGGCCCTGGCCGATGCGGAGGGCGCGGCCGGCTTCGTCGTCGGCTACCCGCTGTCGATGGACGGCACCATGGGCCCCGCCGCGCAGGCCGCCCGCGACTGGGCGCTCTCGCTCTCGGACCTCACCGGTCTGCCTGCGGCACTTTGGGACGAACGCCTCTCCAGCGCCGCCGTCAACCGCATGCTGATCGACGAGATGGACATGACCCGCCGCAAGCGCGCCGCCGTCGTCGACGGCATCGCCGCCGCCTACACCCTGCAGGCAGCACTCGATGCAAGCGCCCCCCGAGGGTAACGCCTATGCCCGCATTGCCTCTAACCGACCATCCGCCGCCAACTCCCGCAGGGCCACCAGACACGCGGGGTCGAACGCCGTGCCGCTATCTTTCATCATGATCGCCAGCATGGCGTCTGGCGCCATAGCGGCGCGATACGGCCGGTCCGCAGTCAGGGCATCGCACACGTCGGCGACCGACACGATCCGCGTCGTCAGCCCGATTGCCGAAGCGTCGATCCCGCGCGGATAGCCCTTGCCGTCCAGCCGCTCGTGGTGCGCGCCGCCGATCTCGGCCAGCTCCGCGAAGGCCGGAATGCGCGACAGGATGCGCTCGCTGTGCACCGCATGCTGCCGCATCGCCTGCCACTCGGAGTCGTTCAGCTTGCCGGGCTTGTCCAGGATCGTGTTGCTGACCCCCAGCTTGCCCACGTCATGCAGCAGCGCCGCGCGTTTCAGGCGCCGGCGGCTGGCCGCATCCAGGCCGACATGCTCGGCCACCAGCTCCGTAAAGCCCGCAACCCGGCGGCTATGTCCGCTGGTATAGGGGCTTTTCGCGTCGATCACCTGTGCGAACGCATCCGCGATGTCATCGAGATAGGCGTCGTCCGCCGCTACCATATGCTGACCCGGCTCCTGCGCCAGCACCACGGCATCGAGCCCCGGGGAGCCCAGAGTCGACCAGAATCCTGGACTGCGGGCGGCGCCGAAGAACGCCTCGACGACGGCCGGGTCGAACCAGGCACCGCTGCGACGGAGCACCTCCTCGCACGCCGCCTGCGTCCCCGCTGCGACACAGAACACATCCACCACCTGGGCCAGCAGCGCAATGCGGCTGAATAGCGGTATGGCGTGGCCCCGCAGGCCCCGTGGCCGGCCCTGCCCGTTCCAGTGCTCGTCCAGGCAATGGATCGCCCCGGCCACCGTCGGCGAGAACCGCAGCTGCCGCGCGATCGCCGCCCCCCGCTCGCACCGCGTCTCGATCAGTTCCTGCACCACCGGCCCGGCATTGCACACCGCATCGACCGTGCATCGCACCCGCTCCACCAGCCCGGCCCCGGGTCTGGTATGGTCGAAGATGAATCGCAGCGCCGCCCGCTTCGAATCGCCCAGCGTCTTCGAGGCACGCTTGAACGCCAGGTCGTCGGACCCGTACAGCTGGGCGATGCGCGCCGCATTGCTGCTGCACCCCAGGTCCTTCAGCATCACGGCGTAATACAATTCACCCAAGGCCGCATCATCCAGGCCCAGCGCCCGCCCGATCTGCAGCCCGATCCAGCACGCCCGCACGCAATGTCCGGGAGGCTGCCCCTCCGTCAGGTCGAGCGCATGGCTCAGTGCGCCCAGGATATGCGAAAGGGGCACCGCCTCGGGCGATGTTAAACTGACCGCCTCAGGCAATAGGGAAGTGCTGTCGAACGGCATGTGGACCTCGGCAAAACCACCGTCACGATGCCGCGGACCCGATTAAAAAGTGATGAACGCGCCCCTACTTTGCCGGCGCGATCCCCGCGTCCTGCACGACCTTGCGATAGGTGACCAGCTGCCGCTCGGTCGCCGCCCGCAGCGTCTCGGCGCTGGTCGCCTTCACCACGAACCCCTGCGCCTGCAGCTTCTGTTGCACGTCCGGATCGGCCACCGCCTTCACGACCTCCGCCTGCAGCCGGTCCAGGATCGCCTGCGGCGTCTTCGGCGGGGCCACCATCCCGAACCAGGTCGAGAAGTGGAAACCCGGCTGTGTCGCGGCAATGGTCGGCGCCGCCGGAAACTGTGCCAGCGGAGTGTCGGAGCCGACACCCAGCAGCTTCATCTGCCCGCCCCGCACCAGGCCCGCCACGGCCGGCAGTCCCTGGAACCCGATATCCACCTGGCCGCCTGCGATGTCCGTCGCCGCCTGCGTCGCCCCCCGATACGGGATGTGCCGCAGCTTGATCCCCGCCGCCTCCGCAAACATAACCATCGCGATATGCTGCGGGCTGCCGATCCCGCCCGATCCATAGGTGATCGTGTCCGGCGCCATCTTCGCCGCCGCGATCAGCCCCGCCACGTCGCCAAACGGCACATCGTTATGCGCCACCAGCCCGAACTCGATCGTCCCTACCAACGAGATGAACGCGAAGTCCTTCATAGGATCCCACGGCACCTTCGGCATCGTCACCGGCACCATCGTCAGAATGCTGTCGTTGAAGCCCCCCAGCGTATAGCCGTCCGCGAGCGCGCGGGCGACCTGGTCGGCCCCGATCACGCCGGATGCGCCGGGCTGGTTGATGATGGCGATCGGCTGTCCCAGGCTTTCGGACATCTTCTGCGTCACGATCCGCGCGGCATTGTCGACGCTGCTGGCCGCTGCGAGCGGCACGATCATGCGGATCGGCCGGTTGGGATACCCGGACTGCGCCGCCGCAACGGTGGGCGTCAGCAGCAACAGAACAAGGAGCATGCGCATGGTCGTATCCCTCATAGCCAACCGGGCATCTCGATGGCGAGATCGTCAGCCAGCGTTCGAAGCTCGGCCCGCAGCGCCGGCGGCAACGGGATGCCGCTCTGCAACCGGGCGTCCCGCAGCTTCTGGCTGCGCTCGCCCGGCATCCGGATTTCGTTAAAGCCCGGCAGCAGCGGCGAGGTCTTCATGTCCCGGATGACGGTATCGACCCGCGCCCGAAACGCTGCGGGCTCGCCGAACGCCTCCAGGTTCAGCGCCACGACGAACTGCCCCGTGCCTGCTGCATCACCAGCTGTCCCATGCCGTTATCCCCATCCAGCACGGCCATCGCCCCCATGCGGCGGTCGACCCGGATGGTGGGCCGGGGATTGACTCCGCCCGCCCGGATGCGCGCGACGTATTTCGGCAGCCGGAACACGCCGTGCCCGTCCGTACCCAACGTATCCGTCTTTACCATGAGCGCGCCAACGCTACGCGCGTCGGTATCCGTCAGGCCAACCGCCACCAGCGCCGCGGCGATGAACCCGGTGATTTCGTCCACCGGCACATGCATGATCGGATCCCCGTCCGGCATGGCGCCCTGCCCTCCTTTTGCTTAAGCGGAAGGATGCGGGACAGTGCCGCGAAGGGCAATGGACTCAGGCGTCCAGCTCGGTCCCCAGCACATCCCGCACCCATCGGAATGCGCCATTCGACACCGGCACCCCGGCATACACCGCGCACTGGATCAGCAAGGCCCGCAGCTCCGGCAACGTCACGCCGTTCTTCAGCGCCGGGCGCACATGCAACTTGAACTCCTCCTCCCGCCCCAGCGCCACCATCAGCGCCAGCGTCACCATGGAGCGCGTCTTCCACGGGATAGTGTCGTCGCCCCACACCTCGCCCCACGCCATCCGGGTGATGAAGTCCTGCCAGGGTCGCGCGAAAGTGCCGGCGCCTGCCAACGACCGCGCGACATGCTCCACCCCCAGCACCGCCTTGCGGTTGGCCAGCCCCGCCTCGAACGACACGCCGCCGCCCGAAGCGGTCGCCGCATCGGACAAGCTGTCGAGGAACCCGGCCAAGTGCCGGTTCACCAGCCCTGCCTGCTCGATGTTCAGGATATGCGCGGCCCGCGGCAGCACGACCAGTTCGGCCCCGGCGATGCGGGTGCGGATATCCTCGCTCATGGCGGGGGGCGTCGCCGGGTCGTCCGCGCCGGCGATGATCAGGGTGGGCGCCGTGATGGACGCGTTGGACGGGCGCAGGTCCATCGCCCCGATCGCGCCACAACACACAGCATACCCCGCCGGGTCGTTGGCCGCGAAGCGCTGCCGCAATGCCAACGCCTCGGGCGTCTGGTGGAAGGCCGGCGTGAACCACCGCGCCATCACGGCATCCACGATGGCCCCCATCCCCTGGGCCCGCACCGTCGCCGCCCGCTCCATCCAACCGGTGGGCAGGTAGGCAGAGGTCGCCATGAGCACCAGGCCATGCACCCGCCCCGGATACTTCGCCGCAAACGCCTGCGCCGTCATGCCTCCCAGCGACAGGCCAACCACATGCGCGCGAGCGATCCCGAGCCCATCCAGCAGCCCGGCCAAATCCGCGGCGAGCGTCTCGATGGTCGCTGATGCATCCACAACAGGCGAGCGGCCATGCCCGCGCGTGTCGTAGCGGATGACGCGATACCGGCTGGCCAGCGCGCGGACCTGCGCGTCCCACATCTCCAGCGTCGCGCCGATGGAGTTGCTGAAGACGACGGGCGCGGCATCATCGGGACCCGTGACGTCGTAAAACAGGGTCGTGCCATTGGCGGTGATGAGGGGCATATCTATCGGGGGTCCTGTACTGAATGGGCGGAAAGCGAACCGAGCAACCGGTCGACCCATGCCGCCGCTGCGGCGATGGCGGGGGCCAGGTCGAACGCCGGGCTGACATCGACTTTGTGCGATGCAAGAACGTCGGCCAAGGCGCACCCTGTGCGCCGAACCTCGGCAGCGGCGTGTTCCACCGCCTGATGAGCAGCCTCCCGCCCCAGGCTGGGTGTGAGCAGCGCCGCAGCGGCATCGGCGAACAACAGGCCGTTCGTCACGTCGATGTTGGCGCGCATCCGGGCCGGGGCGATCTCCAGCCCCTCGGCCAGCGCCCGCGCCTCGTGCAGCGCGCCCGCGGCAAGACCGAACAGCGCCGGCAACGCGTGCCATTCCGCATGCCACAGCCCCGCCGGCCGCTCATGCGCCGCCGCCATGGACCCCAGCAACGTGCCGGACAGCCCCGGTGCCGCGCCATGGGCCGCAAGGATAACGGTGCACGACACCGGGTTGCGCTTGTGCGGCATCGCCGACGACCCGCCACGGCCGGGCACATAGGGCTCAGCGACCTCGCCCACCTCGGTCGAGGCAAGATGCGCAACGTCCGTCGCCATCTTCGCCAGGGCGCCGATCAGGATCGCGAGCCAGCTTCCCGACTCCGCCACCCGCGCGCGCCGCGTATGCCACGCGATGGGCGTGGTGCGGAGCCCCAGCCCCGCCGCAAAATCGTCGAGCACACTCGGCCCCTTGTCCCGCAGAGCGGCAAGCGTCCCGACCGGCCCGGCAAGCGAGGCGACAAGCAGGCCGTCCCGAACCGCCGGCAGGCGTTCGGCCACGTCGCACATCCCCGCGCACCACACAGCCGCCTTGAACCCGAACGTCAGCGGGGCCGCGTGCTGTCCATAGGTGCGCCCGACACAAGGCGTCTCCCGATGCGCGCGCGCCATCGTCGCCAACCCGGCGATCACGGCCACCAGATCGGCCTCCAGCAACGCGAACGCCTCGCGGCATTGCAGGACCAGCGCGGTATCCAGGATATCCTGCGTCGTCGCACCGTTGTGGAACGCCCGCTCCATCTCCGGCGGCAACAGCGCCTGCACGGCCTTCACGAACGGGATCGTCGGCACCCCGGACAGGCACGTGGCGCGCCCGATGGCCACGCCATCGAGCCGCTCCGGCCCAATGGCTTCGATGGCCGCCGCCAGACCCGGCGGCGCCAGCCCATGGGCCGCCTCCGCCCGCGCCAGCGCCGCCTCCACCCGAAGCATCGCCGCCAGCCGCGCCTCATCCGAAAACACCGCTCGCATCGCCGCCGTTGTCAAAAGCGGGCCAGTCAACGCGGAATCAAGCGGCGAAAGCGTCACAGGGGAATTGTCTCGCAGGTAGCACCGAACAGTTCCCCTCCCTGCAAGGGAGGGGTTACGGGTGGGCGACGCGAGAGCAAGCCACAGTCACGAATGGCGCTGCGTACGGCGACCCACCCCCGCCCCCTCCCTTTCAAAGAGGGGAGAAGTGTTCTGCTCACCCCGTCAGTCCCAGCGCCTTCCGCGCCTCGGCGACCGCCGCGACCCGCCGCCCATGCCGCTCCGCCGCCGCCACGGCCATCGACACCAGTTCCGCATTGCTCGCCGCCAACCGGTGCTTGCCGACGCGGATATTGTCCTCGAGCCCGGTCCGTACTCCATCGCCCCCGCGTGCCAGCACCCATTCGATCACCCGCGCCTGGTTCACCCCGATCCCCGCCGCGGTCCAGGTCGCATGCGGCAACTGGCGTTTGATCTCGCCCAGCATCAGGTCCAGCAGATGTTCCTCCGCGGGCAGCGCGTTCTTCACGCCCATCACCACCTGCACATGTGGCCGCTCATCCATCAGCCCGGCATCAACCAGGCGCCGCGCCCCATGGATATGGCTCAGATCGAACAGCTCGATCTCCGGCCGCACATGATGCGTCTTCATCCGGGTGGCCAGGTCCTCGACCAGCGAGGCACCGTTCTCATAGACGATCGTCGGGAAATTCACGGACCCCGTGCTCAACGACGCCATGTCGGGCCGCAGGTCCAGCGCATTGCCGCGCGCCGCCGGGTCCCGCCCCCGTCCGCCGGTGGAAAACTGCACGATCATTCCCGGGCAGTGCTTGCGGATGCCCTCCTGCACCTGCGCGAACAGCGCCGGATCGCTCGACGGGCTCTCATCGGCGTTGCGCACATGGATGTGCACCAGCGTCGCCCCCGCCTCGAACGCAGCATGGGTGCTTTCCACCTGCTCTGCGGGCGTGGTGGGCACCGCGGGATTGTCCTTCTTGCGCGGCACGGATCCCGTGATGGCAACGGCGATGACGACAGGCTTAAGCATCGAAGAACACCGTCTCGCTGTCGCCCTGCAGGACGATGTCGAACACATAGACCTTCGCGCCGTCGCGCATCTCGGGCCGCGCCAGCAGCGTCCCGCGCCGGGCCGGATCCACGACGCCTAACACCGGGTCGTCACCATTCGCCTCGTCGGCGAAATACATCCGCGTCTGTAGCCCGATGTTGATCCCCCGCGACACCAGCCACAGGCTCACATGCGGCGCCTGCGTGCCGCCGTGCCGGCCCACGACACGCCCGGGCCTGATGGTTTCGAACGCATACAGCCCGGTCTCGAAATCCGTCCCCGCCCGGCCCCAGCCGCGGAAGGCCGGGTTGTCGTGGCGCCCCTCGGCGTCGGCCTGCCATGCCTCGATCAGCACCTCGCGGCAGGGGGCCCCCAGCCCGTCCAGGATGCGCCCCTCGATGCGGATGCGCTCGCCCACCGCATCCGCCCCGGCCATCACGTGCCCGAACGGGTTGGCGAAGATGTCGAACCCGGCCTGGTGCGGGATCAGGCCGATATGCACATAGGGCCCCGCGGTCTGCGACGGCGTCTCGCGGAGATAGTCGAGCCTCTGCACCACGATTACGCCCCCTGCATCTTGTTCTCGAACACCGTCTGACGGCTGCCGCGCAGCACGATGTCGAACCGGTAGGCCAGGCTGTCGAGCGGCATGGCGACGTTCAGATCCAGCGCCGCCACCAGACGCTGCCGCGCCGCCGGGTCGGGGATGGTGTTCAGGATGATGTCGTGCGGGATCAGCGGATCGCCCTCGAAATACATCTGGGTGATCAGCCGCTGTGCAAACCCGCTGCCGAACAGGCTGAAATGGATGTGCGCCGGCCGCCAGGAGTTGACGTAGTTGCGGAACGGATACGCGCCGGGCTTCACGGTGCGGAACACGTATCCCCCGTCCGGCCCCGTGATCATCCGCCCGCAGCCGCCGAAGTTCGGATCGATCGGCGCCACATAGGTGTCGTTCGTGTGCCGGTATCGCCCGCCCGCATTCGCCTGCCACACCTCCATCAGCGCGCCAGGGATGCCCCGGCCGTTCTCGTCCAGCAGACGGCCATGCACGATCGTGCGCTCGCCGATCGGCTCCCCGTCCTTCGCGTAGTTCAGGATCAGGTCGTGATCGAGCAGCCCCAGCTCCTCATGCCCGAACTTTGGCCCCGCCACCTCGGACAACGAATTCTGGATCGAGATCAGAGCAAGACGCGGTGACCGCAGCACCGAAGTCTTATAGCCCGCCGTCAAACCCGGTGGATGCTGGTCCCGGTCGCGCTGGAAGAACTCGTGTGTCGTCGTCATGGCGTTCCCGGTCTTTGGTGCGCTTTAGACCCGAGGATGGTGGGCCGTCCAGTCGCGTCGGGCGGCTGCAATCCGCGCTCGTGCCGGTTCTTGCGCATAGGTGACGGATTGCATCCGCCCTACGCCGACTTATACCAATCCAGCAACTCCGCCCCGTTCATGAACACCACGCCCTCGTGCTGCCGCGCATACTCATAGACCTGCTCCAGATACTTGATCCGGTGCGGCTGGCCCGAGATGTAGGGGTGGATCGCGATCGCCATGATCTTCGCCCGCTCCGCGCCTTCCTGATGCAGCCGGTCGAACATGTCGCGGCATCGCGTCTCCCAATATGCGCTCTCATGGTGTTGCACGATCATCGTTGGGATGTCGTTCAGCTCCACCGTATAGGGCATCGTCACCAGCGGCCCGTGCGCCGTGCTGATCGTCGTCGGCTCGTCGTCCCACACCCAGTCGCCGATATATTTCACCCCAGCCTCCGCCAGCAGATCGGGCGTCTCGTACGTCTGCGTCAGCCCCGGCCCGAGCCAGCCCACCGGCCGCACGCCCGTGAACTTCTCGAGCGCGTCCATCGACCGGTGGATCATCGCGCGCTGGTCAGGGATCTTGTGGATCGGCCCCTGCTCCCATGAATGCCCCATGAACTCCCACCCGGCATCCCGCGCCTGGGCCGCCACCCGCTCGTAATCCTCGGTCACCCGCGCATTGATCGACAAGGTCGGCCGAATCCCCAACCGGTCGAACAGCTTGAAGAACCGCCACACGCCCACCCGCATCCCATACTCATGCCACGACCAGTTCGGCACGTCCGGCAGCAGCGGCACCCCGGTTGGCGCCGGCAGGATCTGCCGCGCCATCGGCCCGGCAATGTCCCACACCTCCAGGTTGACGATCGTCCAGATCGCGATCCGCGCGCCCCCCGGCAGCCGCAGCGGCGGACGATCGACGATGGCGGAAAAAGGGGCACGATCACGGGGCTGCATCATGGGCGGGTCCTTGCAGGCGGAAATCCGGCGACTAAGGTGGTCCGGAAACAAGGGAGACGTCCATGGTGGACCAGCCGCACTACGATCTTTTCGCCTATTGGCGGACCTCGGCCGGCTATCGCGTCCGCGTCGCCCTTGCCCTCAAGGGCCTCAAAGCCACCGAGCGCAACATCGACATCGACGCCAACGCGCATCTTTCCGAGGACTTCCTCGCCATCAACCCCATGGGCGCCATCCCCGCCCTCGTCACCCCCGGCCACCCGCCGCTGACGCAATCCCTTGCCATCCTCGAATACCTCGACGAAACCACGCCCCACCCGCCCCTGCTCCCGCGGGACCCGTACGGCCGCGCCCGCGTCCGCGCCATCTGCGCCATGCTCGCTGCGGACACCCACCCGCTCATCACCCCGCGGATCCGCAAATACCTGACCGCCAACGCAGCCTTCGACGCCGAGAAATGGAAGGCCTGGCAGGTGAACTGGTTCACCGCCGGGCTGCAGGCCACGGAACGCAAGCTGGTCACCGAAAGCGAGACCGGCCGCTACTGCCACGGCAACGCCATTACGATGGCGGACATCGTCCTGGCCAGCATCCCCGCGGTCATGCAGGTCTTCAAGATCATGGTGCCCGACATCCCCACCGTCGACCGCATCGTTGCCCTGTGCAACCAGAACCCGGCCTTCTCCAACGCCGACCCCTATCGCCAGGCCGGCGCACCCGCCCGATGACGACCGACGCTGCGCCCTGGGTGCCGATCCCTGCCGCCACCCTCGTCGCAGCGCCATGGCGCAACGGCCTGGGCATCTCGCACGACATCATCCGCCGCCCGGGCTGGACCGTCAGCATCGCCGACCTGGAACGCGATGCCCCCTTCTCCGACTATCCCGGCATGGACCGCATCTTCACCCCCATCGCCGGCGACCCACCCCCGGAGCTCGCCTTTCGTGGCGGCCCCTTCGAGCCATGCCCCCTGCTCGTCCCGAAACCGTTCCCCGGCGACATCCCAACGCTCAGCCGCATCCCGGCGCCGGGCCGCGCCTTCAACGTCATAACCGAACGCGGGAAGGCGAATGCCACCGTCACCGTCCTGCACCTCGCCGCCGGCGACACCGTACCGACGCCCGATGGCGCCTGCGTGCTATGGCACTGCCTGACCGGATCCCTCGTCATCGCGGGCCACACGCTGGCGCAAGGCGACTCCATCCTGGGCTTCGGCGCCTCCCAACCCGGCCCGAAAGCAACCCAGGCCGGCATCGCAATCAAGGTCGCGATCAGCACCAGCTAGGGTGGGGCATCCATCATACCCCACCACGCGCGGGCCAGGCCCGACCCTTCAGCGAACCCCCGCCCACCATGAATACGCCGCCCCCAGCAAAGGCGACAGCGGCAGGATCACCCACACCGCCTGCAACGCCCGCCCCACCACCGCGCGCCCGAGCCGCCGCGCACGCCTGGCCAAACGCCCACCCCAAACGCCCGCCGGCACACCCGTCACCGACGCCCTCATCGAACCCCCGCGGGCAGCCGCAGCATCGCATGCGTTCGGCACCGATCCCGGTGCAGCGTCACCGTTCCGCCAAGCTGAGCCGCCAGAAGCTCCGCAATCCGCAACCCGTCGCCCCGCGCATCCGGGATGCGGCCATCGTCGCACAACCCCCAGCCATCGTCGGACACGGTCATCCCAACCCGCCCGTCGCGGGCATCCACCAGCACCTCGATCCGCCCCACCATCCGCAGCGTCATCCCGTGCTTGACCGCATTGACGATCAGCTCGTGTGCCACCCGCACGATAATGTCGTCATACGCGGCCGGGCACCGCCCCAGCACCGTCGCCTCGAACGCGATCTCCTGGTCGACATCGGCCTGCGACCCGATCACCGCGCGTCCTAGCGCATCCAGCCGCGCATCGATCGACCGCGGCGTCGCCGTGAAACCGAACAGCGCGTCCGACAACCCGGCGCTCAGCAGGATCCGACGCTCCAGGTCCCGCGCCAAGGCCCGCCCGGCGGCGTGTTGCTGCAGCCCGGAGCACATCGCCACCTGGTTCAACAAACCCTGCAGCGCATTCTTCGTCTGGTGCCGCAGCTGCCGCATGGACAGCTGCTCCGCCGTATCGCCCTCCCAGGAAAGCGGCTGGGCCAGATCGAACTGGGGAAGGATGCTGGGGGTCATGGTCATCACGCACTCCGGCTTAGACTGGCTACGGTATATGTGGGCAGTTTTCCCACGTCAATCGCAGCCTTGCAGAAAGTGGGCTTTTTTCCCACTTCGCTCCGTGATACGTGCATCCCACCGTGAACCCCACGCCAGATCCCGTCGGCCGCCCGCGCCCGCCCCCCCCCGACCTGCTGCAGCGCGCCCTTGTCCGCCTGCTGCGGCCCCTCGTGCGCCTTGCAATCCAGGCCGGTGTCACCTTCCCCATGCTGATGGACCTGCTGCGCGGCCTGTATGTCGAGGTAGCGACCACCGACCTGCTGCCCGACGAGCGCGCCCGCACCGACAGCCGTATCAGCCTGCTCACCGGGGTGCATCGCAAGGAGCTGCGGCGGCAACGCCTGATGGAGGCAGCCC
>JAYVEG010000006.1:0-2148 GCA_043748985.1 Rhodospirillales bacterium
CTGACGGCGTCCGTGCTTTATCCCGAGATCACCGGGGGGCAGATCCTCTGGATCCTCGGCGGCGGCTCGGTGCTTTTCGTGATCGGAACCGGGCTCACGTTGATGATCGGCGGAGGCAAAGGTGTAGCCGCTGACCGGCCGGAGTACGGCCTGCGGCGGGCATGGCGGATGCCGCCCCTGGACACGCTCCAGCCGGCCCGGATGTCGCTCTCCAAGGGGGTCTGGATGGCGGTGCTGCGCGGCTACCTCGTGCTGGCGGTGGGGATGGTCGTCGTCCGCATCGTTCAGCTGGCGTTGGCTCCGGCGTGAGCTGAGGATGGCATGATGGGTCGCTTCCTGGGCTTCCTCCGTTGGCTGGACGTCCTGGATGAAGGCCGGACGCGGTTGTCATGTCGTGGCGACGTCGTGCTGCCCCTCGTTTGCCGGGTGATGCCGGCATGAGTGGCAGCCTCGTCATCCTGGCGCTGGCCGGGCACGTGGTCCTGCTGCTCTGGGGCATGCGTATGGTCCAGAGCGGCGTGGAACGGGCCTTTGGTTCCAACCTGCGCCGGGTGATGGGCAGCGCGCTGCGCAACCGGCTGGTGGCGACCTTCGCAGGCACGGCTGTCACGATGCTGCTGCAGAGCAGCACCGCCACGGCGATGATGGTGACGGCGTTCGCGGCCCGCGGCGCCGTCGACCTGGTCCCGGCACTCGCCGTCATGCTGGGTGCAAACTTCGGCACGGCGCTGATCGTCAAGGCGTTGTCGTTTGACGTGTCCCAGGTGTCGCCACTGCTGCTGCTCGTCGGGTATGTGGCGTTCAAGCGGAGCCCCAAGGGTCGCGCGCGCGACCTCGGCCGCGTCGGCATCGGTCTGGGACTGATGCTGCTCGCGCTGCACGGCCTGGTCGAAACCATCCGGCCGGTCGGCACGGCCCCCATCCTGGGGGAGATCCTGAGCGCGCTCACCGCGGATCCCGTGCTCGACGTGATCCTCGCGGCTGGCCTGACCTTTGCGGCGCATTCGAGCGTGGCGGTGATACTCCTCCTCGTCGGGCTTGCCGCTGGCAACGTCATCACGCCCATGGCGGCGGTGGCACTGGTGCTCGGAGCCAATCTGGGCGGCGCCCTGCCCCCGGTGCTCGAAACCGACGCCACCAACCCTGCGAACCGTCGGGTGCCCGTCGGTAACCTGCTGTTCCGGGCGGTCGGCTGCCTCGCCGTGCTGCCGTTCGTCAAACCGCTATCCGAGGCGCTGTGGCGGTGGGACCCGGACCCGGCATCCGCGGTCACCGCGTTCCATCTCGGCTTCAACGCGATCCTGGCCATCGCCTGCGTCGGCACGCTGGGACCCGCTTCCAGGTTGCTGACCTGGATGTTGCCCGAGAAGCCCAAGCACAAGGCCGAGGTGGCCCGGCCGCTGTTCCTGGACGCGGACGCGCTTGACACCCCCTACCTCGCTTTGGCCAACGCGGCCCGAGAGATCCTCCGCATGGGCGATCTCGTCGACGGGATGCTCCGCCTCGTGCCCGCCGCTTTCGTCGGGCGGGACAAGGCGGTATCGGCGCAGGCCGCGCGGCTCGGCCGCGAACTCGACACGCTGCATGAAGCGGTGAAGGCATACCTCGCCCGGCTCGACCCCACGGACCTGACCGAGCGGGACGCGCTGCGGCTGTCGGACCTGATCGAGTTCGCCGTCAACGTCGGGCATGCCGGGGACATCCTGGAGCGTCGGATCGTGCAGGCCGCGACGCGTCAGGAAGCCGCCATCGGCGATCTCGACCGCGACACCGTGCTGGGGATCCATGCGCGCGTGGGCGGCGAACTGAGGCTCGCGCTGTCGACGATGATGACCGAGGATCAGCGGTCGGCCCGGGAGTTGATCGAGGCCAAACGGGCCGTCAACGAGGCCGAACGCACGGCGGCCCGGCAGCACCTCGCGCGCCTGGGCGCGGGCGGCGAGGTCGCCCTGGGAGCGAGCAGCCCGTTCCTGACGATGCTGCGCGACCTCAAGATGGTGAACTCCCATCTCGCGAGCATCGGATATGCCGTGCTTCAGCAAACCGACCGCGACAGCCCCGCTGTGGCGGTGGAAACGGTTGGGGAAACGATACTCTGACGAGACCTGTGCGCGGGTTGCGTGATCCGGCTGACCTACCGGGATTTGT
>JAYVEG010000007.1:0-2140 GCA_043748985.1 Rhodospirillales bacterium
CTCGACGTGGTGGATGGCATCCTCGAAGGTGTCGTCCGACGGCAGGACGCCTTCGCCGCCCTGGAAGTCGTCCAGCCATGGCAGGCTGACGGTATCGGCTTCGTGCGGGGTCATCGGGCATCTCCCTTCCGATTCATAGCGGGCCGCACCCTTGCGGTTAGGACCTCGTCCACCTTCTCCCGGTCGCGCCTCCTTCAGCGTGGCGTCCGATGGCGTGCGGTCGAAGCCACACTGGAAGTCGGCCAGCCAGGGGAACGCCGTCAGGAACTCCTTTTCCTCGGTCTTCGCGATGCGCTGCCTGAAGCTCGCAATTCCCTCCCGCAATCGGGCCACTTCCGCATCCTGTATCATGCTCGCCTCCTGGCCATAACCTCGACTACCCGCTCCCGGTAGTTCACCCATCCTTGCTGGCGCACCCCGGCATCGGCGCCCGCGTCGATCACGCAGTTGATCGCGGCGAGGCTCATCCGCTCGCCCTTCAGCCTGCGCATGACGGCCGCGACCGTCTCGGAGTTCTTGTGCGCGAGGATCATCCGCAGGGTCGCGCCCGCCGCATCCAGGATTTCCGGCGACGGCTCGACGTCCGCCCTGAACTGGAAGTTCTCAAGCCAGGGCAACTCGAGGGCGCGGGCTTCACGCGGGGTCATGATCGCCTCCCTTCTCACGGTTTCTTGCCGTCATTGCCTCCAACCTGACGCGCCAGGGTCCGTAGAGTAGCAGGAAGGCCGCTGCGGTTATGACCAACGACCAGGGGCCGACCAACACCGCGGCGGCAGCCCATACGACGATGACGACTACAAGGGAGGGGCTGTCGCGGAGGATGCCGACGAGGTTCTGTTCACGCGGCATCGGTCATCTCCCATCTCACTTCATCCATCCTGTGCAGCAGACCCAGCGCCCGGCTTACTTCAGTCC
Organism: Rhodospirillales bacterium; assembly: GCA_043748985.1. Classification (GTDB taxonomy): domain Bacteria; phylum Pseudomonadota; class Alphaproteobacteria; order Acetobacterales; family Acetobacteraceae; genus JBBROS01. The sequence goes on from JAYVEG010000007.1 coordinate 916, forward strand.
TAGCGATCGCGGCCGTGGCGGTCGGCTGGCGCGAAAGGGCGTCTCCGGCGCGCCCAAGATGCCCCGCCAGAGCCCGGACGACATCGTGCTCGTGGTCCGCCACCCCGACGCACAGGACGCCTTGGCAGAGGCCGACCGACGCCCGAGCGATCGCCGCGGCGACCAGTGGCTGCGACGAGGAGGTGGCCATCGCCTCGAGCAGACGCGCGACGTCGTAGGCGAGCTGCAAGGTCCTGACGGCGAACGTGCCGTCGTCGACGGGGGAACTATGAAAGGGTTCCATGGCGGGTATTCCCGATAAGTGCCGCCATTGTCGCAGGCAGACACGCCGAACCTCAGGACGGCGAACTTCATTTCGTTGACGCCGCTTATTTCCCGGTCGCCCCAAACGGATCAGGCCGCCCCGGTGCGAGAGGCGGCCTGATCTTGGGAAGCCCAGGGCAGTTCGGATCCTGCTGACAGCGTTGAGCGCCTGTCGCGCACCTTGGGGTGCCGTTGGATCCTCGGTCAGCATGATGCGCAGGGATGCCGCCGCGCAAGGATCCCGGTAGTCAGTCGGCCGCATCCTTGACGGCCGCCGAGGCCCTGCCCGCGTGCCACGTCCGCAGGTCCGCGATCTCCATCGGCAGGTGCGGTTTCGTCGCCAGCCTGTGCAACACACGGTGGCAGGTCGGGCAGAGCAACGACATGATCCCGGGCGTGGTCACCTGCACGCCGACATGCAGCGGTCGGCGGTGGTGGGCGTCGAACAGCCCGGTGTCCACGTCGTGGAACCCGCAGCCCTCGCAGACGCAAGCGCCGCCGTTGGCATCCCTGTTCAGGGTCTTCACCAGCTTGGCGAGCTTCGGACTGCGCTCCAGCTCGCGGATGAGCTTCATGATCACATTTCCCTCTTCGGCGGTCACCGCGGACGGGACGACCGTGCCCAAGGTGATACCCGGCGGAAGAGGCGGCAGGTCGACAAGGCGGATCTGGTAACCGCGGAGCGCCTCGATGATCGGCATCCTCTCTGGGTGGGCACCGAGACCTTGTCGTGCGCCTGCGTCAGCGGGTGGGTTCCCATCCCAGGTCGTCCATGACGTGGGGTGCGCCGATCACCTCGAACACGTCACCCACAGCCACGGCATCCGGCCATTGCGCATACATCTCTTTCTCGGCTTTGGAAGACGTGAAGCGGGGTGTTTCCTGGTGGCTGGTCGTCATCCGCACCAAATTCAGCACCCGA
>JAYVEG010000008.1:0-2140 GCA_043748985.1 Rhodospirillales bacterium
TGAACGGCGGCGCCGAGATCGAATTCCTGCGCTATGCGCGGCACAACGAGCGTGTGCTGCAACGATCCCGCTACGCCGACATGGTTGAACGGCAATCGAAGACCGGCCCGATGCTGTTCATCATCACCGAGACCGAATACGCGACGGTCGAGGGCGAGGTTCTGCTGCGCGTCCGCAAGACCACGATCCGGCGCTGAAATGTGCCGTGCCGCCGCCCCACTCTGTCGCCCACCCTTCGGCCAGTCCCCATGCCACGGAGCGCCAGCATGAACACACCTTATAGAGGCGAACAGGCAAACCGCAGCTTCGTCTTCGAGGATGTGGCGGTGGGGCAGGAGGCCGGGCCGATGCACAAGGGCCCGTTCACCACGGCCCACCTGATGCGCTGGTCGGCCGCGATGGAGAACTGGCACAAGATCCATTACGACATGCCGTTTGCAACCGGGCACGACAAGCTGCCGGGCTTGCTGATCAACGGCTCGTTGAAGCAGCAGATGATCGCGCAGCTGCTGAAGGATTGGGCGGGCCCGACCGGTTGGCTGTGGAAGGTCAGTTTCCAGTTCCGCGCGATGAACCTGGTCGGCGAGCGTCTGGAGATCTGGTCCCGCATCACCGGCCTGGAACGCGCCGCCGCCTATGGCCTGGTTGAGATGGAGCTGGGGATCCGCAACCAGTCCGGCGTGGAATCCACTCCAGGCCGCGCGACCGTGGCGCTGCCGTTCCGGGGCGGACCGCCCGTGCCCTATCCATTCGTGCCGCCGCCGGCACCTGACAACACGACCGTTATCGGAGGCGCCCATGTCGCTCACGCTTGACCTCGGACAGTTCGTCGCCGACCTGTCGCCGAACCGCATCCCCGACGAAGCGGCGCGGATCGCCCGCACCGGCTTCATCGATTGCATCGGCGTCATGATCGCCGGCCGTGCGGAGGAACCGACCCGCCTGCTGCGCAGCGTCCTGCAACCGCCAGCCGGCCCGGCGAGCCTGTGCTTCACCACCGACACCGCACCCGCGCCGGAGGCAGCCTGGATCAACGGCGTCGCGGCCCACGCGCTGGACTACGACGATGTGGCGCTGCGCGGCCACCCGAGCACCGTACTGGTCCCGGCGATCCTGGCCGAGGCCGAGACGCTGGACCTGTCCGGGCGTGACATGGTGGTCGCCTACGTCGCCGGCTATGAGGTATGGGCCGAGCTGGTGCGGCGAGAAAGCGGCACCCATCACGGCAAGGGCTGGCACCCGACCGGCATCTTCGGCGCCATCGCCGCAGCTGCCGCCTGCGCCTATCTGCGCCGGCTGGACCCAGGCCAAACCACGCACGCGATCGCCCTCGGTGCATCGCAGAGCGCCGGGCTGATGGCGAACTTCGGCACCATGACTAAGCCGTTCCATGCCGGCCGCTCCGCCCATGCGGGCGTGATGGCCGCGCGCCTGGCCGCCGCGGGCTTCACCGCGGCCAACGATGCGCTGGAGCATCCGCAGGGCTTCCTGGCGGCCGTCTCGCCCGAAGGCCGGGTCGATCGGGACAGCCCGGCAACAACCCTGGGGCAGACCTGGCGCATCGTGGAAACCGGGCTGAGCATCAAGAAATACCCGGCCTGCTACTGCACGCACCGCGCCATCGACGGCATGCTGGACCTGGTGCGCGAACAGGATGTGACGCCCGGCGACGTCCGGTCCGTCACGGTGGAATTGAGCGAGAACTATGCGACCATCCAGCGCAACCACCGGCCGCAGACCGGGCTTGCGGCCAAGTTCAGCATCGAATTCACGATGGCCAGCGCCATCATCGCCCGCCGGGTCGGCCTGGCGGAGCTGACGGACAGCTTCGTGCAGCGGCCCGACGTGCAGGCGCTGATGGACCGGGTGCACGTGCGGACCAACACCGACTACGACCCAGACTCTCCCGGTGCCTCCATGGCAGACCAGGTGCACATCCACCGCACCGATGGCAGCATCCTCGATGGGGCGCGGGTGACGCACGCCCACGGGCATGCGGATCGGCCGCTCAGCGAGCAGGACCTGTTCACCAAATTCGAGGACTGCCTTTCGGTCGGGCATTCCACCGTCCCCGCGCAGGCGATGTTCGATCGGCTGACCAGGATGGAACACGGGGCCGCCCGCAGGCTGGCCGCGGTGC
>JAYVEG010000009.1:0-2138 GCA_043748985.1 Rhodospirillales bacterium
CCTCGATCCGCCCGCCGCCGGATGACCTACACCGCGCCCCGCCAGCTCGGCCTGCCCTTCGTCAGTGCGCCGCTGTTCACGGCCGATTTCCTGGAGGGGCCATCCACCGCCGAGGCGCTGGCGTGGCTTGGGCGCGTCGAGGAATGGCCGCTCGGCCGGCTTGCCGTGTGGGGCGAGGCGGGCACCGGGAAATCCCACGCGCTGCATCTATGGGCCGCGCGCCAAGGCGCCGAGATCGTCCAGGGGCCCACGCTCGGCCTGGAACCACCCACCCGGGCCGTCGCCATCGACGACGCCGATGGCGCGCCGGAAACCCCGTTGTTCCACCTGCTGAATGCCGCCGCCGAGGCGGGGTGGCCGGTGCTGCTCACCGGGCGCGCGCCGGTCGCGCGCTGGCCGACCCGGCTGCCCGATCTCGCCAGCCGGCTGCGCGCCACGACCTCGGTGGAGTTGCGCCAGCCGGACGACGAGATGCTGCGCTCGCTGCTCGCGCGCCTCCTGGCCGCGCGGCAGATCGCGGTGCCCGAAGCCGTGCAGACCTGGCTGCTCACCCGCCTGCCCCGCACCGCGGGCGCGATCCGCGAGGCCGCGGCCCGGCTGGATCGCGCCTCGCTCGCCGCGCGCTCCCCGGTCACACGCCAGATCGCAAGCGCCGCGCTGCCCGTCGGTGATGACGATTTCGCGGGCCAGGCGCCCACTCTCTCGCACGATGGCCCCTCGCTCCTATAAGGTGGCGCGATGAACGATCGTCCCCTCGCGGATATCCTGGTCCACATCGAGCCGCCGGCCGACATCGCGGCCGACAGCCCGGATCGGTTCATCAACCGCGAACTCTCCTGGCTCGACTTCAACGGCCGCGTGCTGGAGGAGGCGGACAACGCCAACCACCCGCTGCTGGAGCGGCTGCGCTTCATCTCGATCAGCGCCAGCAATCTCGACGAGTTCTATTCGGTGCGCGTCGCCGGCCTGATCGGCCAGGCCAAGGCCGGCGTGACCGCGCGCTCGCCGGATGGGCGCACGGCCGCGCAGCAACTGATCGAGGTCGAGAGCCGCGCGCAGGCGCTGATGGTCACCCAGCAACGCTCGTGGCGCGAATTGTCCCGCCTGCTCGCTGCCTCGGGCATCCAGGTCGCGGACAGTGCCGCGTTGACCGACGCGGACCGGGTCTGGCTCGATGCCTGGTTCATGGAGCGCGTGTTCCCGATCCTGACGCCGCTCGCGATCGACCCCGCGCACCCCTTCCCGTTCATCCCCAACATGGGCCTGGTGATGGCGTTCGATCTGCTGCGCGACGAGGACGCGCACGCCATGAGCGCGCTCATCCCGCTGCCCGCCCAGGTCGAACGCTTCATCCGCCTGCCGCCCGCCGAGGGGGCGGCCGAGGGGCCGATCCGCTTCCTGCTGCTGGAGGACCTCATCGGGCTGTTCCTCGGCCGCATGTTCCCCGGCTTCCGGCTGCGCGGCCAGGGCATGTTCCGCCTGATCCGCGACACCGACGTGGAGTTCGAGGAGGAGGCCGAGGACCTCGTGCGCTCCTACGAGACGGCGCTGAAGCGGCGGCGACGGGGTATCGCCATCCACCTTTCGGTCAGCGCCGACATGCCGCAAGGTTTGCGCGAGCTGGTGATCGACGAGCTGGAGGCGGCCCCGCAGGAGATCCAGGTCCAGGACGGCATCCTGGGCGTCACCGACGTGCGCCAGCTCATCGTGGACGACCGGCCCGACCTGCAATTCGCCCCCTACACGCCGCGCTTTCCCGAGCGCATCCGCGACTTCGCCGGCGACTGCTTCGCCGCCATCCGCGCCAAGGACATCGTCGTCCACCACCCGTTCGAGAGCTTCGACGTGGTGGTGCAGTTCCTCCGCCAGGCCGCCGGCGACCCCGCCGTGGTGGCGGTGAAGCAGACGCTGTACCGCACCAGCCGGGACAGCCCGATCGTGAAGGCGTTGATCGAGGCCTCCGAGGCGGGCAAGTCCGTCACCGCCATGGTGGAGTTGCGCGCGCGGTTCGACGAGGAGGCCAATATCCGCCTCGCCCGCACGCTGGAGGCGGCCGGCGTGCAGGTGGTGTTCGGGTTCACCGAGCTTAAAACCCACGCCAAGATCTCGCTGATCGTGCGCCGCGAAGGCGCCGTGAT
>JAYVEG010000010.1:0-2132 GCA_043748985.1 Rhodospirillales bacterium
GCATCCGCCTCGCGGATTTTGCCGTCCAGCCAACGCCGGAACCCCGGCATCGGCGACAGCGTCGCGAACTGCTTCAGGCCACGGAACTCGCCGCTCAGCAGTTCCACCACGCGCTTGATCAGGAAATTGCCGAAACTGATCCCTGCCAGCCCCTTCTGGCAGTTGCTGATGGAATAGAAGATTGCTGTGTCGGCATCCTTCGGATCCAGCAGCGGCGCCTTCTTGTCCAACAGGCGCTGCACGCTGTCGGCCAGACCCTTCACCAGGGCCACCTCGACGAAGATCAGGGGTTCGTTCGGCATCCGGTGATGGAATAGCGCATAGCAGCGGCGGTCGCTGTCCAGCCGGTTCTTCAGGTCGCTCCAAGACCTGATCTCGTGCACCGCCTCGTAGCCCACCAATCGCTCCAGCAGCAGCGCCGGGCTGTGCCAGTCGATGCGCTGCAGTTCCAGGAAGCCCACGTCGAACCAGTTCGCCAGCAGGCTGCGCAGATCGCTCTCCAGTGCTGCGAGCCACGGGTCGTTGCCTTTCAGCGTCAGCAGCGTGGCGCGCAGGTCCACCAGGAACTTCATGCCGTCGGGGATGGTGGTGAACTGCGTCAACAGCCGCACGCGCGGCGGCTCCAGCGCCCGGCGCAGGGCAACCTGCGCCGTTGCCCGGTCATCGGGCTCCGTCGCCGCCTGCACCGCAGCATAGGCTCGGTCAGCCTGCACGGGGTCGCTGTCGAAGCTCGCAAGATCCCGCAGGAAGCTGCGGCGACCGTCATCGTCCAAGCTGAGATACGTCTGCGCCAGCTTTGCCGAGCGGTTGCGCGCGCTGATCTCTCCGCCCCGCGCGTTCAGGCAGGCGCGCATCTGGTCCGCGATGCTCTCGCCTTCCGGCGTCGAGACGGTCGACGCCATATCCCTCCACACGTTTGCGATGCGGCGGATCGCGCGGTCGAACAGGCCGATCTGGACGGCGGTATCGCTCATGAGGAAGGCTCCGGAAGTCAGCCCATCATAGCAAGAAATCAGCCGCCTACGAGAGCCCTACATGCCTCCTGCGGCGTCCATCATCGCTTGTTGCAGCCGATCGAGCAGGTTTTCAGCGATCAGGCCTGGCCCGGCCAGATGTGCAGCATGCCCGTGCACCCAAACCGCGGCACACGCCGCCTCCCACGCCGGCATCCCCTGTGCCAGCAATGCAGCGACCAAACCGGCCAGCACGTCGCCCGCGCCTGCCGTCGCCAGCCACGGGGGCGCGGAGTCATTGATCGCCGCCCGCCCGTCCAGCGACGCGATTACCGTATCCGCCCCCTTCAGCACCACGACGCACCCCACCTGCGCCGCCGCCGCCCGCGTCGCCGCCAGCTTGTCCACCCCCACCGGCCCGAACAGCCTGGTGAACTCCCCCTCATGCGGCGTGATCACCGTGCAGCCGCGCAGCAGATGCAGCTCCCCTGCCGCTGCCCCGAGCGCATCGGCATCCGCCACCACCTGCCGCCGCGCCGCCTGCAACTGCGGCAGCGCCGCGCGGGCCGCCTGCTGCGACAGGCCGGGACCGCATACCCAGGTCATCCGGCGCAGGTCGGCCAACAGATCCGCAACCGCGGCGTCCAGCACGATCGTGCCCGGCTCTCCCGTCCGATACACGTCTGCGGATCCCATGGCGGCGATGGTCACCAATCCGGCCCCGCCACGCCGCGCCGCCGCCGCCGCAAGCCGCGCTGCCCCCGTCATCTGCGCGCCGCCCAGCACGGTCACGTGCCCGCGGGTGTACTTATGGCTTTCGGCATCCGGCGTTGGAATGGTCCAGAGTGCTGCCGTGTTGCGCCATGTGCAGGCATCCGGGAGGGCGGCGGCAGGCATCAGTATGTCTGCAACCACCAACTCTCCGCATAGGCTGCGTCCCGGTAACAACAGATGCCCCGGCTTGGCCGCGACGAACGTGACCGTCATCTCCGCCGCCCGCACTTCACCCCGCGCCTGCCCGTTGGCTCCATCCAGCCCGCTTGGCACATCGACGGCCAGCACCCGGCGCGCCGCACCCAGTACTGCCGCCACCGTCGCCGGCACATCCCGTGACAGCCCGGCCCCGAACACCGCGTCGATCACGAGATCCGCCCGCCCCACCTCATCCGTCGCGAATGG
>JAYVEG010000011.1:0-7305 GCA_043748985.1 Rhodospirillales bacterium
GGCACGATGTTCGCCGAGCGCAGGGCATGGGGGGCATCCGCCGCGCGCCAATCGCGCCCCGCCTCCAGCAGCAGCACGCGCCGGGCCGGGTCCTGGGACAGTCGAGCCGCCAGCGGTGCCCCCGCCGAGCCGGCGCCCACCACGATCACATCGTACATGTCGCCTCCTACCGCCGACCGGGTTTCGCCTCCGGCGCCGACGGCGACCCGGCGAACGCCCCGTATACCGAGCTGGGCGGCGCAAAGGCGCCGAAATGCGACGAGGGCGGCATGAACGCTCCGAACGGAATGTCGAGCGGCTTGGCCAGCCGCGGCGGCCCCATCGGCGTCATGACCTTGCCGAACACCCGCCGCTGATAATCCTCGCCTTCCGCCTGCACCTGCGAATGATACATCGCCGTCGCCAGCCCCCAATCCTTCGTCATGCCATACAGGCTGGTCAGAAATCGGACCGCATAGGCCGCGTTGGTCGGCGGGTCGAACGCATCGTCCAGCGTCGCGAACGCGGTGGGATGATAGAACAGGTTGACCTGCATGCAGCCGACGTCGATCGAACGCACGCCCTTCGCCTGATAGGCCTGCACCGAAACGATCGCTTCCGCCTTCGTCTCGAAGAAGACGCCCAATCCCTCGACGTTAATCGCCCAGGGCCACGGTCGCACCCGCCCCACCACCGGATCCAGCCGTCCGCTTTCCACCCGGGCGATGGCCGGCAGCAGGGTGTCCGGGATCAAGTTGGACCGCGCGCCGTGCACCGCTGTCTCGCACTGATCATAAGGGGTAGGCGGCGGCGGCGGCCCGAATGCCGGCCGCGGCGGCCCCGCGGCCGCCAGCGCCAGCAGCGCCACCACGAATGGCCGGGCCGTCATGCGCCCATCAGGCGGCGATCAGCCCGCCGAGCCGGGCCAGCGCGCTGAGATGCGTCTGCGTGTCGCCGAACCCGCGCTCGATCATCGTCATCCGCTTGAAGTAGTGGCCCACGGAGTATTCCATCGTGACTCCGATCCCGCCATGCAGCTGGATCGCTTCCTGACCGATATGCCGCCCGCTATTCCCGATCTGCACCTTCGCGGCATGGATCGCCCGGCGCCGCTCGTTCGCGTCATCCGACCCGGCCATCATCGTCGCATACAGCGCCATGCTCCGCGCCTGCTCCAATGACACATACATGTCCACGGCGCGGTGTTGCAGCGCCTGGTTCTCGCCGATGGCCCGGCCGAACTGCTTGCGGGTCTTCAGGTAGTCCACCGTCATGTCGTGCATCGTCTGCATCAATCCCACGGCCTCGGCGCACAGCGCGGCGATCGCCTCATCCTCGGCCCGTTCCATGGCCGGCAACGCCTGCCCGGGCTCGCCCAGCAAGATGGCCGGAGCGTCCTCGAAGGTGATTTCCGCGGCCCGCTGCCCGTCCTGCGTCGGATATCCCTGCCGGGCCACGCCCGGCGCCGTGGCCTCGACCCGGAACAGCCCGATCCCGTCGCGATCGCGCACGCTACCGGACATGCGTGCAGTCACCAGCAGGACGGTGGCGCTGTCGCCGTGGAGCACGAGTCCCTTTTGACCGTCGATCCGCCACTGGTCGCCATCCTGTCGCGCCGTCGTCTTGACGTCGTTGAGCGCATAGCGCGACTGCCGCTCGGCCTGCGCGTAGGCCAGCACGTGGTCCGACGCGACCAGTCCCTCGATGAGGTCCGCGCGTTGCGCCTCCGTTGCGCCATGTCGCAGCAACGCACCGCAGAGCACGACGCTGGCAAAAAACGGCTCGACCACCAGGCCGCGGCCGAAAGCCTCCATCACCAGGCCGATGTCCACAGGACTGCCCCCGAACCCGCCCTCGGCCTCTGCAAACGGCAGGCCCAGCAGCCCGAGTTCTGAAAAAGCCGACCACATCTCACGGCTCCAGCCATCTGGCTGCGCGCGATAGACGCGGCGAGCTTCGAAGCCGTACTTGTCCAGGATAATGCGATCGACGCTGTCCTTCAAAAGGCGCTGGTCGTCGCTGAGGTCGAAGTCCATGGGCGTTTCCCGATTGCTGTTGTCAGCAAACTAGCCGGTTCCGCCCCGTATGCCAGCCCGGCCGCTGTGCAAGCGGAGAGGCCGGTTCATCGGCTTACAGGCCCTTCTTGACGTCGTCGGCGCTGCGCGTCACGGCGCGGCCGGCTGCACTCACGTCCTGGCCGGCGCCCGCCGTCGTGTTGCAGGCCGAAAGCAGCGGCGCCAGCGTCGCGAGCGCGAGGGTTACGATCAGGGCGCGCGCAGTCGAGGAAAGTCGCATTGAAGCCTCCAGAGAGGTAAGTCGGCGGTGGATGCGAAAACGCCCTCGGGTCGGGGCGGTTGCAAAGACGGCTAGAAATCCAGGTCCGCATAATGCGCCGGCGGCGTCGTCCCCGGCACGCGATCGGCCAGCAGTGCGCGAAAGCTCGGCCGGGATTTCACACGCGCATACCACTCCCGGGCCGGCGCCGAGATCGTCCAGTCCACATCGCCTGCGAAATCCAGCGCGGAGAGATGCCCGGCCGCCGCGAAATCGGCCAAAGACAGGCTGCTGCCCGCGAGCCACTTCCGGTTCTCCGCCAGCCAGCCGACATAACCCAGGTGATGACGCAGGTTCGTATACCCGGCCCGCAAGGCCCCGGCATCGGCGCTGCCCTGCCCCATCAGCCGCTTCATGAACTTTTCGCCGAGCAGGTTCGAAGACACCTCGTCGGCGAACTTCCCGTCGAACCACGCCACCAGGCGCCGCACCTCGACCCGCTCGGCCAGGGTTCGGCCCATCAGCGGCGTGTCGGGGTAGGCCTCCTCGAGATATTCGCAGATCACCCCACTATCCGGGATCACCAGCCCGTTTTCCTCGATCAAGGTCGGCACCTTGTTGGCCGGGTTGATTTCCAGGTATTCGGGCCGTCGATCCCAGACCTTTTCCACCCGCATCTCGAACGGCAGCCGCTTCTCCGCCAGCACCAGGCGGACCTTGCGGGAGAAGGGCGAGAGGGGAAGATGATATAGCAGTCGCATTCCTGGGGTTATGGCCCCTTGCAGCGTAAGGTGGCAACGGGGATGACCGTCACATCCGGCTGACTTTACGCAACACGAGCAGACTGCAGACAACCAGAACCAGGACCGTGATCACGGCAAGCAGCAGAAGCCCTGGGTCGTAGAGACTGAAATCATCCAGGACACTGATACGCCGGCACGAGCCCGGTTCGTGGCGCTGCTTTCCCCATGCCGCAATCCGGGTGCCCGCAACCAATGCGCGTGCGCGCCGATGACGACAGGGCCCAATTTCGGGTAGGCTCACCGCCATGGACGCAGCCCCGATGGACCTTCGCTCCCGCCGCCGCCTGGAGGATCCCCGATTCCTGCGGGGCGCCGCGCGCTATATCGACGACAGCCCGGCCACAGGGCAGCTCCACGCCGTCTTCGTCCGATCGCCGCACGCCCATGCCGCGATCCGCACGATCGACACTGCCGCGGCAGCCGCGATGCCGGGCGTCCACGGCGTGTTCGCCGCGGCCCAGCTTCTGGCTGACGGCATCGGCCCCATCCCCTGCGCCATGGTCCTCGCCTCGCTCGAGCCGCTCATCGTCCCGCCGCGCCACGCCCTCGCACACGGCCATGCCCGCCATGTCGGCGAACCCGTGGCCCTGATCGTCGCCGACACCCTCGCCGCCGCCCGCGACGCGGCCGAGGCCGTGCTCGTCGATTATGACATCCTGCCCGCCGTCGCCGCCCTTGCGGACGCCCCGGCCGGCCCGCTCGTATGGCCAGAAGCGCCCGGCAACCTCGCCTACCGCTTCCAGCGCGGCGACCCGGCCGCCGTCTCCGAGGCTTTTACCATCGCCGCCCAAACCGCGACGATCACGCTCGAGAACAACCGCGTCGTCGCGGCCTCGCTCGAGCCCCGCGGCGCCATCGCCTCCCACGACGCCGCGACGGATCGCCTTCGACTGGAACTCAGCGGGCAGGACGTGCATGGCCTCCGCCGCGACCTCGCCATCAGTTTCGGCGTGGCACCCGAGAGGATCCACGTAGTCTGCCCCGATGTCGGCGGTGGCTTCGGCATGAAGAACGTCGTCCACCCCGAATACGTCGCGCTGCTTTGGGCCGCCCGGCGGCTGGGCCGCGCCATCCGCTGGATCGCCGACCGCACCGAGGACTTCTTGTCGGCAGTGCATGGCCGGGACAATCGCACGACAGCGAAACTCGCTTTGGATGCCGAAGGCCGGTTCTTGGCGCTGCACGTCGAAAGCCTGTGCAATCTTGGCGCGTATGTCTCCGCGCTCGGCCCCGGGGCGCATACCAACTCGCCTGCCTCTGCCATGGGCGGCGTCTACGCCATTCCGGCCGTGTTCATGGACGTGCGGGGCGCCTTCACCCACACCGTCCCCATCGACGCCTATCGCGGTGCCGGCAAGCCCGAGGCCAACTACCTGATCGAGCGCCTGGTCGACATCGCGGCGCGCCGCACCGGCATCGACCGCGTGGCACTCCGCCGCCGCAACGTGATCCGCAGCTTTCCGCACACCTCCGCGCTCGGTATCCCCATGGACAGCGGCCGCTTCGTCGAAACGATCGACGCCGCCGCACCGCATGCCGCGGGCTTCGAACATCGCCGGGCCGAGGCCGCCAGCCGTGGCCAGCTGCTCGGTCAGGGGATCGCCTGCTTTCTCGAAACCTCCCGCGGCGCACCCACCGAATGGGCGGCCGTGCGGTTCCATCCCGGGGGGCAGATCGACCTTCTGACCGGCACGCAGAACAACGGCCAGGGCCTGGAGACCGCCTTCCCCCAACTCGCTGCCGCCGAGTTCGGCTTGCCCATCGAGACGTTCCGCCTGGTTCAGGCCGACTCCGACCTCATCGCCCGTGGCAGCGGCCATGGGGGCGCCCGCTCCCTCGTCATGGCCGGCACTGCGCTGCGCATGGCGATCGAGGGCGCGATGGCCACCGCCCGCACCGAGGCCGCCCGCCTGCTCCAAGCCGCCCCGATCGACCTTCACTACACCGAGGGCCGCTTCGCCACCCGCGACGGCGGCGAAGTGACACTCGCCACCCTGGTCAAAACCCTGCCCCCCGGCACGTTGGACGCCGAAGCCATCAATCCCAACGACCAATTCGTCTTCCCCGCCGGCTGCCACGTTGCCGAGATCGAGGTCGATCCCGAGACCGGCGCCCACACCCTCACCCGCTACATCGCCAGCGACGACTACGGCGTGCTCCTCAACCCGATGCTGACCGCCGGCCAGGTCCAGGGCGGCCTTGCCCAGGGCATCGGCCAGGCCCTGCACGAACGCGTCCACTACGACGGCTCCGGCCAGCTCCTCACCGCCACGTTCGCCGACTACGCCATCCCCCGCGCCGCCGACCTCCCGGACCTCGACATCCACTTCGCCGAGACCCCGACCGCCCGCAACCCGCTCGGCGCCAAGGGCAGCGGCCAGGCTGGCGCCATCGCCGCCCCGCAGGTCGTCATGAACGCCCTGGCCGACGCGCTCGACGTCGATCACATCGACATGCCCGCAACGCCGGAACGCGTGTGGTGGGTACTCCAAACCCCGTAGGGCGGACGCAATCCGCCAGGCGCCTCATCCCAAGATCAACTGGTCCAGCGAAATCGGGAACCGCCGCACCCGCACCCCCGTCGCATGCCAAACCGCATTCGCGATCGCACCCGCCGACCCCGTGATCCCGATCTCACCCACGCCCTTCACGCCGAGCGCGTTCACATGCACGTCCCGCTCATCCACCAGGATCGCCTCGATCGATGGCACGTCGGCGTTCACTGGGACATGGTATTCGCCAAGGTTCGCGTTCATCGGCCGACCTGACCGTTTGTCCATCACCGCATGCTCGTGCAGCGCAAACGACATCCCCCAGATCATGCCGCCATAATACTGGCTGCGCACCAGCTTCGGGTTGACGATCGTCCCCGCCGCGAACGCGCCGACCATGCGGCTGACACGCACCATGCCGAAATCCGGGTCGACCTTCACCTCTGCGAACACCGCCCCATGCGCGTGCATGGCATAGTTTTCCTGCGCCACCGGGTCCGCGGCCCCGCTGCCGTTGCCCTCCAGCTCCGACAGCCCGGCGCGCGCCAGGATGTCCTCGTAGCTTTCGCTACGGGCCTCGTCGTCGCGCCGATGCAGCCGGCCGCCACGCGCGATCACCCCGGTATTGCCCGCCCCGAACAAGGGCGAGCGCCGGTTTCCCGTGGCCAGGTCCGCCAGCTTGCCGATTACGTCGGCCCCTGCGGCGTGGATCGCGGTGCCCGCCGTCGCGGTATGGCCGGAGCCACCGGCCAGCCCGCCATCCGGCAGGTCCGAATGGCCGGACCGGAACTCGATCCGGTCATGGTCGAGACCCAGGCTGTCCGCCGCGATCTGCGGGAACGCGGTCCAGGCGCCCTGCCCCATGTCGTGCGCCCCCAGTTCCAGCAGGCCCGAGCCATCGGCCCGCAGTACCGCCCGTGCCTTTGCCGCGAACATCACCACGGGGAACGTCGCCGTGCCCATGCCCCAGCCGACCAGCAGGCCGGTCTCGTCCCGCATCATCCGCGGCGCCTGCGGCCGCCCGGCCCAGCCGAACCGCGCCGCACCCTGCTCGTAGCACTGCCGCAGCGCCTTCGAGCTGTATGGCTTGCCCGTGATCGGCTCCACCTCGGCGTAGTTCTTCAGCCGGAACGCCAGCGGGTCCATGCCGCAGGCCAGCGCCATCTCGTCGATCGCGCTTTCCAGCGCGATGCTGCCGGTCGCCTCGCCGGGGGCGCGCATGAACATGGGCGTGCCGGTATCCATCCGTACCGCATCGTGCGACGTGGCGATGGCGGGGGCGGCATACAGCGACTGCGACACGCCGCCGGCGGGCTCATAGAAGTCGTCGTAGCTGCTCGACGTGGTGCGCGTGTGATGCCCGATCGCGGTCAGTTCGCCGGCCGCATCCGTGCCGAGACGGATGGTCTGCCGGGTCGGCGCCCGATGGCCGACGGGACCGAACATCTGCTCGCGCCGCAACACCAGCTTGACGGGCCGGTTCACCAGGCGTGCCGCCATGATGCCCAGCACCTGGGGGCCCGTCATCAGCCCCTTCGAACCGAACCCGCCGCCGAGAAACGGGCTGCGCACCAGGATGCCGGCGGGGTCGATCCCGAACAGTTCCGCGATACGTCCCACGGCAAAGTGCATCCCCTGGCTGGGCGTATCGACCACCAGGCGGTCACCGTCCCAGCACGCGACCACCGCATGCGGCTCCATCGCGTTGTGATACTGCGCCGGCGTGTCGTACACCGCCTGGATATGGCGAACCGACC
>JAYVEG010000012.1:0-2100 GCA_043748985.1 Rhodospirillales bacterium
CGGCCCGCAGCGATTTGCGCGTTTGCGGAACCAGCCTAAAGTGACCGCATGGAAACGAAAAAGCATGGCCTCGCCCGTAACACGCCGGGCTACGGCGACCCCGATTTCGCGCTGTATCTGCGCCGCACCTTCTACAAGAGCATGGGCCTGTCGCAGGCGATGCTCGACAAGCCGATCATCGGCATCGTCGACACCGGGTCGGATTTCAACAACTGCCACCGCACCGCGCCGGAACTGATCGAGGCCGTGAAGCGCGGCGTGCTGGCCGCTGGCGGGTTGCCGATGGCCTTCCCGACCATCAGCCTGTCCGAGCCCAGCCTGTTCCCAACCTCCATGCATTTCCGCAACCTGGCCGCGCTCGACACCGAGGCGATGCTGGCGGGCCAGCCGATGGACGCGGCCGTGATGGTGGGCGGGTGCGACAAGTCCGTGCCGGCGCAGCTTATGGGCGCCGCCTCGTCCGACGTGCCGACCATCCAGCTCGTGACCGGCCCCATGCTGGCGAGCCCCTATCAGGGCGAGCGGCTGGCCGCCTGCACCGACTGCCGCCGTTACTGGGCCGCCTATCGCGCGGGCCGGGTGGACAAGGCGCGCATCGACGAGATCGAGGGGCGGCTCGCCAGCACCGCCGGCACCTGCGGCGTGATGGGCACGGCGAGCACGATGGCGTGCATCGCAGAGGCGCTGGGCTTCATGCCGCCCGGCCATTCGAGCATCCCGGCCGTGCATGCGGACCGGCTGCGCGCGGCCGAGGACGCCGGCACGCTGGCGATGGCGTTCGTGAAAAACCCGATCCGTCCCAGCCAGCTGATCACCGGGCACTCCGTGGAAAATGCCCTCCGCGTCCTGCTGGCACTGGGCGGCAGCACGAACGCGCTGATCCACCTGACCGCGATTGCCGGCCGCCGCGGCATCAAGATCGACCTGCACCATCTGAACCACCTGTCGGACACGACCCCCGTGCTGGTGGACCTGAAGCCGACCGGCGAGGGCTACATGGAAGACTTCCACGCGGCCGGCGGCATGCCCGCGCTGCTGTGGGAACTGCGAGACCTGCTGCACATGGACGCGCTGGACGTGACCGGTCGCACACTGGGCGAGCGGCTGGCCGAGCCCGTCTTCGTCGACCGCCGCTACATCCGCGCCCGCGCGGAGCCCGTCAGCCCCGTGGGCGGCATCGTCGCCCTGTTCGGCAGCCTCGCCCCCCGCGGCGCCATCCTGAAGCGCAGCGCCGCCACCCCTGCCCTGTTCGAGACCGAGGCGCGCTGCATGGTATTCGACGGCCCCGCCGACCTCGCCGCCCGCATCGACGACCCGGCGCTCGACGTCGCCGAGGGCGACATCCTGGTCCTGAAGAACGCCGGCCCCCTCACCCCCGCCGGCATGCCCGAAGCCGGCTACCTCCCCATCCCCACGAAACTCGGCCGCGCCGGCGTGAAGGACATGGTCCGCATCAGCGACTGCCGCATGTCCGGCACCGCCTTCGGCACCATCGTCCTGCACGTGACCCCCGAAGCAGCCGCCGGCGGCCCGCTCGGTCTGGCGGAAACCGGCGACCGGATCCGGCTTTCGGTGAAGGACCGACAAATCGAGCTGCTGGTGGACGAGGCGACGCTGGCAACCCGGCGCGCCCGCTGGACACCGCCCATCAAGCCGAAGCGCGGCTGGGACCGGTTGATCGTCGACCAGGTGACGCAGGCCGACGAAGGCTGCGACCTGAGGGTGCTGCGGGCGGAGGGGGAATAGACGCGCCCGGCCCGGGACCCGGCCAGCATCGCCATGTCCGCCGTTCGCACCAGCGTCTCGCGCACGGCGCCATCGCGCGCGCGGACAGACCCTGGATGATCGCGGCGACGTAACCGACAATAGCGTCCGCATCGACAGCCTGATCGATCCGGCCGGCGGCGATGTCCGCCTCGATCCTGTCGCGAAAGGCGGCCTCGATGTCACGGCGGATTGCCGCCAGCTCGGCCTGCACCTCGGCCGCCACACTCACCGGGCTACCCTGGACGCCGCCAGCCGGCCGGCCCAACGGAAGATCGACAGCATGGCGCCAGAACGCCATCTTCGGTGGAAGTGAAGTGGAGCCCTGGCGGCCGC
>JAYVEG010000013.1:0-2089 GCA_043748985.1 Rhodospirillales bacterium
AGTCTCACATGCCATCGCGGCATGTCACCGTCGGGCCGGAGCGCGCGCCGCATCGCAGCTACTATTACGCGATGGGCCTGACCGAGGACGAGATCAACCAGCCCTTCGTCGGCGTCGCGACGTGCTGGAACGAGGCCGCACCCTGCAACATCGCGCTCAGCCGCCAGGCGCAGAGCGTGAAGAAGGGGGTCATCGAAAGCGGAGGCACGCCGCGCGAGTTCACCACCATCACCGTCACCGATGGCATCGCGATGGGCCACCAGGGCATGAAATCCTCGCTGGTCTCGCGCGACATCATCGCCGACAGCGTCGAGCTGACGATGCGCGGCCATTGCTACGATGCGATCGTGGGCCTGGCAGGCTGCGACAAAAGCCTGCCGGGGATGATGATGGCGATGCTGCGCCTGAATGTCCCGGCCGTGTTCATGTATGGCGGCTCCATCCTGCCGGGAACGTACAAGGGCAAGGACGTGACCGTCGTCGACGTGTTCGAGGCCGTCGGCCAACACGCTGCCGGCAATATGACGGACGAAGAGCTGTTCGAGCTTGAATGCGTCGCCTGCCCCAGCGCCGGCGCGTGCGGCGGACAGTTCACGGCAAATACGATGGCGACCGTCAGCGAGGCGATCGGGTTGGCTCTGCCCGGTTCGGCGGGGGCCCCGGCGCCCTACGAGGATCGGGACCGTTGGGCCGTCGAAAGCGGTCGCGCCGTGATGGCGCTGGTCGAGAGCGGACTGCGCCCCCGCGACATCGTCACGTTGAAGTCCTTCGAGAATGCCGCCGTCGTCGTCGGCGCCACCGGCGGCAGCACCAACGCCGGCCTGCACCTGCCGGCGATGGCGCATGAGGCGGGGATCAAGTTCACGATGGACGACGTGGTCGAGATCATGCGCCGCACCCCCTACATCGCCGACCTGAAGCCCGGCGGGAAGTACGTCGCCTTCGACGTCCACAAGATCGGCGGCATTCCCGTCATCCTGAAATCCTTGCTCGATGGCGGCCTGCTGCATGGCGACTGCATGACCGTCACCGGCAAGACCCTGGCGGAGAACCTGGCGCACGTGACGTTCCCGAAGGACCAGGACGTCATCTACACTGTGCAGAACCCCATCACCGAGACGGGCGGCGTCGTCGGCCTGAAGGGTAACCTGGCGCCGGACGGCGGCATCGTGAAGGTGGCCGGCATGAAGGTGCGGCAGTTCGAGGGGACTGCGCTGTGCTTCGACAGCGAGGAAGAAGCCTTCGCGGCGGTCGATGCGCGGGCGTACAAGAAAGGCGACGTGATCGTGATCCGCTATGAGGGACCGAAGGGTGGCCCCGGCATGCGGGAGATGCTGAGCACCACCAGCGCCATCTACGGGCAGGGCATGGGCGAGGATGTCGCACTGATCACGGATGGCCGGTTCAGCGGCGCGACGCGCGGCTTCTGCGTGGGGCATGTGGGGCCGGAGGCGGCCGTGGGCGGTCCGATCGCGCTGCTGAAGAACGGCGATCGGATCCGGCTGGATGCCGATGCCGGGATTATCGAAGTGTTGATCGACGAGGCGGAGATGGCAACGCGCCGGGCCGCCTGGGTGCCGCGCGGCACGGACTACAACAGCGGCGCGATCTGGAAGTACGCGCAAACCGTGGGCCCAGCGCATCTGGGTGCGGTGACGAACCCCGGGGGCGCAGCGGAGACGCACTGCTACGCGGACATCTGACCGGCCCGGACGTGCGGCGACGAGTGACCTTGGGCACACCTTGGACCTGAGGGCGTGGCCGGGCAGCTTGCGGGAGATCGAACCTATCTCATAACGTCTGCCCCGGGGCGGGAACGACCCCGGGCAGCGGGAGCCATGGTCGCAGCCAGCAAGGTGTGACCGGCCGGGTCGAGGTGCCGGCACAGCAGCGGGCATGGCAGCAGCGGGCGGTGTTCCAGGCTGCGGGCGCGATCACGGCGTTTCCTTCGATGGCGGCTGCGTCACATCGGCCGCGCACGGATTTGCGCCGGGTTGACGCGGCGATGCAGGGCGGTCATTCGCAAGTGCGGTGTTTCGGGGCAGGGTCGATGCAGACGGGATCATTGGGTTGAGCGAGGCAACGGTCG
>JAYVEG010000014.1:0-2086 GCA_043748985.1 Rhodospirillales bacterium
CCACAGGAGTCGCTTATGGCGAAATACGAGATCGGCCCGATGCCCGCCCAGATCAGCGCCGAAGTGGTCGGCCTGCTGGAGCAGGCGGAGACCGCGACCATCGGGCATTGGCGGCATTGGGGGTTCTGCGACCGCCGCATCCAGCCGCTGCTGCGCCACAAGCGCGTCGCCGGGACCGCGGTGACACTGGCCATCCCGGGGCCGGATTCCACCTTGCTGCACCATGCGCTCGGCCTGCTGCGGCCCGGCGACATCCTGGTGGTGGACCGCCTCGGCGACGACCGTCATGCCTGCTGGGGCGGCGGGGTCACCGTCGCCGCCAAGGCCGCCGGGGCCCGGGCCGGCGTGGTCGATGGTCCCTGCACCGATCTTGAGGAGGTCGAGGCCTCGGATTTTCCGATGTGGTGCCGGGGCATGGCGCCGATCACGACCCGGGTTTACGACCTCGGCGGCCAACTCAACAAACCTGTCAGCATCGGGGGGGCCGTGGTGCTGCCGGGCTATGCCGTGCTGTGCGACGATACCGGCGTGCTCGTCCTGCCTCCTGACGAAGCGGAGGCGGAGGCGCGACGGGCGATCGAGCGCCAGGCCGCCGGGTTGGAGTTCCAGGCCCGCATCGTCGCCGGCGAGAAGCTCGGCGAGCGTAGCGGCGCGACCGCCCTCGTGCGCGCTGGATCGTAGCTGGCATCGATCATGCGTAAGCTCGAAACAATCCACCCACGGAGAGTGCCGATGCGCCGCCTCGCCCCGCTGTTGCTCGCGACCCTGCTGGCCGGCCAGGCCCACGCGGAACCGGCCCGGCTGCTCAGCTACTCCGACATCTTCAAGGACAACTACACCGAGACCGTGATCGAGCCGTTCAACAAGCGCGGCGCCGACCGCGTGGAGTTCATTGGCGGCAACAGCTCGGCCACCATGCTGGGCCAGTTGCGCACGCAGAAGAACGACCCGCAGCTCGACCTCGCGATCATGGACACCACGACCTCGATTATCGCCTGCACCGAGGGGCTGGTCGAGCCGATCACGGCGGCCATGATGCCGGTGCTGAACGAGCTCGACCCGCAGGCCATCGCCGCCTCGGGCGGATGCGGTCCGGGGGTGACCTTCGACCACCTGGTCATCGTGTACGACGCGCAGGGTGTGACGCCAGCGCCCACATCGCTGAAGGTTTTGTGGGACGCGAAATGGAAAGGGCGCGTGGCGCTTGGGGCGCCGCCGAACATCCAGGGCCTGGCGCTGACCGCGATCCTCGCCCATGCCGATAGCGGTGATTGGAGGAAGCCGGACGGCGCTTTCCGCGAGTTGCGGGAGCTCGCGCCCTCGGTGCAGACCTTCGATCCGCAGCCGGACAGCAACACGGTAGTCCTGAACAACACGGTCAGCTTCTCGACCAGTTGGAACGCGCGCGGTCAGTTGTTCCACGACCGCTCGAACGGCAAACTCGGCGTGATGCTGCCGAGCGAGGGCACCGTGTTCCAGATCAACACCATCAACGTGGTGAAGAACGCCCGCAACAAGGACACGGCTCTCCGGTTCATGGCCTATGCGCTCTCCGCCGAGGCGCAGAAGGCGTTCACCGAGCGCATGTTCTATGGGCCAACCAACACGCACTCCCAGATCGCGCCCGAGGCGGCGAACCGCACGGCCGCGGCGCCACAGTACAAGGCGCGGGTGATCCCGCTCGACTGGAACGAGATGATCAAGCTGCGCGACAACTGGAACCAACGCTGGAAGCGCGAGGTGATCTCCGCCGGAGGCCGCTGATCCCGGCGTGACGCATCTGGCGCTGCACGGCCTGTCCCGCGCCTATGCCGGCCGCCCCGCCGTGGTCGATCTGTCGCTCGCGGTCGAGCGTGGCAGCCTGGTGGCGCTGCTCGGGGCGTCGGGCTGCGGCAAGACCACCACGCTGCGCATGGTCGCCGGGCTGGAGACGCCGGATGCGGGCCGCGTCGTGGTGGATGGGCGGGACGTGACCGGCCTCGCCCCGCACCGCCGCCGCATGGGTGTGGTGTTCCAGTCGTACGCGCTGTTCCCGCACATGACGGCGGCGGGCAATGTCGCGTTCGGGATGGAGATGCACGGCATC
>JAYVEG010000015.1:0-20069 GCA_043748985.1 Rhodospirillales bacterium
GATGGCGGCGCTGGCGGCGGCGAGCTTGCCCTCGCTGCATGGGCTGACTTCGCTGCTGCTGGCGGCTGCACTGCTCGGCATGGCGTCGGCGTTGCTGGCGCCGCTGTTGGATGCGCTGACGCTCGCGCTGGCGTCGGCCGGGCGGCTGGAATACGGGCCCACACGGGCCTGGGGATCGGTGTCCTACATGGTGGCGACAGCTGGGGCGGGCGCGGCGCTGGCACAGGGCGGCACGGGCCTGGTGCCGACGTTGCTGGCTGCGGGCTACACAGGGGCGGCATTCTTCGCCATGGGGCTGCCGGATATCGAACCGGGACCGCGCCGGATCGGCGGTCTGGGGGCACTGTTCCACGATCGCGCCTTTGTCCTGGCGCTGGTCGCGACCGCGCTGATCCAGGGTTCGCACGCGGCCTATTACGCGTTCGCAGCGCTGCATTGGCGGGCGGCGGGGATGGGCGACACGGTGATCGGACTGCTGGTGGCCGAGGGCATCGTGGCCGAGATCGCGTTGTTCCTGTGGGGCAGGGGCCTGGTGCAGCGTCTGGGCGCCGGTCGGCTGACGGCTGTGGCCGCCATCGCCTGCATGGTCCGCTGGACCGCGCTGGCGTTTGCGACCAGCGTGCCCATGCTGGCCTTGCTGCAGCCGCTGCACGCCGCGACCTTCGCGTTCCAGCATCTGTCGACCATGCTGGTGCTCGCACGGATCGCGCCGCACCGGGCGGGCATGGCGCAGACGCTGATGTCTGCGATCGGGTTCTCCGCCGCCACCGCGGCCCTCGTGTGGCTGACCGGGCAGCTTTACGGCGGCTGGCATGGGCTTGCGTTCCTGCCCATGGCCGGGTTCGGCGGGGCCGCACTCCTGGTTGTCCGGCCGCTCATGCGCGCGATGGCCCGGCCCGCTATCCCATGATACCCGGTTCAGGGGCCGACCGGCCCGAGTCGGAGCCCGGATGCGCGCCACCGCCCTGATCATCGCCGTCTTCGCCGCTGCCCGGCTTGCCTTGCTGTTGCGGGGTGTGGCTTTCGACTTCGACAATCTCGGCACCTGGTGGCAGATCGCCGACCCCGCCTTGCTCCGCAGCCGGCTGCTGTCCACCGTGATCCACCTCCACGGCCAGCCGCCGCTGTTCAACCTGCTGATCGGCACCGCGCTTCAAGCCGGGGATGCGGCGTTCCCGATAGTCATGGCATGGACCTATGGCGCGCTCAGCCTGGCCGGCATCCTCGCCTTCCATGCGCTGGCGGCGTCGCTGCTGGACTCGCGCCGTGTCGCCTTGGCGCTGGCGCTGTGGTTCTGCGTGTCGCCCGATGTGCTGCTGTTCAACGAGAAGCTGTTCTACGACAGCCTGGTGCCGTGGCTGCTGTGCATCGGGTTCTGGGGCATCCATGCCGGGCTGGTGCGCCGCGCCACGCCGCTGCTGGCGCTGGGGTTTACGGCGCTCGCGGTGGTGGTGCTGACGCGGTCGATGTTCCATCCCGTCTGGTTCGTCTCCATCGTCGTGCTGGCGCTGGTGCTGGGCCGCGATCGGGGACGCGTGCTGGTGGGCGCGGCGCTGCCGGCGGCGGCGATCGGCGCGGTGCTGGCGAAGAACATGGTGCTGTTCGGGTTCCTGGGCCTCTCGTCCTGGGGCGTGCTGAATCTGGTGGGCGTCACGGTCGAGAAGCTGCCGGACGACCAGCGCGCCGCCCTGATCGCGGACGGGCGCCTGTCGCCTTTGGCCGCGATCGACTCGTTCGGACCCATCGAGCGTCTGCTGCCGCTGCTGCCGCCCGTGCCGCACACCGGCGAGCCCGTTCTGGACGAGCCGCGCAAGTCGAACGGCCAGCCGAACATGCACCACGAGGCCATGCTGGTCGCGAGCCGCCTGCGTCTGCCCGACGCTGTGGCCGCCTTGCGCGCGGCGCCGGAGATGTATGCCATCGTGCTCGTCGCCTCCGTGTTCCACTTCCATCGCCCGGCCAACGAGTTCCGGGACATCAGACGCAACCTGGCGCTGATCGAGCCCTGGCCGCGGATCGCCAACGCCACGCTCGGGCTGCAGCCTGCGGCCTGGTTCGGCAGTTCGCTCGACCCGGCGCGACCGGATTTCTTCCTGCTCCGCGTCTCCTACGGGTCGCTGCTTATCAGCATCGGTTTCGCCGCGGCGGGGTTCTCCGCGTTGCGTGGACTACGGCTCGGGCTTGATGCCGACCGGATCGCGTTGGTTTTGATCACGTGGACGGGTCTGTTCGTCTTCCTGATCTCCAGCGCGTTCGACGTGCTGGAGAACAACCGCGCCCGCTACACCATAGCGCCTTTGCTCACGCTGGCCGCTGCGTCCTGGTTGCTGGATCGTCTGCGCCGAGTGCCCCCGCGATAAGCGCGATCTGCCGGGCCATGCGCCCGAGTGCGGGGTGGTCGCGATCGACGGGCTGGGCCGCCGGCGGCGCCTGACCGGCTTCGAGGGCCGCGAACGCATCGGCGATCCAGCGGCGCCATGCATCGAGCAGCGCCGGGTCGGACCCGGCCTGGGCGGGGTCATGCTGCAGCGCGAGCAGACGTCCCGCAAGCCGGCGAAGGGCGGCATCGACGACCAGCGCCGTCTCCGCCTCCGCCCGCGCCCGCTGCCGCGGTTCCTGCAGCGCGCGGTTCAGGGCGGTTTCCAGGGTGTTGCTGGCAATGCCCGCCGCGCGGCGCACCGCCTCCAGCCGGGCCTGTGGCACGGAGTCCGGCGCCGACAATGCCGCCAGTTCCAGGTCCGCATACTCCGCATGGGCGCGGATGGCGGCACCCAGCGCCTGGCGAACCCGGGCGGGTTCCCAGCTGGGCCAAAGCAGGGCGCCGCCCAGCACGGCGAGCGCGCCCCCTGCCACGGTGTAGCCGGCCCTGGCGGCCGCGATGACGAACTCGCTCGTGTCAGGGCGGCCAAGCTCACTCAGCAGCACCACCATGGGTGTGAGGCAGGCCATGAACAGACCGAAGCTGACCGCGCGCACTGCGAAGGCCGTGATGGCCAACGGCACCATCACCGCGGCGGTGGCCAGCGGCGTATGAACCACGATGGCGATCGCGGCCGCAGCGACGCCCCCGAGAACGGTGCCGGCGCTGCGCTCAAGCGCCTTCTGCCAGGTCAGCGCGAAGAAGGGCTGCAAGGTGAGGACCAGCGTGATCGTCAGCCAATGCGCGTAAATGCTGCCCATCGATAGGGTGAACAGCAAAGCAGGGGCGGCCACGACGCCGGCCCTGACGGCATGGCGCAGCACCGCGGAGTCCCAGCGCAGATTGGCGCGGATCGGGGCCAGCACGCGGTCGAGCCAGTGCGCCGCGGATCGGCCGGTGCCGTCCTGGCCCGGCAGCAACCCCTCGGGCGTCGTCAGCAGCAGCGCCACCCGCAGCCGTGACACGACGGCCGTGGCCAGCCCGGCGAGGTTGGGCACCGATTCGAGTGCGGCGAAGGCGTCCAGCAGGCGGGCGGTCATGGCACGCACGGCCGGGTCGTCCGTCGCATGGTCGCGGGCGGTCGCGTCGGCGAGGGCGGCCAGCAGCAGGCGCAGCGCCGGCAAGGCGTGCCGTGCGGCCTCGCGGGTGGTGGTGTCGGCGTGTTCCAGCACGTCGGCCAGTGCGATCAGCACGCCGAACAGCTGGTCCGCCGCCTCCACCTGGATCAGCGACTGGCTCGCTCGTGCGCTGCCGCCACCGCGGATGCGTAGGGTGTCCATCACCAGCGTGCGCGCGACCTCGATCCCGTCGCGGACATGGCGGCGGTGGGCGCGGGCGTGGCCGGCCCAATCGAGGCCTTCATGGCCCTCCAGCAGCGGCGCCAGGTCGGCCACCATCAGGCCGAGGCGGCGGAACACGGTGGCGACGGCCTGGCGGGCGGGGCGGAACGGGTGCAGGCGCCATATCACCATCGTCAACGCCAGGGCCCAGAGGCAGCCGGCGCCGAACAGCCCGCCCAGCTCCAGCGCCTGAGGCCGGTTCTCGACGTGGTCCAGCGACAGCACAATGACGACGACGAGCAGGTTGCCGACCTGCATAGACGCCTGGCCCCAGACGCGGGCGAAGCTGAACAGGGCGATCAGCAGCGTGGCCAACGGCACGACGACCGGCAGGCCCAACGGTCGCAATAGTCCCATCCCCACGGTGACGGCGGCGCCGATGGCGGTGAAGGCCAGCAGTGCCGGCACGCGGCGGCGGACCGGACCGCCAGCGTCGCACAGGCATGTCAGCAGCGCGCCGAGCGCCGATTCCGCGAGGACCGGCAGCCCGGCCCATTCGGACAGCACCATGGTGGCGGCGACCGCGAGGGCCGCCCGCAGGCCTTCCTCGAAGCTGATCGCGCGGAGATCGAGGTTGATGGGAAGGCGGGAAAGGTCGGCCTCCGGGCCGGCGCGCCATTTCAAAGCACTCTCCCGCAGGCAGGAGAGAGTTGGGTAAGGGTGGGGGCGGCAGGCGGCAACGTCTTGCCTTTGCGGCGCGCGACCCTCACCCCAGCCCTCTCCCGCAGGCGGGAGAGGGAGCCGATCAGGCCGCCTTCGCCATCTGACGCAGCACGTACTGCAGGATGCCGCCGTTGCGGTAGTACTCTGCCTCGTCCGCCGTATCCACACGGCACAGCACCGGGACCATGTCCGTCTTGCCGCTGCTGCGGTGGATCGTCAGCATCAGGTCCATCCGCGGCGAGAGAGCCTCCAGGCCGAGGATGTCGATGACCTCGGTCCCGTCGATGCCGATGGAGTGGCGGGTGGCGCCGTCCTTGAACGTCAGCGGCAGGACGCCCATGCCGACCAGGTTCGAGCGATGGATGCGCTCGAAGCTCTCTACCACGACGGCCTTGATGCCCAGCAGGGCGGTGCCCTTCGCGGCCCAGTCGCGGGACGAGCCCATACCGTATTCCTTGCCGCCGAACACGATGAGAGGCACGCCTTCCTTCTTGTAGCGCATGGCGGCATCGTAGATCGGCATCTGCTCGCCGCTCGGCTGGTGCTTGGTCCAGCCGCCTTCCACCCCGGCGACCATCTCGTTCTTGATGCGGATGTTGGCGAAGGTGCCGCGCATCATGACCTGGTGGTTGCCGCGGCGCGCGCCGTAGCTGTTGTAGTCGCGCTGCATCACCTGGTGCTCGCCCAGGTAGTCGCCGGCCGGGCTCTCCTTCTTGATGTTGCCGGCGGGGCTGATGTGGTCGGTCGTGATGTTGTCGGCGAAGGTGGCCAGCACCCGGGCGCCCGTGATGTCGGTCACGGGCACGGGTGTCATGGTGATGCCGTCAAAGTAGGGCGGGTTCTGCACATAGGTGCTGCCGCCGTTCCAGCCGTAGGTCTCGCTGGAGGTGTCGACCTCGATCGCCTGCCACTCCTTGGTGCCCAGGAACACCTCGCCATAGCGCTTGATGAACTGGTCGCGGCCGAGGGCGCTGGCCACCGTGTCCGAGATCTCCTTGTTCGAGGGCCAGATGTCTTTCAGGTAGACCGGCTGCCCGTCCGTGCCGGTGCCGAGCGAGGCGGTCGTGATGTCCTCGTTCATGGTGCCGAGCAGCGCGTAGGCGACCACCAGCGGCGGGCTGGCCAGGTAGTTGGCGCGCACGTTCGGGTGCACGCGGCCTTCGAAGTTGCGGTTGCCCGACAGCACCGACACGGCGACCAGCTTGTTGTCCTCGATGGCCTCGGCGATCGCCTCGTCCAGCGGGCCGGAGTTGCCGATGCAGGTGGTGCAGCCGTAGCCGACCAGCTGGAAGCCCAGCGCGTCGAGTTCGGTGCTCAGCCCGGCCTTGTCGAGATACTCGGTGACGACCTGGCTGCCGGGGGCGAGCGACGTCTTTACCCAGGGCTTCGGATGCAGGCCCTTGGCACGCGCCTTCTTCGCCAGCAGGCCGGCGCCCAGCATGACGTAGGGGTTGCTGGTGTTGGTGCAGCTGGTGATGGCGGCGATCACCACGTCGCCATGGGTGATCTCGTAATTCTTGCCGGCGACCGCGACCTTCGTGCCCACGTCGTTTGCTGCAACACCGAGGCCCTTCGTCAGGTCCGCCTTGAACGCCGTGCTGGCATCCTTCAGCAGCACCTTGTCCTGTGGCCGCTTCGGTCCGGCGATGCTGGGCAGCACGGTGACGAGGTCCAGCTCGATCACGTCGGTATAGACGGCCTCGGGCGTGCTGGCGTCCACCCACATGCCCTGGGCCTTCGCATAAGCCTCGACCAGCGCAATGCGGTCCTCGGCACGGCCGGTGAGCCGGAGGTAGTCGAGCGTCGCCGCGTCGATCGGGAAGATGCCGCAGGTGGCGCCGTATTCCGGGGCCATGTTGGCGATGGTCAGGCGGGTGGCGACTGACAGCTCGGCAAGGCCGGGGCCGAAGAATTCGACGAACTTGCCCACGACGCCCTTCTTGCGGAGGATCTGGGTGACATAGAGCGCAAGGTCGGTGGCGGTGCTGCCTTCGGGCAGCGCGCCCACCAGGCGGAAGCCGATCACGTCGGGAATAAGCATGGCGATGGGCTGGCCGAGCATGGCTGCCTCTGCCTCGATGCCGCCCACGCCCCAGCCGAGCACGCCGATGCCGTTGGCCATGGTGGTGTGGCTGTCGGTGCCGAACAGCGTGTCGGGGTAGGCGATGGTCTCGTCACCGTCCTTCGCGGTCCAGACGGTTTCGGCCAGGTATTCGACGTTCACCTGGTGGCAGATGCCGGCGCCGGGCGGCACGACGCGGAAATTCTCGAACGCGGATTGGCCCCAGCGCAGAAAGGTGTAGCGCTCGCCGTTGCGGGAGAACTCGGCGTCCATGTTCTTGTGCAGGCTGTCGGAGCTGGCGGAGAAATCGACCATGACGGAGTGGTCGATCACCAGGTCGACGGGCACCATCGGGTTCACCTGGTCCGGCCGGCCGCCGAGCTGGAGGATGCCGTCGCGCATGGCGGCGAGATCGACGACCGCGGGCACGCCGGTGAAGTCCTGCATCAGGATGCGGGCGGGACGGAACGGCACCTCACGCGTGCTGGTGCCGGCCTTCGCCCATTCGGCGATCGCGCGGGCGTCGTCGACGGTGTAGCTGGCGCCGTTCTCGAAGCGCAGCACGTTCTCCAGCAGGATCTTCAGGCTGACGGGCAGGCGGCTCACGTCTTCGCCGAGAACCTTGCCGGCGATGGGCAGCGAAAAATAGCTGTAGGTCTTGCCCGCCGCGGTGAGGGTCTGGCGTGTCTTGAGGCTGTCGTGCCCGGTCATGTTCATCGCTCAGGGAGCCCTTGCTGCTGTCGGATTGCGTGCCGTCTTGTCGGTGGCTGGCTTAAACCATACAGGTGCGGCAGCGTCCACGTCGCACTCGCGGGGCGCCTCACTTCTGGTGCTCGCGGGGCGCCTCATTTCTGGTGGGCTTCATGTCGCCGTCCGTATCGGGTCTCGTTGTAAATGGCGTGTCGGCGTTCCGGGGCGAGCGACTGGTATTACGGAACGTGTCGCTCTCGATGGCTGATGGCGGGGCGCTGCTGCTGCTGGGGGTGAACGGCGCGGGCAAGAGCACCCTGCTGCGGTTGCTGGCCGGGCTGAAGCGGCCGGATGCGGGGTCGGTTCACTGGCGCGGGGCGGATGTTGCGGAGCCCGGCGCCGATCTTGCGTATCTCGGGCATCTCGATGCGCTGAAGCTGGGGTTGACGGTGCGGGAGAACCTGGCGTTTCCGGCGGCCTCGGATGCCGCGGTCGTGCCCTTGGGTCTCGCCGGGCTGATCGACGTGCCGGTGCGGTTCCTGTCGGCCGGGCAGCGCCGTCGGGTGGCACTGGCGCGGTTGGCGGGGCGGGGCGCCGGGCTGTGGCTGCTGGACGAACCGACGTTGGGCTTGGACGCTGCATCGGTCGAGGCGCTGGGCGGGCTGCTGGCGGCGCATCGCGCGCAGGGCGGCGCAGTGGTGGCGGCGACGCACCTGCCGCTACCGCTGCCGGATGCGGAGGAATTCCGGTTGGTGGCGAGCGGGGGGAGCGGCTTTTGAGGGCGCTGTTGGCGCGCGAGATCCGGCTGTCGCTGCGGCATGGCGCCGATACCTTGGCGGCGGTACTGTTCTTCGTGGTGGCGGCAGCGCTGTTCCCGCTGGCGATCGGCCCGGCGCCTGAGACGCTGGCGCGCATCGCGCCCGGCATCGTGTGGGTGGCGGCGCTACTGGCGACGCTGTTGCCGCTCGACCGGCTGTTCGGCGCGGATGCCGAGGACGGGTCGCTCGACCAGCTGCTGCTGGCGGGCCTGGCGCCCGCTGCGGTCGGCGCGGTGAAGGCGCTGTCGCACTGGACCAATACGGGGCTGCCGCTGCTCCTGGCGGCCGGCCCCGTCGCGATGATGCTGCAGATGCCCGGGGAGCTGGTGCCGGTCCTGCTGGCCGGGCTGCTGCCGGGAACGTTGGCGCTGTCGCTGCTCGGCACCATGGGGGCGGCCATCGTGGTGGGCGCCCGGCGTGGCGGCGTGCTGCTGCCGTTGCTGGTGCTGCCGCTGATGACCCCAGTGCTCATCTTCGGTGCCGCCTCGGTCGAGGCGAGCAGCGCCGGGTTGACCGCCCGGCCGCACCTCCTGTTGCTCTGCGCGGTGTTTGCTGCGGCGCTGCCGCTCTGTCCCCTCGCCGCGGGGGCAGCGCTCCGGAACGCAGTGGAATAGCGGGTTTCACGCTCGGGGCGCGTAGTCCAGCGGCAGCGCGGTGGTCGATTTCAGCACCTCCATCGCAAAGCTGGCACTGACGTCGTACAGGTCGATCTTCGCGATCAGGCGCTTGTAGACGTCGTCGTAGGCATCGATCCCGGGCACGACGATGTGCAGCAGATAGTCCACCTGGCCCGCCATGCGGAAGAAGCCGACGACCTCCGGCATTTCGAGCACGACGGCGCAGAACGCGTCGGCCCATTCCTTGCGATGTTGGTTGGTGCGGACGGCGACGAAGACGTTGACGCCGGCGTTGATCATTGCCGGGTCGAGAAGGGCGACACGGGCGCGGATGACGCCCTGTTCTGTCAGACGCTGAACCCGGCGCCAACATGGTGAGGCAGAGATGCCGACTTTTTCCGCAAGCTCGGCAACCGGCATGCTGGAGTCGCGCTGAAGCCAGTGCAGCAAACGGCGATCTATGTCATCGAGGGCATGTGATTGCGTCATACCGCACCTTCACGAAACAGGATTGCGTGACCATCCGGAAATGACTGGATGTTCGCAACAAAATGTTTGTCGTTGGCCGTCATCCTGGACTGCAACACAGGAGTGCGGCCCCATGGCAATTTCGTTCACCAAGCATCCCAACGATGTCGGTGAGAGCTATGCCGAGC
This sequence comes from Rhodospirillales bacterium, assembly GCA_043748985.1. Taxonomy (GTDB): domain Bacteria; phylum Pseudomonadota; class Alphaproteobacteria; order Acetobacterales; family Acetobacteraceae; genus JBBROS01. The sequence goes on from JAYVEG010000015.1 coordinate 9,266, forward strand.
ATTTCGCCGTTGCCGGAAGCTTCGGTATTGCGATGATGCTGGGCGGTCTTGCGTGTCTGGTCCACGCGCTTCTACCGTTCCTTTGCACGACGACAGGCTCTCGCACGATCCGCGGGTTGCATGAGCGGATGGTCACTCACCGCGTCCGCAACGCAGTTCCAGAAGGCGCTGCCACACCCAACTGACGCAGCGCGACCTCCCGACGCCCTACTTGGCTTGGTAAGCCGGTAGCCTCTTTGCTCACGAACCCATAGACTCACGACCGTCAAGCGTGCGCATTCCTGGTGCGACGCAGTACGCGTGGTGGGGGTTGAGCAGTTACGTCATGCGGAGCATCGGGATATTCCATTTTTTGCGACCGGTCGCGGTCTGTGCGTGCCTGGGACTCGGGTGGAGTTCCCCCGTTTCAGCGTTGACCTTCAACATTACCACCGCCGCCAATGCGTCCTTGTCGGCGGCCCAAGCCGCGGCGTTCAACACGGCTGCCACCGCGTGGTCGGCCGTATTATCCGATCCCATCACCGTCAACCTGCAGGTCGGCTTCGTTTCGCTGGGCTCGGGTATCCTCGGCAGCACATACCTTACGTTGGAGTCATTGCCGACCGCCAGCGTCGTGGCGGCGCTCGGCACCGACGCCAAAGACGCCAACGATGCGAAGGCGGTCGCCTCGATCGCAGCTCTTCCGCCAACCACGCCAAACCTCGAACTTACCTCCGCACAGGCAAAAGCGCTGGGCTACAGCTTCACGGGCAACGATGCCGTCATCGAGTTCTCCACCAACTACACGTTCTCCACCGGCCGGGATGCACAAGGCGGAACTCCTGCAGGCCAGTACGATCTGATCGGCGTGGCGGAGCACGAGATCGGTCATGCGCTCGGGTTTGTCTCGAGTTTCGACTTCAACGGCGATCTCACGGTCCTTGACCTCTTTCGTTACACCTCGTTTGACACCCGTGCGAGCACGACGGGCAGTACGTTCTTTTCGTTGGACAAAGGCGCCACCTCCTTGGCTAAGTTCTCGCCAGGCGCCAACGACAACTACCAGGCGAGTCACTGGCTGCAGGGAACCGGATCGTTGATGGATCCGGCAGTGGCCGCCGGGGTGTCGCAGAACATCACGGCGCTGGATATCAAGGCGCTAGACGTGATCGGCTATGACGTGATCGTCGTGGCCGAGCCCGCTTCGTTGACGCTGCTGTTCGGAGGCATCGCGTTGGCAATTGCACGTCGCCGTCGCCCGGACGCCAACGCGGCCTGACGCGTTACCCGTCGGCGCGGGGTATCCAGGGAATCCGCGCGATCTCGATGCCGTCCTCGGCCAGCGCCTCGGCCTGCTCGGGCGTTGCCTCGCCGTAGATGCCGCGCGCCTTGCTCTCGCCGTGATGGATCGCCCGTGCCTCTTCGGCGAAGCGGTTTCCCACGGGTTCGCAGGTCTTCTCGACCTCGGCACGCATCCGCTGCAGCAACGCGCGCACCTGATCGGGCAGGACGGTGCCGGCAACAGCGGTCGCGGGTGCGGAGGGCGGCGGCTCGACAGGAACGACCGGGGCAGGGCCCTGGGCTACTGCCGATCGCTTTCGTCCGATGGCTGGTGCCATCAGGGCCCGGTGCACCGTGACATCACCGCATTCCGGGCAAGCGACCAACGCCGACTTCGCCAGGCCATCAAAGGTCACGCTATCGCGGAACCATCCGTCGAATGCGTGATCGCGACTACAGATCAGCTGATAGTGAATCATCGCTCGCCATTTGCCTTTGACATCTACGTGGTAGGTTGCTGCGTGATCACAAGTCGCTGGTCATCTTGCCTGGGGTTCAGCGGTCCCACGGTCGAGGCTGGTGAATGCGGTCGTCTTCTGCATCCTGGTCGATCCCGTCGTTGCGATGGGCAGCAGTGCCGCCTTGCCGGGTGCGAGGGTTGGGGCCTCTGCCTGTCTCTGGACTATCGATATCCCGATCTGTCGCCCATTCGCCGCCCTGCGGCCGGCGGGGGCGGGGGCGGTGCCCGGCCGCGTGCATCGCCAGAGGATCACGCGGCGGCAGACGCAGCCGCTGGCCCACTGGCCCATGGCCCATCCCGATCGCGCGGGCGCGTGCAGCGTTGCGGACGGCCAGCGTGGCATCCTCTGCGCTCATCGGCCGATCGAACAATTCGCCTTGGCCGACGTCGCATCCCCATGACATCAGCAATGTGGCCTGCTCCTCGGTCGCGATGCCGTTGGCCACCACCTGCATCTGCAGCGAACGGCCCAACGCAGCCATCGCGCAGGCTTTCTCCATGCTGTCATGATCGTCCATCCCTGCCGTGGCGACGTCGACCACCAGGAGATCGACCGGCAGTTGCCGCAGGATCGGCACGGCCGTGTAGCCGCTGCCAAGCCCATCCACTGCAACGCGAACCCCGATGTCGCGCAATTCCCACAGGCGGGTCACCGTTGCCTCGATATCCTGCAGCACAGCCTGTTCCGGGATTTCGAGCTGTAGGCAGGCGGCGCGTATTCCCGCGGCGCCGATTGCGTGGATGACGTCGGCGCAGAGCGACGGGCTGTGGAAGTGACCGGCGAGCAGCTTCACGCCGATCGAAAGCGCCGGGTCGAGCCGGGCCTGCTTCTGCCAGACCGAGAGCTGGCGGCATGCCTCTTCGATGGCCCAGCGGCCGATCGGCACGACAAGCCCGGCCTCCTCCGCCAGGGTCCGCAAAACGCCTGGATCGATGGGGCCCTGCACCGGATGAGCCCAGACGATGCCGGTGCCGAAGCCCAGAAGCGACCGCCCGTCGAGTTGCACGACCGGCTGGTAGCGCAGTTCCATCTCGATCGGCAGGTCGGCGGCCCGTAGGTCGCCGGTCAGCTCCGTCCGGTCGAGGGTGCGTTCACGCAGAGCCGGATCGAACAGAAACCATCCGCCGGGCGGTGCGCGATCCAGCGCCAGCTGGGCGTGCTGCAGCAGGCTGTCGGCATCGGTGTCCGCCGCCGCCGCGAAGGCGATCCCGAGTCCGGGCGGTAGTGACTGGTGGCCATGCTGGGCGGAGTGGGCGTCCAGGGTGTGGTTGGCCGCTGTGGCCAGCCGCTCGGCCAGGATACGCATCGCGTTCTGGTCGCCGACGTTTTCAAGCACCACAGCCAGACAGTCGTCGTGCAGGCGCGCGATCGTGTCGGTCACGCGAACGGTGCCCCGCAGACGGCCAATGCGTTCCACAAGGCCGATATCGACCCCGCCCGCAGGCCAGGTGGAGTCCGATGCGGGGACTGCGCCAACCAGCACAACACCGACGAGTGCGTTCTGCCGGCGACTGCGCAGCAGGGCCTGTTCAAGGCGGTCGTGCAGAAGGCGGGCGTTGGGCAGGCCGGTGACCGGATCGAACAAGGCCGCGCCATGCAGGGACCGCTCGCGCTCCTTGCGATGACCTATATCGCGGGCGACGCAGACAACTGCCTGGACATCGGGATCCGACAAAAGGTTGTGCAGCACAAGGTCCGCATCTTGCCACTGGCCGAAGCCATCGGCGATCCGCGTCTCCAGCCGGATCGCAGCCGGCCGGTCGGCCGTGGGCGCGGTTGCCACGAATTCGGCCGCGGCTGCACGATCGGGGGCGTCCAGAAGGTCGATCAGCGATCGGCCCGGCACGCTGCCGGAAACCAGGCCCCACCCGCTTTCCGCCGAGGGGCTCGCGAATACGATGCGGCCCGACGCGTCGCAGAGCAGAACCAGGTCGGTGGCGTTGTAGACCAGGCTGCGGAAGCGGCGTTCGTTGAAGCAGACCTCGGCGGCGTCCCGTTCCACCCGTTCCTGCCGCCGCCGCTGATCCGCGCGCACCGCCTCGCCAAGGAACGCGATACCGCCGAGGCCCAGGATGAACAACAGGGGACCGGTGACAAGCGCGATCGACTGCAGGGTTTGCAGACTGTTAATCCGCACCCGCGAGTCGGTCAGCACCTCGGCCGATGCGTCGGCGAGGCTGCGTTCCACCGCAACGAAGCTGCTGTCGACATCGGAGATAAGGAGCTGGAACCGCGCGCGCGTCGAAGGTGTCGCAATCGTGCGCATGTCTACGGGGCCGAGGGCTGAGAGCAAGCGGTTCACCGCCTCGGCATGTAGTGCGTGCTCGCCGAGGGTTTCGTCGTTGATCCGCAGGTGACCCCGCGTTGAATCCGTGGTGGTGGAGAGCAGGTGCAGCGCCTGACGGCTGGCGGACTGCGCCTCTGCCGCTCGGGCACGGGCCTCTATGATCGACTCGCCACCGTAGCGCGTTTCCTCGTAGTGCTCCCGCAGGAGGGCAATTCTGGCTTCCTCGATCTTGGTACTGACATCGAGGCCGCGCTCGGAGACGGAAACAGTGTAGCCGACCAGGCCGAAGGTGAGCACGCTCCCGAGCAACAGGATGCCGCAGAGGCTGTTGAGTCCCACAGAGCCGACATCGGCAATACGGCTGAGGAAAGATCGCTGCGCGAATTGTTCGCCGATCCTGCCAGTCACCGCTCCGAATGCCATTAAGTGGCGCTTCCAGGATGGCAGTGGCGGCACGGTCGAACCGAACTCCTTCGCATGCGAACAGGCAGTGACTCGACAACTGCTAGTCACAACTCATGCTCGATAGCATGCCGCTGTGACAAAGCGTATCCAGTCAATTTGAAGTTAAGAGACAATTAAAGTTAAGTCCGTGTCACAGAACCACTCCGTGCCCGTGCCCGACCACTCAGGAGGCAGCGCTCGCTGTGCTGGCCCGGCGGATGATCAGGCCGGTGCGGGCTTCATCGGGTTCGCACAGGGCCACCAGGGCGGCGGCAACATCGCCGGGCTGTGCAAGCGTGTCGGGGTTCTCGCCGGGGAAGGCGTCGGTGCGGAGCCGGCTTCGGACGGGGCCGGGATCGAACAGGTTGGCGCGGACGCCCATCGTCTGCACCTCGTGTGCCCAGGTCTGCACCAGGTATTCCAGGGCCGCCTTCGTCGCGCCATAGCCGCCCCAGTAGGCCCAGGGCGCGGCTGCCCGCGCATCCGTGAGGAATACCGCCCGGCCAGCAGCCGAGGCGCGCAGCAGCGGGTCCAGCGTGCGGATCAGCCGCCAGGCCGCGGTCACGTTGACGGCCAGCAGCGTGTCCCAATCCTTCGGCGTGATGTGCCCGACCGGTGTCAGCTTGCCCAACACGCCGGCTGCATGGATCAGCACGTCCAGGCGGCCAAAGCGGTCATATAAAGTGGGGCCCAGCGGATCGAGGGACGTACCGTCGGCCAGATCGTGCGGAAGGATCGTCGCCATGCCGCCGAGCGCGCGAATGGCATCGTCCGTCGCTTCAAGGCCGCCGGCGGTACGCGCGGTGATGACCACGTGTGCGCCGCGGCGCGCCAGCTCGATCGCGGCAGCCTGACCGATGCCACGGCTGGCGCCTGTAACGAGCGCTACCGTGCCTTCGAGCATCAGGCTTCGGTCAGCAGGCTGAGCTGACGATCGACATTCTCCACCGGGTCGCTGACCGGGATCGGGTATTCGCCCGTGAAGCAGGCGTCGCAGAATTGCGGCCGTGCGTCATCGCGGCCCGGCTTGCCGAGCGCCCGATACAGCCCTTCGAGCGAGATGAAGGCCAGGCTGTCCGCGCCGATCGCTTGGGCCATCTCGGCGACTGTGTGGTGTGCGGCCAGCAGCTTGCCGCGCTCCGGCGTGTCGATGCAGTAGAAGCAGGAGTGCGTGGTGGGCGGCGATGAGATGCGCATGTGCACCTCCGCGGCCCCGGCGGCGCGGACCATCTCGACGATCTTGCGGCTGGTCGTGCCCCGCACGATGCTGTCGTCCACCAGGATGACGCGCTTGCCCTCGATGACCGCGCGGTTGGCAGAGTGCTTCAGCTTCACGCCGAGGTTGCGGATGCTGTCTGTGGGTTCGATGAAGGTGCGGCCCACGTAGTGGTTGCGGATGATGCCCAGCTCGAACGGGATGCCGCATTGGGTGCTGTAGCCCATGGCCGCGGGCACGCCGCTGTCGGGCACCGGGACGATGACGTCGGCATCGATGTGGCTCTCGCGGGCCAGCTCGGCGCCGATGCTCTTGCGGGCGGAGTAGACAGGGGAGCCTTCCATGACGGAATCGGGGCGGGCGAAGTAAATGTATTCGAATACGCAGAACCGGCTTTTCGTGGCCCCGAACGGCTTGATGCTGCGTACGCCGCGGTCGTCGATGACCACGATCTCGCCGGGCTCAACGTCGCGGACGAATTCCGCGCCGACGATGTCGAGCGCGCAGGTCTCCGATGCGAGCACCCAGCCACCGGTGCCGGAGTTGCCAATCCGGCCGAGAATGAGCGGGCGGACCCCGAGGGGGTCGCGTACGCCGAGCAGGGCCTCGTTGGACAAGGCGACCAGGGAGTAGGCGCCAACGACCTGCTTCAGCGCATCGATCAGCCGGTCCACCACCGTGGAATACAGGCTGATGGCGATGAGGTGGATGAACACCTCGCTGTCGGTCGTGCTCTGGAACAGGCAGCCGCGGCGGACGAGCGCTTTGTGCAGGGCGACGGCGTTGGTCAGGTTGCCGTTGTGCGCGACCGCAAAGCCGCCGAAGACGAAGTCGGCGTAGAGAGGTTGGACGTTTCGCAGGATAGTGTCGCCGGTGGTCGCATAGCGGTTGTGACCCACGGCGTTCTGGCCGGGCAGGGAGGCGATCACCTTCGCCTGGCCGAAATTGTCGCCCACCAGGCCCAGACCGCGATGGATATGGAACCGATCGCCATCATAGGCAACGATCCCCGTGGCCTCCTGTCCGCGGTGCTGCAGCGCGTGCAGGCCGAGTGCGGTGACGGCTGCGGCGTCGCTGACGCCCCAGACGCCGAAGACGCCGCATTCCTCGTGCAGCTTGTCGTCATCCAGCGTGTCGTCATCCATCACTGGCATGGCGGTTCTCCTAATCCCTGCCAGCGCGCGGGCCGAGGGCGCGTCCGGCGGGTTTGGGTTGCAGCAAGGATGCCGAGGTGGTCGGACGACCCGTGGGCGGCGGGGCGACAGTGGGACGGTAGGCTTGCGGTATCTGTGCCGCGATCCATTCGGCACCGCGATAGACCGTGGGGAGCGACGCGGCCTCGGTCACGGCGGGCGGCCATTGTTCGGCAGGCACCGCCATTCCGACGACGACATACAGCACAGCGACCAAGCCTGCGCCGCGTACCAGGCCGAACACGAGGCCGAGCGTGCGGTCGAGCCCCCCCAGAACCGAGCCGCGGACTGCGGCACTAAGGGCGCTTGCCAGCATCCACAATATGATCAGCGTCACGACGAACACGCTGCCGAAGGCCACGAGGTCGGCGGTCGTGGGATCCGAGAACTGTTGGCGCATCCATGGTTGCACGTAAGGCATTGCGCCGTACGGGCTTGCCACGACGCCTGCTATGACCCAGGCGCCTAGGCCCAGCACCTCCCGCACCAGGCCGCGCATGAATGCGAGTAGGCCAGACAGCGCGAGCACTGCCAGGACCACGAGGTCCACCCAGTTCATACAGCGTTCCGACACATGATACTGTGCATATAGGGCGGGGCGGGGCCTGGGTAAACGGAGACTATTCCGTGACAGGCTTCTGGATGGCTGGCTTGCGTCCAGCGAAGCCCGTGACAAGGTCGGTGACATGGCCCAACTCGTCCAGCCGCAGCCCCTCGGGCGAGGCGGGCTTCTTGCCGCCGCGGGCGATGCGGCGAGGCAGGGTGGCGGCCTCGAACCCAAGCTTCTGCGCCTCTTTGAGGCGTGCGTCGGCCTGGGCGACCTGGCGGATCTCTCCGGACAGACCGATCTCGCCGAAGTAGACCATGCCAGCGCTGGTGGGCGTTTCGGTCGCGGCGGAGACCAGGGCGGCGGCCACGGCAAGGTCGGCAGCCGGTTCGTTCACCCGCAGCCCGCCGGCCACATTGAGGTACACGTCCGAGCCGGAAAGCCGCAGCCCGGCGCGCGACTCCAGAACCGCGAGCAGCATGCCAAGCCGACCGCTGTCCCAGCCGACGACCGAGCGCCGGGGCGACCCGCTGGAATTCGCGGCCAGCAGCGCCTGCACCTCCAGCAAGACGGGGCGCGTGCCCTCGAGGCCGGCGAACACCGCCGACCCCGCGATGTTGCCGCGCCGCTCCGCCAGAAACAGGGCCGAGGGGTTCGGCACCTCGGCCAGACCAGCCTCGGTCATCTCGAACACGCCGATCTCGTCGGTGGCGCCGAACCGATTTTTGACCGCGCGCAGGATGCGGAACTGGTGGCCGCGGTCGCCCTCGAAGTACAGCACGGCGTCGACCATGTGTTCGAGCACGCGGGGGCCGGCGATCGAGCCCTCCTTCGTGACGTGTCCCACCAGCACCAGCGCGAAACCTCGGGCCTTGGCCAGGCGGATCAGCTCGAAACTGGTGGCGCGCACCTGGCCGACGGTGCCGGGCGCACTCTCGATCGTATCGAGCCACATGGTCTGGATGGAGTCGATGACGACGAGGGCAAGGTCGGGCTCGGCCTCCAATGTGGCGGCGATGTCGCGCACGTTGATGGCGGCGGCAAGTTGCAGCGGGGCGTCGGCGAGGTCGAGCCTGCGGGCGCGCATCCGCACCTGGTCGATGGATTCCTCGCCTGAGATGTACATGACCTTGCGCCCGGTGCGAGCGAGGCGGGCGGCGGCCTGGAGCATCAGGGTCGACTTGCCGATGCCGGGATCGCCACCGACGAGGATGACGGAGGCCGGGACGAAGCCGCCGCCGAGGACGCGGTCCAACTCGGCAATGCCCGCCTGCGCGCGGGGTGGCGGTGCCGTGCTGCCTTGCAGGCCGACGAACGCGACCTTGCGGCCGACGCCGGCCTTGGGGGCGTTGGGGCGCGCTTCGCTGGTTTCCTCGACAAGGGTGTTCCATTCCCCGCAGGCCTCGCACTTGCCGACCCACTTCGAGTAGGTGGCGCCACAGGATTGGCAGACGTAGCGGGCGACGGGCTTAGCCACGCCGGGTCCTGGGGTCTGCGAGCAGGAGGGCGGTTAGGAAGACGGCGGTCTGCGGCAGGCCAGTCAGCTCTTCGGGCTTCCGGTGCGCGAATTCTGCCATTTCCAGCAGCACGGGCGCCTCGGAACGATCGAACCTGGTCGCGGTCTCATGATCGGCTCGGTGCCTCGCTTCCTGAAACCGGTTTAAGGCGTTTGCGACCTGGGCGAGCCGTAGGTCGGGTGGGCCCGCCACGAGGTCGTCAAACGGTAGCTGTATCGGATGCTTCGGCGAGTTGGCATAGGCGTCACAGACCTTCCGCATCCTCGTATGTGAGAATACCCGCATAACCTGGGCAACGGGCGGCAACCCGCCGCCCCGGAAGGGCGTACCGCCTGCCGACGACAAGCGATGAAACAGTCCGTAGTAGAGGGTCGAAACGCCGCGCCGCATCGCGACCTCGGACGCATCAGGAGGCGCAATCAGCCAGACACCAAGGCGATGTAATTCGGAGGGGTCGATCAAGAGAGCGACGCAGGCCGGTCGTTCCGCACCTGAAAGCGAGAATAGGGGCAGCGGTCTTCGATCTCTTCCAACAAGTCGTCAAACACGGCTTTTCGCGCACTCTCCAGGGCAGCCCGTTCCGGGCCGGGGGCCGCGATGCCGTGGGCCAGCCGGACGGCGACCCACAGTGCAGGGTCGCCATCGAAGTCGCCCAGGCGAACGTCCACACCGGTCACGAAATCAGGCAAGCGATGCCGTTCGACGACCTCGTGGATATGGGCGACTGTCCGACCATACCGGTGGAGCTTCGGGATCTGGCTCATGTCGCCACGATACCACAAACCTGATCGGCGAAATCTACCGCCGCAGTTCCATCTGGATCGGGCCTTCGCGGCGACCGTGGGTGAACTGATCCACCATGGCGTTGCCGCTGTTCATCAGATCGGCAGCGGCGCCCTGCCAGACCAGCTTGCCGCGGAACAGCATCGCGGCCCGGTCGCCGATGCGGGTGGCGCTCGCCATGTCGTGCGTGATGGTGATGGCTGTGCTGCCGAGACGCTTGACGCAGTCCACGATCAGCCCGTCGATCACGGCGCCCATGATGGGGTCGAGGCCCGTGGTCGGTTCGTCGAAAAACAGGATGTCCGGCTGGCTGGCGATGGCGCGGGCCAGGCCGACGCGCTTCTGCATGCCGCCGGACAGCTCGGCGGGCGACAGGTCGCCCACGCTGGGGTCGAGCCCAACCTGCGCCAGCACCATGTTGGCACGCTCGCGCGCCTCGGGCCTTGTCACGCTGCGCCGGGCGAGCAGGCCGAAGGCGACGTTCTGCCAGACCGGCAGGCTGTCGAACAAGGCGCCGCCCTGAAACAGCATGCCGATCACCGCACGCGCCCGTTCCGCATCTTGCCGCGGCAGGGTCAACACGTCGCGACCATCGATCTCGATGCAGCCGGCGTCGGGCTCGATCAGTCCGAGGATGCACTTCAGCAGCACCGACTTCCCGCTGCCGGACCCGCCGATCACCACCAGCGAGGTTCCTGGCGCGACGTCGAGGTCGATGCCGTCCAGCACTACCTTGGTCCCGAAGGCCTTCTTGAGGCCGCGAACCCGCACCTTGGCGTCCATGCCCATGGCTTTTCTTCCGGCCGCCTCGCTCATCGCGCGAAGAACAATTCGGTCATGACGTAGTCGAAGGCGAGGATCATGATGCTGGCGGCCACCACCGCGTTCGTCGTCGCAGCACCCACGCCCTGCGCGCCGCCGCGGCTGTTGTAGCCGTGGAAGCAGCCCATCAGAGCGATGACGAACCCGAACACCGCCGCCTTCGCGAGCCCGGCGACCACGTCGTTCGTCTGCAGGATATCGACCGTGGCCCCCA
>JAYVEG010000016.1:0-2077 GCA_043748985.1 Rhodospirillales bacterium
CGAAGAAGCCGCGCGCGAGCAGCAGACCGGCGGCACCCGCCAGCGCCACGCCGACGGCGAAGGTGGCGGCGACCTTCGCGTCCACCGGGATGCCGAGCGTGGCGGCGACCTCGCGGTCCTGGGCGGTGGCGCGCAGCCGGCGGCCGAACTGGGTGCGGGAAAACAGCAGGTGAAGGGCCGCGATCAGCAGGGCGGCGACGGCGATGATGGCGAGGGATTGCGGGCTCACCACGAGCGCGCCGATGTGGAACTCGCCGTCGCCGAGCAGGGCCGGGGTGCGCCGGAGCTCCGGCCCGAACAACAGGTTGGCGGCGTTCTGCAGGATGATGCCAACGGCGATGGTGCTGATGAACACCGCCTCGGGTGGGCGCCGCCGCAGCGGGAAGTAGGCCACCAGGGCGACCAGCAGGCCGAGGGCGGCCATGCCCGCCAGCAGCAGCGGCAACAGCACGATGCCGGGCGCCGGCCACCACGCGAACAGCGCGATGCCGCCATAGCCGCCGGCCATCACCAGGTCGCCCTGGCTGAAATTGACCGCCCCGGTCGCGTTCAGGATGAGCACGAACCCGAGCGCCACCAGCGCGTACGCGGCGCCCAGCGCCAGGGCGTTGAACAGCAGCTGGAGGGCGAGCACGCTTTGGCTAGTCGGACGCCTCGTTCGCGTAGTGCGCGACCACGGCGGGGATGCGGCTTTTGCCGTCGTAGCAGATGATGACGGCGGTATGGGCCATGTCGCCGCGGCCGTTGCTTTTGTAGGTCATCGCCAGTCCCGCATAGCTGGTCGAGGCCAGCGCCTGGGTGAGGGCGGCGGGCGTCGTGGCGCCACGGGCGACGGCCTCGAGCGCCATCATTGTGCCGTCGTATTGGGCCAGCGCGAACCCGTCGGGGTCGGCGTTGAACTTCTTGCGGTAGGCCTCGAGGAAGCCGCGTATCGCCGGGGTTTCGGCCGAGGCGGGGGAGGAGCTGGTCTCGGCGCAGACGCCGGCGAGCTCGGCTGGTTCCAGCAAGTTGATGGTCGAGGGCTGCGACAGGCCGGAGCCGGCGATGATGGGCAGGCCGAGCCCGGCGGAGGCGGCGGCCTTGAGCAGGAGCGCGCTCGGGCCGCCATGGAGGTGCAGGAGCAGCGCGTCGGCCCCGGCCGCGCGCGCCTTGGCCAGCACTGGCGCCATGTCCTTGACCGCGACGTCGAGCGCCTCCTCGTAGACCGGTGGGATGCCGGCCTTCTTGAGCGCGTTCACGATCTCGACATGGCCGCTCTGCCCGTAGGCGGTGGTCTGGTAGATCACGGCTGGCTTCTTGATGCCCTTGGCCTCCAGCGCGTAGCGGACCTGGGCGTTCTTGGTGGTGGCATCGTCGGGGAAGAAACGGAAGATGTAGGGGTTGCCCTGGCGGGTGATCGCGGCGGTGCCGGAGATGGTCAGCAGCGGGATTTTCTGTTCCTTGGCGACCGGCATCATGGCCAGCATCTGGGTGCCGAGCATGGGGGCGACGATGGCGATGGGATTGTCGCCGGCCGCGCGTTCGAGCGCGTTCACCGCGACCTCGGGCGAAACCCCGGTATCGGACACGTCGAATTTCGTGGTGACCCCGGCGGGGGGGGCGGAGAGTGCCAGGATGGCTCCGTTGCGCTGGCTGGCGCCTTCGACCGCGAGGAAGCCGGTGAGCGGCACCAGCACGGGGATGGTGACACTGGCGGCGTCCGCGCTCGCGGTGGCGGTGGCGAGCAGGGTGGTGGCGAGCAGGGTGGCGGCGAGCAGGCTGGCGGCGATGCGCGTCATCGGATGTCCCTTGCGATGGCGCAGTGTATGCGAAAGCCGGTCCACGCCAAGCGGGCTTGTGGCAGACTGCCGCCGGGGACCGCGCGGGACGAGGCGCGTGACGGCTCGGCCTGCCCTAAGAGATCTTACCGGCGACAAGTTCGGCCACGTCGTCGAGCGTCTCGAGCACATCGACGCGCTCGATCATTGTGTCGCGCGCGACATCGGTGAGAGATGCGTCCGCGAAGCTCCAGCAACGGCGGAATTTGGCCAGGTGCTGGGCGCGGGTGAGGCGCCTCGCGGGGCTGGCGAGCATCGAG
>JAYVEG010000017.1:0-2071 GCA_043748985.1 Rhodospirillales bacterium
GTTCCCGATCCAGAAGCTCGCGATCAGCCCCCAGAAGATGTCCGGCTGCTCCACGATCAGCCGCGGCCCCGGCTGGATGCCGTGGATCATCAGCGCGCCCAGCAGCAGCGCCATCACGGCGTCCCCGGGGATGCCGAGGCTCATCGTCGGGATGAAGTCGCCCTGCACGGCCGAATGCGTCGACGCCTCCGGGCTCGCCACGCCCTCGATCGCGCCGTGACCGAACCGCTCCGGCGTGCGGGAGATCTTCTTTTCTGCGGCATAGGCGATGAACGATGCGATCGTCGGCCCCGTGCCGGGGATCAGCGAGCACAGGCTGCCGATCGCCGTGCCGCGGAAGATCGGCGGCAGCGCGCGGCGCAGATCGGCGCGACTGGGACGCAGGTCGCGGAACCCCAGCCGCACCGCCCGCACCACGGGGGCGGCGCCGTTGACGCTTTTGAGGAACTCCGCGATCCCGAACAGCCCCAGCGAGATGGCCACCAGCTCCACCCCGTCCGATAGCTCGAGGAAGCCGAACGTGAACCGCTCGTTGCCCGCGTTGATGTCCGTGCCCACCAGGCTGAGCAGGATGCCCAGCAGCGTCATCGACACACCCTTGATCGGCGAACCCTTCGCCAGCGTCGAGCCGGCGAGCAGGCCGAGCAGCATCAGCGAGCATATCTCCTGCGGGCCGAACTTGAACGCGATGTCGGCGATGTAGGGCGCCATGAAGATCATCTGCACGATGCCGAACGCCGCCCCGATGATGGCCGCCAGCATCGTGATGCCCAGCGCCACGCCGCCGCGGCCCTGCTGGGTCATCGGGTAACCGTCCAGGCAGGTCACCGCATGCGGTGGGTGGCACGGCAGGTTGAGCAGGATTGAGCAGATCGCCCCACCATACTGTGCGCCGTAGTAGATCCCGGCCAGCATCAGCAACGCCGCCACCGGTGGCATCGAGAACGTCAACGGCAGCAGGATGCTGATCGACGACAGCACCCCCATCCCCGGCAGCACGCCCACCAGATTGCCCACCAGCACGCCGACGAAGCACCACAGCAGGTTGTGCGGCTCGAGCGCGATCGAGAAGCCATGCGCCAGGCCCGCAAGCCCCGCCAGACCGTTCTCCATCAGAATACTCCACGGATGACGGGGAACTGCACCTTCAACCCGAAGGAGAACAGCAGGATACCAAACACGCTCACGCCGGCGGCCAGCAGTGCCGCCTCCCGCAGCGTCGTGCTGCGGGTGCCGAGCGCGCCGGCGAATACGCAGGCGAAGGTCGCCGGCAGCAGCCCCGCGGAGTTGGCCAGCGCGATGAACAGGCCGACCGCCGCCGTGATCGCCACCGCGCCGCGCCAGTCGGGCGGATGGGCGGCGTGGGCGTCCGCCGGTGCCGGCGCGCGGAACACGGCCATGAGCCCGCCCAATATAATCAGCCCCACGCCGAGCATGACGGGGAAGAAGCCGGATCCCATGTTGCTCAGGCCGCCGATGCCGTACGACTGCCCCTCGACGACGGCGCCCGCGCCGATCAGCGCCATGGTGATGCCCGCGAGGTAGTCGCGGTTGGCAGCGAAACGACTCATGCCAGTTCCCGCATCAGGGCGAACAGTGCCGGCTGCCGTTCGAACCCGATGCCGGGCGCGTCGGGCAGATCCAGCATGCCATCCGTCACCTGCATGCCGTCGGCGAACCCGCCAAACGCGCCGAACACGCCGGGATAGGCCTCGCACCCGCCCAGACCGAGGCCGGCGACCACGTGGAACGACATCATGTTTCCGCCATGCGGGAACACGCGGGCGCGGCTGCCGCCCCGTTCCTCCAGCGACCGAACGATGCCGGCATAGGCCGCGATGCCGAAAGCCTGTGGTGGGTCAACCTGCAGGATATCGCGGTCCATGCGGAAGCCGCCGAACTGGAACAGGTTCTCCACATCGGCGGCGCAGAACAGGTTCTCGCCCGTTGCCAGCGGCGGCGCGTAGTCCCGCCCGAGTGCTGCGAAATCACCAAACGCCTGGGGCGCACACGGCTCCTCGAACCAGCGCAAACCGTAGGGGGCCAGGCGCTGGGCATACGCGCCGGCCCG
>JAYVEG010000018.1:0-7148 GCA_043748985.1 Rhodospirillales bacterium
GGCCGCCACTCCGCTTCCGGCTTGAGGTTGATGAGCGTCTCGAACATCTCCGTCGGCGCCGGATCGGTCGCCGTCGCGGCCCGGCCCGCCTTGCCGAACACCGATGCCACCTCGGGGAAGGTGCGGATGATCCGGTCCTGGGTTTGCAGCAGTTCCGCCGCCTTCGTGATCGACATCCCGGGCGGGGTAACGGGCATGAACAGCAGCGTGCCCTCATTCAAGTCGGGCATGAACTCGCTGCCGAGCTGGCGCGCGGGCCAGACCGTCGCGGCGACGCCGGCCGCGGCCAGCAGCACCAGCAGCAGCGGCATACGCAGCACCCCGCGGATCAGCGGGCGGTAGAGCCAGATCAGCGCCCGGTTGATCGGATTACGCCCCTCCGGGACGATCCGGCCGCGGATGAACGCCAGCATCAGCACGGGCACGAGCGTCACGGCGAGCATCGCGCCGCCCGCCATCGCGAACGTCTTGGTATAGGCCAGCGGCTTGAACATCCGGCCCTCCTGCCCCTCCAGCGCGAACACCGGCAGGAACGACACGACGATGATCAACAGGCTGAAGAACAGCGAGGGACCCACCTCCTGCGCCGCCGCGATGATGGCGGGCCCACGGGGCTGACCTGGTTTCAGGCGCTCAACATGCTTGTGGGCATTCTCGACCATCACGATCGCCGCGTCGACCATGGCGCCAAGCGCGATCGCGATCCCACCCAGGCTCATGATGTTGGACCCGATGCCGATCATGTGCATCGCCAGCACCGCTAGCAGCACGCCGAGCGGCAGCGTCAGGATCGCGACCAGGGCGCTGCGGACGTGCAGCAGGAACAAGACGCAGACGAGCGAGACGATGAGGCTCTCCTCGATCAGCGTGCGCTGCAGGTTGGCGATGGCCCGGCCGATCAGCTCGGACCGGTCGTAGACCGCCTGGATGGTCACGCCTTCGGGCAGGCTCGGCAGCAATTCCGCAATTCGCTTCTTAACGCTGCGGATCGTGGTCAGCGCATCGGCCGCGTCGCGCTTCACCACGATGCCGCCGACCACCTCGCCCATGCCATCCAGCTCCGACAAGCCGCGCCGCTCGTCGGGGCCGAGCTGCACGCGGGCCACGTCGCGCAGCAGCACCGGCGTCCCGTTCGGGTTCGCGCGCAACACCACCCGCTCCAGGTCGCCCGTCCCGGTCAGGTAGCCACGGCCCCGAACCATGTATTCGGTCTCCGTCATCTCGATGGTGCGGCCACCGACGTCGCGGTTGCTGCCGCGCACCGCCTCCGTCACCCGCGACAGCGGAATGCCGAAGGCTTGCAGCTTCCGGGGATCGACGACGACCTGGTATTGCTTCTCGAAGCCGCCGACCGAGGCCACCTCCGCCACGCCGGACGCCTTGGTGAGCTGGAACCGGATCAGCCAGTCCTGGATGCTGCGCAGCTCGGCCAGAGTCCGCTGGTTGCCCTGCACGACATACTGATAGACCCAGCCCACGCCGGTCGCATCGGGGCCGAGCGACGGCGTGACCCCGGCCGGCAGGCGCTTCTGGGCGAAGTTGAGGTATTCCAGCACGCGGGAGCGCGCCCAGTAGAGGTCGGTCCCGTCCTCGAACACGACGTAGACGAACGACGCCCCGAATGCCGAGAAGCCCCGAACCACCTTGGACCGCGGCACCGCAAGCAGCGCAGTGGTGAGCGGATAGGTGACCTGGTCCTCGACCACCTGCGGCGCCTGGCCGGGGTAGTCGGTGTAGACGATGACCTGCGTGTCCGAGAGGTCGGGGATGGCGTCGAGCGGCGTCTCCACCGCCGCCCAGAGGCCGGCCCCCGTCAGGAAGACGGTCGCGATGACGACCAGGAGCCAGTTGCGCGCCGATGCGGCGATCAGACGGGCGATCATTGGGGTTTGCCCCCCGCTTGCCCGGCCGTGAAGGCCTGGAGGGCGGCGCGTAGGTTGCTTTCGGCATCGATCAGGAAATTAGCGCCGACCACCACCCGCTCCCCGGTCGTCAGGCCATCGAGAATCTCGGTCGTGCCATCCCCCTGGGCATCCCCTTGGGCGCCGAGGCGAACGGGCCGCGGCTCGAACCGCCCCTCGCCACGCTCGACCAGCACAACCTGGCGGTTGCCGCTGTCCAGGATCGCCGAGGACGGCACCGTGAGCACCGGCCCCCCTTCGCCCACCGGGCTCGCGATCTCAACGCTGGCGAACATGCCGGCCCGGAGCGCCTCGTCCGCGTTCGCAATTACGATCCGCACCCGTCCGGTGCGAATGTCGCTTGTCAGGCTCGGGTAGATGAAGTCCACCGTGCCGTCGAAGCTGCGCCCGGGGTAGGCGACGAAGGCCGTTTTGGCCCGCTGGCCGGGTCTGACCGTGCCCAGGTCCTGCTCCTGGACTTCCGCGATGACCCAGATGGGAAATAGCCGGGCCGTGCGGAACAAAGGCTGGTCCGGCCCGACCCGCGTGCCCTGCACCACCATCTTCTCCGTCACGACCCCGTCCACGGGCGCCAGCACCGGGATGCGCTGGGCGGGTTTTCCGGTCCGCCGCAGCCGGGTGATCTCGTCATCGGGCACGCCCAACGCGCGCAGGCGCTGGATGGAGGCAGCCGCCATCCCCATCCGAGATGCCACGAGGTATTCCTCTTCAGACGCGACCAGGTCCGGCGCGTAGATCTCTGCCATCACCTGGCCTCGCCTGACTGCCTCGCCCGTCGCGGCGACCTCAAGCCGCTCGATCCAGCCGCCCACGCGCGTGCTGACGACCGCCATCCCGCGCTCGTCGAACTGCACGGTGCCGGTCGCTCGCAGGGTCCGCGCCAGCGCCTCCCGGCGTTCGACGGGGGCGGTCCGCACGCCAAGCACCTGCATCCGACCCGGCGCGATCGTGACCAGGCCCGCGCCGGCCTCGGCCGCCTCGTTCTCGCGCACGGGGATGTAGTCCATGCCCATGGAATCCTTCTTCGGCACCGGCGAGGTGTCGGGCAGGCCCATGGGATTGCGGTAGAACAGGATGCGGTTGCTGCCGGATGCCGGTGCCGAGGGAGGCGTCGGCGTGCCCGCGGCCGGGCTTGCAGCGGCGGGCGCGTCCGCGAACACCGGCACGAAGGCGCGGCCATCGGCCGCCTTGCTCGGTCCGGCGGCATAGGCGGGCTGGCCGTCGGGGTCCTGGTAGTAGAGCGGCGTGCGTCCGGATACCGGGGCCGCCGCGACGAGCAGCAGCAGGGCCAGGAGGCGGAGGCGCGTCACAGGTCACCGCCGATCAGGCGCTCGATGGCCGCGACCTCGACCTGCTCGTCCAGTTGCGCCTGCAAAAGGCGCAGCTCCACCTCCCGCACCTGGCGCTGCGCGGTGATCGCGGCCGCAAGCTCGCCCCGGCCCTGGCCATAGCCGGCCAGCGCCGCCTGGAACCCGGCCCGGGCCTGAGGGGCGGCCTCGCGGCGCAACAACGCCTGCGTGGCCCTTGCGGCGCGCAGCCGGGCCACCGCCTCGCCTAACGCGCCATCGACCTCAATGCGGCTGGCCTCATAGCGTTGCTGGCTGGCGCCGAGCTGGGCCGCGGCTTCCTGCTGCCCCGGCGCCGCCCGTCCCCATGGCAGCGGGATGTTCAATCCCACAGTTGCCGCGAACCCGACCGGGCGGTTGTTCGTCTGGATCAGCGGCCCTGCGCCGAGCGTCACATCAGGATACCAGGCCTTGTTAGCCAGGTTAGCCCGCGTTCGGGCGGCAGAGATCACGGCAGTGCTGGAGGCCAGGGTGGCATTGCCGAGCCGGGCCCGCTCGATGAGCGTCGCCAGCACCGGCTCGGCGTGCGGCATCGGCCTTGGCCGAGCGGGTTCCGCCAGGTCGGCGCCGGCCGGGCGGCCGACCAGTGCGTTGAGGCGGGCCTTGATTGCCGACCTGGCGCCCTCAAGCCGCACGGCCTCGGTCTTGGCGGCGGTCTCCTCCCCGAACCCCTGTATGATAGCGAGCTGGTCGCCTCCGCCCTGGCCATACCGTGCGGAGGCTGCCCCCTTCATCCGGCGTGCGAGTTCCGCGATATCCCGATTGACCGCCAGGCTTCGGGTGAGCAGGGAATACTGCGCAAAGGCGACCTTGATCCGCTCGTCCTGCTCGTCCTGGGCTGCCCGTTCCCGCCCGCGGCTGGCATCGACATCCGCCAGCGCAGCCTGTCGGCGCAGGCTGCGCTTGCCCCAGAGCGGGAAGGACTGGCTGACCATGACCGTGTGCGCGCTGAACACGCCGGGGTCCTTGTAGTACTGGTAGCTGTCGCTGATTGTTGGATCGTCGAGCCGGTCCGCACCACTCGCCCGTGCGGCCGCAGCTTCAGTGTCCAGCGCCGCCGCACGAAGTGCCGGGCTCAATTGGCGGCCGAGCGTCAGTAGGCTCTCCGCCGTCGCTCCTGGCACGGGGATTTGCGCGGACGCCATGCCGCTTGAAAGCATGCCGAACAGGAGTGCCAGGGTATGGGGGCGCATTTCACTTCACCAGTTCGGCCGTGACGGATCCACGCACCGTCCCGGCCTCGCCCTGCACCTTCGCCGCAAGGTTGATGGCCCAGGTGCCGGCCATGCCCGGCTCGACCTCGAAGCGATACACGCCGCCCTGCGCCGGCATGATCTTGACCGGGGCCGTCATGGTCGCCATCCCGGCCGGCCCCATGTCGGCCTTGCCCTCGAACACGACGGCATCTGTGACGGGCTTGCCGTCGGCGATGTGAACAAGGCGAACCGACACCACGCTCTTGCCGCCACGGGCCGGTTGCGGCTTTCCGGCGAGTTCGAAGCGGTAGTCGCTCGCTGCGGCCAGGACCGGAGGAGAGGACGCCAGGGCAACGCTGAGTGCGATCGCCAGGGCGGCGAGTTTCAAATGGATACGAATCATGATGTAGTTCCCAGTTGCCGCCCGGCTGGCGCCGGAAGGCTAAAGTCCGATGAGACGCCTTGCATTTGTCCGGCCGCGCGAGGGCGCCACCCTGGAATGCAGGCATACGGAAACAGCGCGCCCCAGGCGCGCTGATGGTCTCAGATCGATCTGGGCGGGGACGGAAGAGGCGCGACCGATACGCCGTTCAGGGGTCGATCGATGGACCAGTAGGCGACGGGTCCGTAGCTGATCGGCGCCTCGATCATGCTCATCCGCGTTGGGCTGGTCGGAATACCCAGGCACTGCATCGACTTGACGCAGTCAGGGGTCATCCCTTTGGACGAGCCGGGTGCATCCGTATCGTGCGACATCGCCATCTCGGCGCAGCCCGGCACCGCTGCATGCGCCACATCGGTCGGCGGCATGGCCTGCATCGTCGCACCACCCACGAAGGCGAGGGCAACAAGCATGGACACAAGGCAGCGTATTAGACGGGGACGCATGTCGCTAACATCGTGCGAGGGCGCGAGAAAGGCAACGGCCTGCAACGCACCACCAACCCGGCATATCGACACGCGACGTGCGGCATGGGCACCTGGTCGTTTTACCGACCGAGGGAGAGAACCACGGGCACTGACGCAGCGCCCCACCACTGCCGTTGTCGAAGGAAGCTGCCACGGGCACAGCCGCACAGGTGCACCGGTTTGGCCGGGGTGAAACGGGAAAGCGGTAGGGTCAGTTTGGCCTGATCCGTAGCTGCCTCCGTAATTGTAAGCGGGGAGCGAAGGGAGCTGACGCTGACCTCGAATGACCCGACTGCCTCGCGCACGGTTAGCCCTTCAAGAGGGGTGTCCTGCAGGCGGCGTTCGACGCGCTCGCATCGCGTTGCCTGCGGACCAGAAGTTAAGGTCGAAACGACGCAGCTCTGCTCCGAATTCGCCGCCAGATCGAAGTGGTCTGGGTGGCAGCCTGGCGCTCCTGCTAGGGTGGCGGTCATGAAGATCCTAGTCGTCGAGGACGAAGCCAAGGCTGCCGCATACCTCAAGCGGGGGCTGGAGGAGAACGGATACGTTGCCGACATCGCATCCGATGGCGAGACCGGCGCCTACATGGCACGGCACGGACAATATGAGCTGGTTATTCTCGACATCATGCTGCCGGGCCAGGATGGCTGGTCGGTGCTGCGCGATTTGCGCCAGCGCCGCAATCAGGTGCCGGTCCTGTTCCTGACCGCGCGCGACGGCGTGCCCGACCGGGTGCGCGGATTGGAACTCGGCGCCGACGACTACCTGGTCAAGCCATTCGCCTTTTCGGAACTGCTGGCGCGGCTCCGCACCATCCTGCGCCGTGGCGGGACGCTGCGGCAGGCTGCGGCGCTGCAAGTGGTGGACTTGGAGATCGACGTGGAGCGCCACAAGGCGACACGGCGCGGCCGCCCCCTGGACCTAACGCCGAAGGAGTTCCTGCTGTTGTCCTTGCTGGTTCGCCGTGCCGGCGACGTGCTTTCCCGTACGTTGATCGCAGAGCAGGTGTGGGATATCAACTTCGACACGGGCACCAACGTGCTCGACGTTCATGTCCGCCGCCTGCGTTCCAAGGTGGACGACCCATTTGACGTCAAGCTGATCCATACCGTGCGGGGCATCGGCTATGTCCTCGAAGACCGCTCCTAGCCGCGCGCCGCGGTTCGGCTGGGGCCGCCTGCGGCCCTGGGCCGGTTCCATTGTCCGACCTTGGGCCGGCTCAATCGTCGTGCGGCTCACCGCCTGGTACGCCGGCTCTGCACTGGTGCTGATCCTGGCCGCGACCGGATTCCTGTACTGGGTGCTGGCGGCCAGCTTCGACGCCGAGGACAGGCGGGCGCTCGTCAACACCGTCGCTGACCTGCGCCTGGTGCTGCACGCATCGGGTGAATTGCGCTTGCATGGTACGGCTACGCCGACGCCCGCCTACCCGTATCGTTCGCCACAGCAGACGTGGGTGCGCGTCGTTGATGCCGAGGGCCGGACCCTTGTGGAAACCCCTGGCATGGGCGAGGTGCTGCCCACTGCCGCCTTCCCGGCCGCTGCCCTGCCCCAATCGATGGACGGCGTGCGTGGGGAGGTCGGCACCGCCTCCGGCATGATGTTCGACACCCTGAGTGCGCGGGTGGCGACCGACGCTGGCGACCCGGACGGGCGAGTCCTGCAAGTGGCGATGGACCGCGCCGACGAGGAGCTGCTGCTGGCCCACTACCGCGAGCGGCTGTGGCTCGTGCTCGCCGCGGCAGTCGTGTTCTGCTCGGGGATCGGCTACCTCA
>JAYVEG010000019.1:0-2071 GCA_043748985.1 Rhodospirillales bacterium
GCGACGGGCGGGCACGGCGCGGGTGGCGAGCGGCGCAGCGGCTCACCGGCGGGCTGGTCCAGCGCGCGGGCCCAGTGGCAGGCGGGATGATCCAGCAACGCCGCACCCGCGCCGCGCAGCATCGCCTCCAGCCGCACCATCCAGCGCGCCGGCACCGCGGGCGCGCCATCACGCCGCCGGGCGCACGACCAGATGACGGTGGGCGCGGCGCAGGCGGTCATCAGCCAGTCATGCGCCATCTGACCGATCGCCTCCTCCGGCGACGGCAATCCGGCGGCCGAGCGCATCGGCCGGCTCATCCACGGCCCCGGGTCCGATGCGGGCGGCCACACGCCCTCCGCCAGCCCGCCGAGCACGACGATATCAGCGGCCTGCAGGCGCGCTTCCAGCAGACCCCAGATGAACACGCGTGGGTGCTCGGCCTCGCCATTCCGCCCCCGCAAGGCCCGGCGGCTGCGCACGACGACGCCCTGCAGGCTCGCGTCCAGCAGGCCGGGCAGCACACCCGGCGGCTGTGCCGGCAATACAGCGA
This sequence comes from Rhodospirillales bacterium, assembly GCA_043748985.1. Taxonomy (GTDB): domain Bacteria; phylum Pseudomonadota; class Alphaproteobacteria; order Acetobacterales; family Acetobacteraceae; genus JBBROS01. The sequence continues at coordinate 533 of JAYVEG010000019.1, forward strand.
CCGCCGCAAGCAGCTCGGCGAGGTGCGCGGCCAGCGCCTGCCCGTCCTCGCCGGACCACAGGACGCGCGCGCCCGGACGGTCCGGGGTTGCGGCCAGCGCCTCGGCGGATTGCAGCAATGCGGTCAGCGCGTCCGCGGGCGCGATCCGGTCCGAAGCGGCGATGGCCAGCAGCGGGGCCAGCACGTCCGCCAGCAATACGACGAACGCTACGTCCTCGTCCGTCTTGGCCGCCAGGCGCAGGCCGTCGATCCCGGGCTTTGGCGCCTGTCCGCGCAAGGCGTGCCGTTCCAGCGCGCGGGCAGCGGCACGACAAGCGGTGGGCGTGAGACCCGCCGCCGCGAAGGGGTGTTTCAGCAGCGCCAGCAGCGGCACGGGGCGCAAGCCTTCCGCCACCGCCTCGGCCAGCAGGCGCAGGAACACGGCCGGCGGCGTGTGCGCGAGCGGCTCGCCAGCGCTGTCATCGGCGATGACGCCGAAGCGGAGGAGCTCGGCGGCCACCCGACCCGCCAGGTCGCGGTCCGGTGTGACCAGTGCCGCGCGGGCGTTCGGCGTCTGGATGGCGTCGCGCAGGATCAGCGCGATGGCGACCGCCTCCTCCTGCGGGTCGGCTGGGCGCAGGCGGAACATGCCGTCGGGGGCCGCGGGCAACACCGTGCGCCAGGTGTCGAGATATTCCGCCGGCAGCAGCGCACGGTTCAAGATCGCCGCGCGCCCCGTTATGGCGCCACCCTGTACGTCGCCGCGCGTGGCGCCCAGCCGCGTCAACAGCCGCCGAAGCCCTGCCTGGGGATGGCTGTCATCCAACGCCTCCCACGCCGCCTCCGGCAAATCCAGGTCGAGGCCCGGCAGCACCACGCGTCCTTGCGGCAGCCCCGCCACGACCCGCAGCAGCCGGGCCACCGCCGGGATCGCACCCGTCGACCCAGCAGCCAGCACGGGCTGCAATGGCGGCGACTCGGCCCAGGCCAGCGCCTGGGCGTCCAGCAGCGCCACTTGGCGCGCGGCCGGATTCATCAGCGCGTTGTCCACAAGCCAGGCCGGCCAGGCGCGTGTGACGATGCCCAGGAAGTCCAGGGTCACTTGCCAGTGCGTCGCGTAGTCCTCCGCCGCCAGGGTCGGCAGCACGGATGCCAGGTCGATCTCTGCCCGCTCCGCCTCGTCCATCAGCGACGCCAACTCGGCAGCCAGGGGCCAGGCACGGTCGGCGGTAGACGGCGCGCCGTAACGGCCGTCCAGCGCCATGACCAGCCGCGTAAGCTGCGCGAGCCGAAGGGCCGTGGGGACGGCGGGCGGCAGGTCGAGCGCGCCGGACAGTGCCATCGGGGCCTCGTCGATCGCGCCGAACGCCACGATGCGGGGCAGCAGCAGCGGGCGGCCATCCGTCTGGGCCAGAAATGCCTCGGCCAGTGAACGCGCCGCCCGCCGGGTAGGCAGCAAGATCAGGCCGTCGGCCGCCTTGACCGGATCGTGGGCGGCACGGTCGAGCCAGTCCGCGGCCAGCACGTCGAGGAACGCGGCGCTGGGCGGTAGGCTCGACA
>JAYVEG010000020.1:0-7141 GCA_043748985.1 Rhodospirillales bacterium
CCTGTAATCCCCTATCAACCTTCAGACTTTATCGACGCGCCGACCGTCGCGGCACGCGGCGGGAGGCAACTCTGTGCGCCGTAGGCGGGCACCACCCATCCAGACGAACCGCAGGTTCGACCTGATGCTCAGAAAGCCTGATGCTACGAGGCTAGAAATCCCTGTCCCGAAAACTCATCACACTGCCATCACACTCAAATTGCAACCCAAACCCAATCAAAATAGGGTTTTTTGCCGTGAGTGTTGACAAATCTCAATGTTGACAATGACTTAAGAGGGTGCGCCCTGAGGGATTCGAACCCCCGACATGCGGATTAGAAGGCCGCCGCTCTATCCAACTGAGCTAAGGGCGCTCAGATCGCGTTATAGCGTTACGCGGCGACGCTCTCCAAGGCGGCATCGACGGTCCTTAAGAAGCTCGCGGCGAAGCTACGGCCGCATAGGATCTCGAACGTCTCGGCATCGCGGCGGATCACCAGCACGGTGAGGTGCCCCATCACCGTCTGCGCGCACCGCCCGGGGCCGAACACGTCGGGATGAAGGTCGATCGGCAGCAGCCGCGTCAGGCGCTGCGGCGCATCCGCGCCCACCACACGAATGGCAACGCGGGCGTCGGACTGGTCGATCAACCCGGCCACGGCCGCCAGCGGCGCCAACTCGTCCATCAGTTCGCCATCCTCGCCGGGTCGCATCGCGAGGACATGATCTGGCGCCAGACGCATCAGCAGCAATCCACCCGCCTCCGTGAAACGCCCCATCCGCGGCAGTTCCATCCCCATCGCAACCAGGGCCGCGGCAAGCGCCTGCGCCTGGCCCGGCCCGATAGCAATGTACACAACCGTCCGTTCGATCTGATCAACCACGCAGACGCACTCCGTCTCTATCGAGGAAGCAGGGGGCGACGACCGTCACTTCCGTGTCGCTGTTACGGATGGGATCGTATGCTCGGATGCATTCTCCGTGACGATTACGGCCATTTTTTAGCATTCCCAAGGCAATCCAGGCCCCCGCGGAAGGCGAATGGGCGGCCGAGGTAATCCATCCCTGGTCGTGATCGGCATGTCCTGGTGCGCCCAGCTTCAGCAAATGCGCGCCGGACCGTATCCGTGCAGCGGGGTCGAGCGGAATCAGCCCGACCAGCGCCGGCCTCTCATCTGCCATCATTGCGGGACGAGCGGCCATCGCGCGGCCGATATAGTCCTTCTTGCTCGACATCATCTTACCCATGCCGAGATCCCGCGCCGTCGTCTGCCCATTCAGTTCGCTGCCCGCCGGGTGTCCCTTTTCGATGCGCATGACGCTGAGCGCCTCCAACCCATACGGCGCCAGCCCGAGCGGCGCGCCCGCTTCCATGATGGCCTGCGCCAGCGCCTGGCCACGCCGGGCCGGCACGGCAAGCTCGAACGCCAGTTCCCCGGAAAAGCTGATCCGGAAGATGCGGGCCACGCCACCCAGCGCACGGATGGCCGCACAGCCCATGTAGGGCAGGGCTGCGTCGGAGATGTCGCCCTCGACGACCTGCTCCAGCACCCGGCGCGCCAAGGGGCCTGCCACGCCGAATTGCGCCCATTGGTCTGTTGCACTGCTGAAATGCACAGTGAGTTCCGGCCACAACACCTGGTGGCAGAACTCCATATGCGCGAGCACGGCGGCGGCATGCGCGGTGGTGGTGGTCATCAGCCACCGATCCGGCTCCGTCCGGGCCACCGTACCGTCGTCGAAGACGAACCCATCCTCGCGCAGCATCACGCCGTATCGAACCTTCCCAGGCTTCAGCGTGGAGAACGTGTTGATATAAAGCCGGTCGAGGAACACGCCCGCATCGGGCCCAGCCAGTTCGATCTTGCCCAGCGTCGACACGTCGCACAGCCCGGCGGCCGTGCGGGTGGCCAGCACCTCGCGGTCGCACGCTGCCAGCCAATCCTCACCGGCCTTTGGAAACCAGCCGGCGCGCAACCACGCCCCGGCCTCGATCATCTGCGCCCCCTGCCCCACCGCCCAGGCGTGGGCAGGCGTCAACCGGGTGGGCCGCATGTCCCGCCCGATGGCGTGGCCCGCCAGCGCCCCGATGGTGATGGGCGTCACTGGCGGTCGATACATGGTCGTGCCCGCAGCAGCGATCCCGCCACCCGTCAGGTCCGCCATCAACGCCAATCCTGTGACGTTGGACAGCTTGCCCTGGTCGGTCGCCATGCCCAGCGTGGTGTAGCGCTTCAGGTGCTCCACACTGCGGAACCCCTCGCGATACGACAGGGCCACGTCATCGGCCGTCACGTCGTGTTGGAAATCCACGAACGCCTTCCCGGCCCGGGCCGGCATCAGCCAGATAGGCGCCGGCTCCGCATGATCCTGGATCGTCACGGCCGGTGGGGTCTCAGCTACGGTAAAGCCGCACGCCCGCGCCGCGTCCGTGCCCAGGCGGCTACCGTCCGCCAGCGCGTCGGCCAGTGTCAGGCGCCCCGCGGCGGCCCCCGCAACGCTCATGCCAGGATGCAGCCCGGCCGGCAGGAACGCCTTCGCCGTGTCGTCCCAAAGCGGCCGATTGCCGGTATGCACCGTCAACGCCAGGTTCGGGGTCCAGCCGCCCGCCATCGCCAGCAGGTCGGCCTGGAAATGATGCGTGGCGCCGAGGCTATCGACCACGTCCACGCCCGTCAGTCCCAGGTGCCCCTGCGTGCCGACCACATGCCCGCCCGCAAACACCTGCGTATCCCCGCGCGGCATGGCGTCGGCCCGGCGATCGACGACGGCTGCCACCTCTATGCCGGCGGCAGCCAGATCGGCCACGGTGCGCCAGCCATCCTCGCCCGATGTGACGACGACGGCGCGGCGCCCTGGCACGGCGGCATAACGGTTGAGATAGGTGCGAACCGCGCCGGCCAGCATCACGCCCGGCCGATCGTTGCCTGGGAACACCAGCGGCCGCTCGATGGCGCCTGCTGCCAGGATGCAGCGCCGGGCGACGATACGCCAATACGTTTGCCGCGGCTGATGCGGGCCGGGCTCGGCCAGATGGTCGGCGTTGCGCTCGACGGCGGCATAGGTGCCGTGGTCATAGGCGCCGAAGACGGTGGTCCGCGACAGCACCCGCACCCCCGGCATGGACCGCAGTTCTGCCACCGCGGCCTCGGCCCAGTCGGCGCTAGGAATGCCATCGACCATGTCGGGCTCGGCCAGCAGCCGGCCCCCGGCGCGCGAATCCTCGTCGGCCAGGATGACCCGCGCGCCGGCACGCCCCGCCGCCAGGGCCGCAGCCAATCCAGCCGCCCCACCGCCGACGACAAGGAGGTCGGCATGCAGATAGCCACGGTCGTAATGGTCCGGGTCCGGCGCCGTCGCGGCACGCCCCAGCCCGGCCGCCCGCCGGATCAGCGGCTCATAGACCCGTTCCCAGAACGAGGCCGGCCACATGAACGTCTTGTAGTAGAACCCTGCCCCGAAGATCGGCGACAGCAGCCCGTTCACCGCCATCAGGTCGAAACGCAGGTTGGGAAACCGGTTCTGGCTGCGCGCCTCCAGGCCTGCGAACAATTCCACCACCGTGGCCGGGATGTTCGGTTCCCGCCGCGCACCGCCGCGCAGCTCCACCAGCGCGTTCGGCTCCTCCGACCCGGCCGCCAGCAGCCCGCGCGGCCGATGATACTTGAACGACCGTCCCAGCAGCCGCACGCCATTGGCCATCAGTGCGGAGGCCAGCGTGTCGCCTGCAAACCCGGTATAGGCGTGCCCGTCGAAGCTGAACGGCAGCGGCGTGGACCGATCGATCAGCCCGCCGGCGCGCAGGCGCGCCGAGTCTGTCAGGCCCGTGAAGCCAGCGAATACGGGGCTCATGCCGCGCCTTTGAACGGCGTCGCGTCCTCGACGGCGGCGATCTCGTGCGTGCGGGTATGTCGCGTGACCGTCAGCCAACGGCGGCAGCCGGCGATATGATGCCAATGCTCCCGATGCAGCCCGGCCGGGTTGTCGCGCAGGTTGACGTATTCGTGCCAGGCTTCGAGCGGCGCCTCGGCCGCGGGCCGCGCGTGGTCGGCGGCACCGCGATAGGCGAACTCCTCGCTGCCACGCTCGCCGCAATGGGGACAGGTGATGCGCATGTGTAGCCCCTAATGCTTGTTCGGCTGCGCGCCGGACCCGGGCTCGTCGAGCACCGCACCGGACAGGAAGCGATCGAGCCGCATCTCGGAATTCAGGTGATGCGCCTGCCCGGTCGCGATCGTATGCGCGAAGCACCATCCGCTGGCGGGGGTGGCCTTGAAGCCGCCGTAGCACCAGCCGGCGTTCAGGAACAGGTTCTCGACCGGCGTCCGGTCGATGATCGGGGACCCGTCCATCGACATGTCCATGATCCCGCCCCAGGACCGCAGCACCCGCAGCCGCGACGTGCTCGGCACCATGCTGGCGCAACACTCCATCACGTCTTCCACCAGCGGCAGGCTGCCGCGCTGGGCGTATGAGTTGTAGCCGTCGATGTCGCCGCCGAACACCAGGCCGCCCTTGTCCGACTGGCTGATGTAGAAGTGCCCGGCCCCGAACGTCACAACGTGGTCGATCATCGGCTTCACCGCCTCGCTGACGAACGCCTGCAGCACATGGCTTTCGATCGGCAGCCGGAACCCCGCCATGTCGGCCACTCGCGTGGTGTTGCCCGCCACTGCCATGCCGACCTTGCGGGCCCGGATGGGGCCGCGCGTGGTCTCGACACCCACGATCCGCCCGGCCTCGATGGTCATGCCGGTCACCTCGCAATTCTGCAGGATGTCCACGCCCCTTCGGTCGGCGCCTCTTGCGAAACCCCACACTACGGCATCGTGCCGGGCCGTGCCGCCGCGCCGCTGCAGCAGCGCGCCCTTGATGGGAAAACGCGCATTGTCGAAGTCGAGGTAGGGGCACATTGCCTGCACCCCATCCCGATCCAGCAGCTCGGCCGCAGCCCCATGCATCAGCATATTGTTGCCCCGCCGCGCCGCCGCGTCCCGCGCCGCGTCCGACTGGAACAGGTTCAGCACGCCCCGCTGGCTGACCATTGCGTTGTAGTTCAGATCCTGCTCCAGCCCTTCCCAGAGCTGCATGGACTTCTCATAGAACCGTTCGTTACCCGGCAGCAGGTAGTTGCTGCGGATGATCGTGGTATTGCGCCCGGCGTTGCCGCTGCCGATCCAGCCCTTCTCCAGCACTGCCACGTTGCTGATGCCGTGCTCCTTTGCCAGGTAATAGGCCGTGGCCAGCCCGTGGCCGCCGCCGCCGATCACCAGCACGTCGTACTGCGCCTTCGGCTCCGGGTCTCGCCACGCCGGCGTCCAACCCTGGTTGCCGCGTAGCGCCTCCCGAACGATTCGGGGGAAGGAATAGGTCATGGCTCCACCCTGCTCAACGACAATGTATGCTAGACTTGAAAGCGTCATCGAGTTGACTTGGAGCGACATGGCACCGCCAGGAAGCGACCGGACCATCGACCACACCACCCGCGTCGGTTTCCTTCTGGTGCCCGGTTACGCCTTGCTGCCATACGCCTGCTCGATCGACCCCCTTCGCGCCGCCAACACCCTGAGCGGCCGAAGACTATACCAATGGATCAACCTCTCGCCCGACGGCGCCCCGGTGGAAAGCAGCAGCGGCCTTGCCATTCCCGCCGCCTGCCGCCTGGCCGACGCGCCGCCGCTGGACCTCGTCTTCGTTGTCGCCGGCGGCAACCCGGCGACCTTCCGCGACCCCGCCACCTTCGACTGGTTGCGCCGCATGTCCCGCGCCGGCGTCCGCATCGGCGGCGTGTCCGGCGGCCCCTGGGTGCTGGCCCAAGCCGGGCTGCTGCGGGGCCATCGGCTGACCTTGCACTGGGAACATGCCGAGGCCTTCGCGGAGGAGTTCCCCTCCCTCGACCTCCGCCGCAGCCTGTATGAGATCGACCGCGACCGCCTGACCTGCAGCGGCGGCACTGCGCCGCTCGACATGATGCACGCCCTGATCGCCCGCCATCACGGCGCCGCCCTGGCCGTGTCCGTCAGCGACTGGTTCATGCAGACCGAGATCCGCGAAGGCGCCAACCCGCAACGCATGGCGCTGCGCCACCGCACCGGCACCAGCAACCGCGCCGTGCTGCGCGCGCTGGAGGCCATGGAGGGCGCCGCCGAAACCCCCCTCCCGCGCGACACGATCGCCGCGGCCGCAAAGGTCAGCGTCCGCCAGATGGAGCGCCTGTTCCGCCTCCATCTGAACCACACCCCCGGCGAGCACTATAAGCTCGTGCGCCTCGACCGCTCCCGCCTGCTGCTGCGCCAGTCCGGCCTTTCGATCCTGGAGGTCGCGGTCGCCTGTGGCTTCGGCAGCGCCAGCCACTTCTCGCGGGCGTATCGGCTGGCGTTCGGCCACACCCCGTCTGCCGAACGGGCCGCCCGGTTCTCGGACACCGGAGTGGATAGCCAAGCCACCGCGAACGCGCTGTAGTCCGGCCTGGCGCCCGCGCAGACGGCGCAGCATCGGAGGCAAGCGTGACGATACCATCAAGACTGACGACCGCAGCTCTGGCTTTGTCCCTGGCCATGGCCCTGGCCGGCCCCGCCATGGCGCAGGCCTTCCAGGCGCTCGAGGCGCCACAGAATGCCGCGAATAACAAGCCCGGCCCGCGCAGCCTGCCCGCGCGCATCATCCCCGTGCCCACGGACACCGACCCCGCCACTGCCACCTTGGCCGGCGCCCCCTACCGCCTGCCCGCCTGGAACGCCAACCCCGCCAACGCCGAAGAATGGCGCGCCCTCGTCAAGAAACTGGCCGACGCTGCGCTTCCCGGCCTCGCCAAGGCGCGCGAGACCCTAGGCGTCACCATGACACCCACCACCATCGGTGGCGTGAAGGCCTTCGTGTTCACCCCCAGGACCATGCCCGCCGCCCACCGCAACCAGCTCATCATCAATGTACACGGCGGCGGCTACGTCTACGGCCCCGGCGAAAGCGGCACTGCAGAAGCCGCCCTTATGGCCGCCTACGGCCAATACAAAGTCATCGAATTCGACTACCGCATGCCACCCGACGCACCCTACCCCGCCGCCATGGACGACGCGATGGCCGTCTACCGCGCCGCCCTCAAGATGGCGCCCGCCAAGCACATCGCCATCGTCGGCACCTCCACCGGCGGCGGCATGACGCT
>JAYVEG010000021.1:0-2061 GCA_043748985.1 Rhodospirillales bacterium
GCCTCGGCCTCGTGCCGCAGTATCGGCACCGCGGCCGCCAGGGCGCGCATGCGTTCCAGCATCGAGGATTGACGTTCCAGCATGCCGCTGCGCTCGGCATGCCAGTCCAGCACCGGTGTCACCAGGCCGAACCACAACAGCGCGATCCCGGCCAGCGTGACCGCCAGCGCCAGGGCGCGTCCACGTGGGCCGTCCACCAAAGCGAGGCTGGGTGCTTTGCCGCTCATCGCGCCAGCTCCGTTTGCAGGGAGAAGATCTCGTTGCCGACATCGCCGCGCACCACCGGGGCGGTGAAGGCCGGATCGCGCAACGGGGGTCGGGCCGCGACCGCCGCGATCAGTCTGGTTGCGGCCGCTGTGGTCTGGCCCTCCATGCTCAGCCGGCCATGATGCATCGCAAGCTGGGTCAGCGCGGTGTCGTCGGGCAGCGCATCGGTCAGCGCCGCCAGCGCCGTCAGCACGTCGGCGGCATGCGCGCGTCCGGCGGTCAGGGCGTCTGCCCCGGCGGTATCGCCGGCGATGCGCCGCTGCAGCGCCTGGGCCTGGGCCACCAGCGGGCGCAGCGACGCGATCTCCGCCTGCTGGGCGTCCAGCGCAAGAGATTGGCGCGCCAGCGGTATCGCGACGCAGGCAAGACCGAGCACGCCGCAAAGCGCGAGCGCAGTTCCCAGCCGGCGTCTGTCGCGCAGTGCCGTAGCGGAATCGGGCGGCTCGAGCGGCAGGTCGCGGCTACCGCCCTCTGGAAGCTCTGCCTCAACCGCATCCGGGCGCAGGCCGGCATTGGCCAGCGTGTCCAGCGCTGCCGCGATCGCCGCGCGCGGCAGCACGACGAGTTCTGCCTCCAGCGTGCCGAGCGCCCGGTCCCGCCCGAGCAGGCGCCAATCCCAGGCAACCTGATCGGCGGTGAACGGTGTAAGGCGATCCATTTCGTAGTGCAGCAACGTGGCGAGGCCATGCTCGGCGGCCAGTTGCAGGCTGACACTGCGGCGCAGCAATACGGCATCGGTTACCAGCGTCAGTGTCTCGCCGCGCCGGCGGACCGCGCGAAGCCGTTGCGCGTCCTGCGGCAGGGTAAAGCCTCCGAGGCTCTGGCTGCGGCCACGGCGGCGGCGGGTGGCTTCGAACGCCGGTTCGCCATCCCCGGCAGGCATCAACGGCGTCGGCTGCAACAGCAACGTGTCGGGCAAAGGTGGACGCCGTTGCGCCAGGGCCGCGAGTTCGGCCATTCGCTCCAGCCACCAGACACCGAATTCAGCCAGCATGGCGGGGTCCGATGCAAACAGATGAACCAAGGCAGTCAAATGAAGGCGCTCGCTCCAGCTCTGCGAAGCCGGCCAGGAGCGGCGCAACGACGATATCCGGCCAGTGACGGATGTCACCGGGTGGAAACCGCAGGCGGATGCGAACCAGCGCCGGCAGAGCCGGACCGGACCATTCCCGCTGCCAGCCGCCGGTGCCGGACGAACCCTGCCAATAGGCGAACTCGATACGGTCCACCCGCTCCGCCAGCACGATCAGGTCCGCACGCGGCGGGGTCAGGTAGCGCACGTTCAGCCGGGGCAACAGTCGCAGGATCAGCCGATGCGACCCGTCCACTTCCAGTCGGGCTTCGGTGGGAACCGGCGGGCCGCCTTCCGGCCGCGGCAGCCGCGCGACCACGTCCAGTACGCCGGGGCCACCATGGATCGGGCCGCCCGGCTGAACTTCATCGGCGGATAGCGCGCGGGCGACCAGGCGGCGCAGCGTGCGGTCCAGGCTCTCGATCTGGTCCGGCCAGGCGGCATCGCGGGCCTGGCCGCGCCAGGCCTGCAGGCCGAATTGCATTCCCTGGCCAGCGCCAACAGCAACAGCCCGAACACCACCAACGCTGCCAGCACTTCGAGCAGCGTGAAACCGGCTTCGTCGTGGTTCCCAATCGATTTGATCATGTTGGCATTGCCGGGGTCAGCGCCAGGCACGAACTCGCCAACGATACCTCTCGCGCCCGCAATGTTCCGCCCCAGGACAGGGTGACCCGGACGGCGAACAGGGTCGCGTGCAGCGGGCGCCGCGGTTCGTCGTC
>JAYVEG010000022.1:0-2058 GCA_043748985.1 Rhodospirillales bacterium
ATACCCGGCGGCGTGGTGCCCGGTGGCTGAAGCCGGCCGGCGCGATGGCGAGGCCCGCGGTCTGGTGCAGCAGGCGCTGCACGATGGCGCGGCGGTTCCCGATGCGAGCGTCAAGCATCGCGTGATCCCGCGGCCGGAATCGGTGATCCATGCGGCACTGGCGCAGAAGATCCTGCACGGCTGGATCCAGAACCGGCATCAGACGCTATACCCCCTGGTCATGAACCTCGGCCAGGTCGATTCGGACGGACGCCAGCTGATCGGACAGGCGATGGCGTTCGCCCTGCAATCGGCCGAAGACGACCGAGGGGGGCCGGCGCGGGCGGAGGCCTGGCTACGCAGCGTGGGTGGCAGCGATGACGACGCCGCCGACATGCACCGCGCGCTGTCCCAGCCCGTGCGGCCGGACCGGCTGATCGCGGCCATCCGTCAGGCCGGGCTGGGGGCGTTGACCTATGCAGCGATCGTCGCCAGCCTGGACCGGCGGGCCACGGCCAATCGCCGGTTCCATGATTACGCCGCCGCGCGTCTGGGCCTGGCCGATGACGTCGCCCGGAGCATCAACCGCCGGTATTGACGGTGACCAAGCGGGTTTTCACCGCGACCTCAGCTTTCCGTCAGATCCTGCATGAACCCCTGCAACGCCTGGCTGTCGATCAGCAGCTTGCGCGAGAGGTCGCCCAGGGTGATCCAGCCCACCACCGTGCCACGGCCGTTGCGAACGGGCATGCGCCGGACATGGTGGGTCGCCATGGCGTCGATGGCGATGCGGAGGGTATCATCCTCGTCGCAGAACACGACCGGGCTGGTCATCACGTCACCCACGGTGACGGCGGCGGGTGACATGCCCCGCGCGACGAAGCGATAGAGAATGTCACGGTCGGTGACGATGCCCAGCATCTGGTCGGCCGTCCCGACGGGGAGCGCGCCGACGTCCAGCTCGCCCATCATCTCGGCCGCTTCCTGAAGACTGGCGCCAGGGTCGATGAACTCGACCCCGCGCGCCATGACGTCGCCGACCTTCATGCTTGCCCCTCGAAGATGACCCTACCGCTGCAGCATGAAACGCCACTCTGCGGCCAACGTCGACATGGGCCCGCGGGAGTGGGGCGCGCCTAGGCCGGGCGCTGCCGCGCCTTGCGGTCGTAGGCCGGGCGCGTGGCGTTGTCGGAGCGTTTGACGAACTTCTTGCGCGGCGCGCTGTAATCCTGCGGCGGCAGGGGGCCGTCGGCGAGTTCGATCCGCGGCTCGTTCGGGGGGGCGGATTGGACGGCGAGGGCGAAGGCGGGGGCGACGCCGCTGTCGATCTCGAACCGGGTCTCGCCGTCCGTGATGCGGATTGCGCCGATGTGCTTTTTCGTCACCTGGCCGTAGCGGCAAATCATCGGGATCAGCCATTTCGGGTCGGCTTTGTCGCGGCGGCCGATGCCGATGCGGAACTGCGTATACACGCCGGACGGCTGGATCGACGCCTCGCGCGCATTGTCGCGGGGCGTATCGCGCGCATTCTCCCGGGGAGCTGGCTCGAACGCCTCGCTCAGCTCTTCAGGCGGCGGCAGGCGGGAGGCGTAAAGGCGCAGCAGGGCGGAAGCGACGCGCTCGGCGCCCAGGCTGGCCACGAGCGCGCGTGCCTGCTCCAGCGCCTCGCCCTCGGGTTCGGTGAAGATCGGGTTCTCGATCAGGCGCTCCTGGTCGCGGGCGCGGATTTCGGTGGCGTTCGGCGGCACGCCCCACGTCGCGGTGACGCGCGCGGCCTGCAGGATCTGCTCGGCCCGGCGACGCTTCGGGTTCGGCACGATCAGCACCGACACGCCCTTTTTGCCCGCCCGCCCTGTCCGGCCGGAGCGGTGCAGCAGGGTTTCCGGGTTGGTGGGCAGGTCGCCGTGCACGACGAGCGCCAGATCCGGCAGGTCCAGTCCACGAGCGGCCACGTCCGTGCAGACGCAGACGCGGGCGCGGCCGGCGCGCAGGCTGTCGAGCGCTGTGGTGCGGTCATGCTGGCTCAGCTCGCCGGACAGGGCGACGGCTGCGAAACCACGGTCGACGAGGCGGCCGTGC
>JAYVEG010000023.1:0-2057 GCA_043748985.1 Rhodospirillales bacterium
CCCACCTCCGACAGCTGCAGGCCGCCCGCCTCGAAACCCGTCCCCCGCTTCGCCACCCGACCCGCCACACGCCCCGCCGCACCGCCGAGATCACCGCCGGCGGCAGCATCTATTGGGTCATCGCCGGCACCCTGCTGGCCCGGCAGCGTATCCTGGACATCGTCGACGACCGCTGGGACGACGATACGCGCTGCGCCGGCCTGGTGCTGGACCCGACCCTGATCCAGGTGGAAGGCCGCCCCGTGAAGGCCTTCCAGGGCTGGCGCTACCTGGAATCGACCGATGCCCCCCCCGATCTCGCCCCCCCCGACCTCACGACAGCCGATCTCGCCCCCGACGCGATGCCGCCCGCACTGCGCAACGAATTGCGCTCCCTCTGCCTGATATAGTCGGCCGAAACTGACACTTGGCCCCGACCAATCAGGTGACCCGGCCCACCAAACAAGGCCACTGGTCAATCTGTCGTCACGATCCGCCCCTGCGCCATCACCACAACACGGTCCGCCAGCGCCGCCGCCTCCTCCTCGTCATGCGTCACGAACACCGCCGTGATCCCCAGGCCGCGCTGGATCACCTTCAGGCTTTCCCGCAACGCCTCTCGCACCGGCTTGTCCAGCGCGCCGAACGGCTCGTCCAGCAGCAATACTGGCGGCTCCGGCGCCAGCGCCCGCGCCAACGCCACCCGCTGCCGCTGCCCGCCAGAAAGTTGTGCCGGCAGCCGCTGCTCCAAACCGTCCAGCCGCACCAGCGCCAACAGCCGCGCCACCGCCTCGGCCCGCACCGCCCGCGAGGCCCCGCGCACCCGCAGCCCGAACCCGATATTCTCCGCCACCGTCATATGCTGGAACAACGCATAACCCTGGAACACGAACCCCACGCCCCGCCGCCCCGGCGCCACATGCGTCGCATCGCGCCCATCCAGCCAAACCGAACCCGCATCCGCCTGCTCCAACCCGGCAATCACCCGCAGCAGCGTGGTCTTCCCCGAACCCGATGCCCCCAACAGCGCCACGATCGACCCGCGCTCCACCTCCAGCGACACCCCATTCAGCACCCGCGTCGCCCCGAACCGCTTCTCGATCCCATCCAGACGGATCATCAGAACGCCGCCAGAACGGCGTCCTGCCCGATCCGCTCCGTCCGCGCCTGCCGCCATTCCAGCACCGTCCGCGCCGCAACCGTCAGCAACGCGAGGCAGGCCAGCACCGCGGCCAGGCTGAACGCCGCCGGCATGTCATACTGATTATACAGGATCTCGATCTGCAGCGGCATCGTGTTGGTCAACCCCCTGATATGCCCGGACACAACGGAAACAGCCCCGAATTCACCCATCGCCCTTGCGTTGCACAGCAGCACGCCGAACGCCAACCCCCACCGCACCCGCGGCAACGTCACGTGCCACAACACCTGCCAGAACCCCGCCCCCAACGTCAGCGCCGCCTCCTCCTCCGCTACCCCGCCACCCCCACTTTCCCCCGCCTCCATCAGCGGGATCAACTGCCCCGCCACGAACGGCACCGTCACGAACATCGTGCACAGCACCATGCCCGGCAGTGCGAACACCACCCGCACCCCCAACGCCTGCAGCGCCGGCGCAAACCAGCCCTGCCCGCCGAACACCATGATATAAGCCAGCCCGGCAACCACCGGACTGATGGAAAACGGCAGCCCGACCACCGCACGCAACACGCCCCGCCCCGGAAACCGGAACCGCACCAGGCACCACGCCGCCGCAACCCCGAAAACGGTGTTGACCGGCACGACGATCGCCGCAATCACCAGCGTCAGCCGCATCGCATCGACAGCGTCCGGATCACGCAACGCCGCCAGAACCGGCCCCCACCCGGCCCCGAGCGCCTCCACGAACACGCTCACCAGCGGCAGCACCAGCACCGCGCCGATGAACGCCACCGCAACCAGCGCCAGCGTCCACCGCAACACCGCCCCCTCGCCGATCCCCCGGCTACCCCGCCCATCACCGGCCACGCCGCGCCACCTGTCCCAACACCAGAAGCATCGCAAACGAGATCACCAGCATCGCCACCCCCAACACCGCA
>JAYVEG010000024.1:0-2053 GCA_043748985.1 Rhodospirillales bacterium
AGATACGCCGCAGCCCCCGCCGGCGCCAACCTGGCCGGCGCCACCTCCGGCTCGGCGGCAACCACCATCGTCACCGCCGCCCCCGCCCCGCAGGTCACAGCGGAAACCGATCCCTCCGCCGTCGCCCGCGGTCAGACCATCGCCTTCGACGTCACCGTCCTCATCCCCACCGGCTCGCTGCAGGACTTCACCCTCGCCCCCATCACCTCCGCCGGCGCCACCGCGCTCGGCCTCGTCTCCTCCACCCTCCTCTCGGTCGGCAACGGGCTGCAAACCGGCACAACCTCCGTGGCGGCCGACGGCTCCATCCATTTCGGCACCGTCAGCTATGCCGGCGGACCCGGCAGTAACGCCATCACCGCCCGCATCGTGCTGCGCGCCGACGGCACGACCAGCGGCACCGCGATCTTGCAGACCGTCATCAGCGCGCTCGACCCGTCGAACCCCGCGGCCCGATGGTCTGCCAACGTCGCGTCCAGCGTCGGCGTCGTGGTGCCGCCACAGGGGGCGACGCTCGCGGGTCTTGCCTCCATGCAGGGGGTGGCACCCGATGCCGCCATCCATCCCTTCGCATCGCTTGCAATCGCCTCGGCAAACCAGGCCCAGACCGGCACGCTGGCGATCACGCTGGACTCGGCGGCCGGTCACCTCGGCAACCCCGGCTCCGGCAGCCTCGATGCCGCCGCCGACACCTTCATCCTGACCGGAGCCCTCCCTGATCTGCAGGCGGCTGCCCGGCAGCTCACCTATACCGCCGCCGTGCCGGGCACCGCCCACTTCACCGTCACCCTGATCGACGCCGCCGGCGGCATCACGCAGGACACCTCCACCAGCATCACCGCCACGGCCACGCAGCCGGTACCGGTCCTTCCGGTTTCCCCTGATCCGCTGTTCGACGTTGCGTACTACCTCGCGCACAACCCCGACGTGGCCGCTGCCGGCGTCGATCCATACCAGCATTACACGACATACGGCTGGCACGAGGGCCGCAACCCCAGCGCGCTGTTCAACACAAACTTCTACCTCACGCACAATCCTGACGTCGCAGCCGCCGCGATCAACCCGCTCTCTCATTTCGAATCGAACGGCTGGCGTGAGGGTCGCGACCCCAGCCTGGCATTTTCCGACACCGCCTACCTGTCCCACAACACCGACGTGCTGGCCGCCGGCATGGACCCGCTGCTGCATTATGTCTTGTACGGGCAGAACGAGGGCCGCATGGCGTTCATCGCCGGTGGCACCGCGCCCGTCGACCCCCTGATCGATTCGGCCTACTACACCAGCCAGCTCGGCACGGCCGTCTACCCCACCGGCATTGCCGCCGCACAGCAGGCCGCCTGGAGCTACGCCAATGGTGGCTGGCAACAGGGCCTCGGCCCCGACCGGCTCTTCGACACGAACTATTACCTGTCGCACAACCCCGACGTGGCGGCCGCCCACGTGAACCCGCTGGCGCACTTCGAGCAGTTCGGCTGGAAGGAAGGCCGCGACCCCTCCGCCGCCTTCAGCACCAACAAATACCTCGCCGCCTATGGCGACGTTCGCGCCGCGGGGATCGACCCGCTGGTGCATTACGCCGTGTATGGCGCCAATGAAGGCCGCGCCGCCTTTGCCGTGTGACGCACCGGCTCCGGACCACACGTCTACGCGACCCTTGGGCAACCCCGACTTGACATAGGCGTTTTATCTCCGAGCCGGTCCGCCGCAAAAGGCCGGACCACACCAAGGAGAAATCGCCATGATCAGAACCCTCCCCGCCGTTGCAGCACTTGCCGGTCTCCTCGTTGCCGGCGCTGCCTCTGCCCAAACGTCCACGGCCCCCTCCACGGCCCTTTCCACGGCCCCCTCCACGGCCCCCTCCACGGCCGGCACCACTTCCGCAGCCCCCGCTGCCGTCGCAACCTCGGACAACCCCCGAACGGCGGCCGCCCCCGTTGCCGGCGCGAACAGCTATACCGAAGGCCAGGCGCGCGCCCGCCTCGAAGAGAAGGGCTTCGGCAACGTCGCCGACCTCAAGAAGGACGATAAGGGCGTTTGGCGCGCGACCGCCATG
>JAYVEG010000025.1:0-7074 GCA_043748985.1 Rhodospirillales bacterium
GGACGTAATGTCATCTCGCTCTAAACCGCATCAATGCACCAACGCCCGTCCAAACGACGCCGCAGCTTTTGTTGGCCTCGGAATACGCGTAGCCCGGCACGCTCCCGGCCGTCCGCCCCATCAAGCCATTGAGCTGCGGCCTCACCAGGTTCTTCGCCGTCGGACCCACCTAGTGGCAGGACCGGCATTGGTTGAATGCCCGCTACCCCGGCGGCGCATCCTGAGCCACCGCCGCCCCGGTCCAAACCAAGCCTATCGCTATCGCCACAAGCCTGACCATTCTCAATCGTTCCCTGTCATCACCGGCCCCGGCCGGACCGCCCGCGGCCGCTGCCGCCATTCTTCGAAGCGCTGGATCAGCACGAAGAAGCTGGGTACGAACAGCACCGCCAGCAGCGTGCTCGCCAGCATCCCGCTGAACACCGTCATGCCCAAGCTCCGCCGCGCATTCGCACCCGCCCCCGTCGCGATCACCAGCGGCACGACGCCCAATATGAACGCCAGCGACGTCATCACGATCGGCCGGAACCGCGACCGCGCCGCCTCGATCGCTGCATCCAGCACCGACAAGCCACCCGCCCGCAAATGCCGCGCCGCCTCCACGATCAGGATCGCGTTCTTGGCCGACAACGCGATCAGCAGCACCAGCCCGATCTGCACATACAGGTTGTTCGCGATCCCCGCCGCCCCCAGCCCGATCACCGGCCCCAGCAGCGACAACGGCACCGACAACAGCACCGACAACGGCGCATACCAACTCTCGTACTGACCAGCCAACACGAGATACACCAGCAGCATCGCCAGCCCGAACACGACGTACACCTGCGACCCCACCGCCTTCTCCTGGTACGACATCGCCGTCCAATCATACCCGGTGCCGTTCGGCAGCGACTGCGCCGCCATCTGCTCCATCAATCCTATCGCCTGCCCTGAACTCGTCGCACCCGCCGGGCTGCCCACGATGCTGGCCGACGGATACAGGTTATAGAGCGTGATCAGGGACGGCCCCGCCGCCGGCGTCACCGACACCAGCGCGCTCAACGGCACCATCGCCCCATCGCGGCTCCGAACCGACAGCTTCGCGATGTCCTCCGGCCGCAACCGGAACGCCGCATCCGCCTGCACATAGATTTGCAGCGTCCGCCCGAACTTCGTGAACTGGTCGACATACCCCGACCCCAGATACGTCCCCAAGACGCCGAATACGTCCCCAACCGACACCCGCAGGCTCTCGGCCTTCACCCGATCGACGCTCACATCCAGTTGCGGCGCCCCGGCCCGAAACGACGTCCGCAACCGCTGCAGTCCCGACTGCGTGCTCCCCACCTCGATCAGGTTCTGCGTCATTGCCTGCAGCCGCGCAAAGTCGAACGTTCCGTCCCGCAGTTCCGTCTGCATGGTGAATCCGCCCGCATTCCCGATCCCCTGAATGGGCGGTGGCACCAGCACGAACGCCTCCGCATCCGCCACCGCCTCCATCTTCCGCGTCAGCGCTGTATTGATGAACCGCGCCTCGCGACCTCCCTTCCGCTTCTCCCAATCCTCCAAAACCACATAAACCACCCCCGCATTGGCCAGTGGCGCGTTGTTGTCCAGCGCCGAAACCCCGCTGATCCCCACGACCGTCTCGACCCCCGCCTCCTCCTTCGCCAGCTGTGACACCTGGTCCAGCACCCGCTGCGTCCGCTCCAGCGACGCCCCCTCCGGCAACTGTACCGCGATCAGCAGGTAACCCTGATCCTCGATCGGCAGGAACGCCGTCGGAAGCTTGGAAATCCCCACCGCCCCAAGCGCAATCAGCAGCAGACTGATCCCCGCCATCCACCAGCTCGCCCGCGCCATCCGTCCGATCAGCCTGCAATACCCCCGCTCGATCGGGTCGTACACCCGATTGAACCCGCGATAGAACAGGTTCCGCTTCGCCGGCGGCGTCAACGGCCGCAGCCACAACGCGCACTGCGTCGGCTTCAACGTCGCCGCATTCACCGCCGAGATCACCGCCGTCGCCGCGATCACCAGCGCGAACTGCGCATACATCTTGCCCGTCAGCCCTGGCAAGAACGCCGCCGGCACGAACACCGCCATCAGCACCAGCGTGATGCCCATGATCGGCCCCAGCAACTCCCCCATGGCCTTCACCGAGGCATCCCGCGACGACAGCCCGTGTTCCATGTGATGGATCACCCCCTCCACTACCACGATCGCGTCGTCCACCACGATCCCGATCGCCAGGATGATCGCGAACAGCGTGCTCAGGTTGATGCTGAACCCCATTGCCGCCATCGCCGCAAACGTGCCGATGATCGTCACCGGCACCGTCGTCGCCGGCACCAGCGTTGCCCGCCAGTCTTGCAAGAACACCAGGATCACCACGAGCACCAGCACAGCCGCCTCGACCAGCGTGTGATACACCTCGTTGATCGACGCCGACACGAACCCCGTCGTATCGAACGGCACGCTGTACGCAACCCCCGGCGGAAACGACCGCGCCAACTCCTTCATCCGCACCTGCACGGCCCGCGCCACATCCAGCGCGTTGGCGCCCGGAGCCTGATAGATCCCTAAGCCCGCCGCCGGCGCCCCGTTCACATTGAAGCCCTGAGCATAGCTCTTGGCCCCCAGCTCCACCCGAGCCACATCCCGTACTCGTGTCAGTTTCCCGCCCGACCCGCTCGCCGCCCGCACCACGATGTCGGCGAACTCCTCAGGGTCGTCGAACCGCCCGGCCACATTCACCGTGTATTGGAAATCCTGCCCTCCCGCCGTTGGCGGCATGCCGATCTGCCCCGCCGTTACCTGCCGTCTCTGCGCTTGGATCGCCGCTACCACGTCGCCCGGCACCAACCCCCGTGCCTGCAACTGCGCCGGATCCATCCAGATCCGCATTGCATACGACCCGGCCCCGAACACCGCGACATTCCCCACCCCCGGCAGCCGCGACAGCTCGTCCCGCAGCTTGATGGTCGCGTAGTTGCTGAGATACAGCCCGTCATTCGACCCGTCGGGCGACGTCAACGTCACGATCTGCAGGATCGCCGTGCTCTTCTTCTGCACCGTAACACCCTGCGACTGCACCCCCGGCGGCAAGGACCCGATCGCCGCCGAGACCCGGTTCTGCACCAGCACCTGCGCCACATCCAGATCCGTGCCGATATCGAACGTCACCGTCAGCGTGTAGCCGCCATCGCTGCTGCTGACCGACTGCATGTACAGCATCCGCTCGACGCCATTCACCTGCTGCTCGATCGGCAGCGCGATCGTGTCGACGACCGTCTGCGCGCTCGCCCCGGGCATCCGCGCCGAAACCTGCACGGTCGGCGGCACCACGTCCGGATACTGCGACACCGGCAGTTTCACCAGCGACACGATGCCCAGAATGACCAGCACAACGCTCAGCACATTCGCAAGCACCGGCCGATCGATGAAGAACGCTGCGATCACTGCCGCTTCTCCCGCTTACGGGAGAAGGGCGGGATGAGGATGGTAGCCACAAGCGCCAACCGCCGGTCCTGCATCACGGCCCCGGCCTAATAACAGCCGCCTCCACCTGCACCTTGAGACCCGCCACCGCCCGCTGGTTACCCGAGACGATCACCCTGTCCTCCGCCTCGAGCCCCGACTCGATCACCCGTAATCCCCGAGCCAGCGGCCCAGCCTTGACCCGGCGCTGCTCCACCACGTCGTCCTCGTTGACGACTAGCGCATACCGCCCCCCCAGATCGTTCCCCAACACCGCATCCGGCACCATCAGCGCCCCCATTTGCGTCCGTAGAGCCACGCGCATGCGCACGAACATCCCCGGCAACACCGTCCGGTCCGTGTTCGCCAGCACGCCACGCACCAGCAGCGTCCCCGTCGTCGGGTCTAGCCCGGGCGCGATGTAATCCAGCGTTCCCCGATGCGGATACCCATCTTCGTTGGCCAGACCCACCTCGATCGGCACCTTCGACAAATCCACTTCGCCCCGCCCGGCCCGGGCCAAGGCCGTCCGGATCTGCAGCACGTCCCGCTCGCCCAGATTGAATGTCACATAAATGGGATCGAGCTGAACGACGCTCGCCAGCTTCGTCGCCCCGCTTAGGCCCACCAGATCGCCCACCGACGCCAGATGCGCCGACGCGACCCCGTCGAACGGCGCGGTCACATGCGTATAGGACAGGTTGATCGCCGCCAGTTGCATGTCCGCGCGGGCCTTCTCGACATCGGCCTGCGCCGTGTCGCGCTTGGCCTTCGCCTGATCGACCGTCGCGCGGGACGAGAAGTTGCTCGCCCCGAGCTGCGATTGCCGCCCCAGCTCCGCATCGTTGGCGGTAAAGGTCGCGGCGGCACTGGCCAGCGCCGCCTGCGCCTGGATCAGCTTGGCCTGATACGGAGCGGGCTCGATAACGAACAGGGTGTCACCCTTCTTCACGGCCGCGCCGTCATTATACCTCACCTCGAACAGGTAGCCCGGCACCCGCGCCACCACATCGATCATGTTCACCGCACTGGCGCTGCCGGTTGCCTCCAGCGATCGCACGAAATCCTGCTTCAGCGGCACCGAAACGCCCACCTTCGGCGGCGGCGGCGGCTTGAAGCTGTTCTCCTCCTTGCAGCCCCCCAGGCCGCCTGCAATCGCCGCGAGCGTAACCAAGTCTGCGACCCGAAGCTGGAACACCGCCGCTCCCATGCTTACCATATCTCTTTTCAAATCAACCTCGCACGAACCGACCTAGAAACGGTACCCAACTCCGATCCCGAAGATCGTGGGATCGAGGCTGACCTTCGCCTGAACCGGCGTCCGGGGCGGATGCGGCGAATAGGCCACCGTCGTCACCAGCAACTGCTTGACGTCGACGTTCATGACGAACGGCCCATGGACATACAAATCCACGCCCGCCTGGAACACGACGCCCACGTTGCTGCTGAAGTAGAGCGTGTCCACCAGTGTACCGCCGGGCCGCGCGTTGGTCAGCACCGCGGCCGTGGGCCCGACGCCGAAATACGGCCGGAACCAGCCCTCGGACATGACATGGTATTGCAAGGTGACGCTCGGAACGATCAGCCGGGCACTGCCCACCGGTACCACCCCGGCGCTGCTGCCCTGCAGGGTAAACGCATGGTGGCTGGTGGATGCACCCAGCCCGATCGCGAAGTGCGGCGTCAGGAACCAGGACAGATCGGCATCCACCCCGGCGGAACTCGTGCTATCCCAGCGCCCGCCCAGCTTGGTGATTACGCTGGCCGTGTCCTGCGGCACGACGCCCACGGCGCGAACGCGAACGACAACCTCGTTCAGAGTGCCCTGCGCCGATGCAGGGGGTGCAACCAGGGCGTGGATCGCCGGGGCGAGCCCGACGATGACGCAACGCGACAACGTGCCCCTCAACACGGCACAATCAGCTGCTTGGCGACCAGCAATCGGTTCCGCCCCTCGCTCCGGCTATATTCCATCGAGTCACTCATCTCCCCCACAATGAACAGTCCGAGTCCGCCAACTTCGCGGTCTTCCAGGTCGGTATCCAGATCCGGCGGATCGCTTCGCGTCGGGTCGAACGCCACGCCATCGTCGCTGGCCATCAGCAGCAAGCGACCACCGGGCTCGATGGTCAGCGTGATCTCGAACACATGGTCTTCGTCATTCGGCCAGGCCGCCTTGATGATGTTGGACGCGATCTCATCCAGCATGATCATGACCTGCATGGTGTCGCCAGGCACCACGGCGTGCGCGGCGAGGAACTCCTCGACCACGTCCATTTCGGCCGGCAGCTCCGCGATCCGGTTCGGGATCGTCAGCATCAGCACGGCGGTGTCCGCGGCCGGCATCATCCAGGCGGGGACACGGACGCGACCGCCGCCACTTCATGGTCGAATAGCGCGATGATGCGGGCAAAACCCGACATCTCGAACACGTGGTGGACCGGCTTGGCCATGCCGAAGATCGCAAATCCACCCTGCTGCGCCCGGGTCTGCTTGGCCGCCAGCAACACTACGCGCAGACCGGCGGACGACACGTAATCCACCTGCGTGAAATCCAGCACCACCCGGTTCGCGCCGGGCCCGATGGTCTTCAGCACCGCCGCCTCGAACGCCGTGCTCGTCCCGCTGTCCAACCGGCCCTTGATGCGGAAAACCTGCACTTCGCCAACACTCGTCCGTTCCACTTCCATCAAGCCGCTTCCTGCCCCGTTGCGTCCGCCGTCATTAATACACTCCCCGCCGCTGCCGTCTGTACCGGGCCCAGATAGCGAGCCGACAGCACCGTGATATCGTCCGCCTGCTCCGCCCCGTCGGCGAACCGACGCACCGCAGCCAGGATGGTCGCAACCGCCTCGTCCGGATGCGCCAGCGCCAACCCGGCCAGCGCCGCCTCCAGCCGGTCCTCCTCAAACATGCTGAGATCCGGCGCATTGGCCTCCGTCACCCCGTCGGTGAACAGCACCACGCTGCCGCCCACGGGCACCAGCTGCTCCTCGTCCTCGTACTCCGCATCCTCCAGGATCCCCAGCGCGATCCCCGAAGCGCCGCCCAGCACCGACACCCTGCCCGCCTCCGACACGATATACGGCGGGTTGTGCCCGGCGCTGGCATACGTCAGCCAGCCGGTCCGCAAATCCAGGATCGCCGCGAACACGGTCGCGAACATCATCGTATGATTCTCAACCGCCAGCGTGGAGTTCGCCACCGCCAAAGCCTGCGCGGGCGACGCCCCGCGTACAATCGCCGAGCGCAGGATCGACCGCCCCATCGCAATGAACATGGCCGCCGAGACGCCCTTGCCCGACGCATCCCCGATCATCACCGCCAGCCGGTCCCCCTCCAGCAGCGCGAAGTCATAGAAATCCCCGCCCACCTCCTTTGCCGGCTCCATCGCCGCGAACACCTCGAAGTCGCGCCGGTGCGGGAACGGCGGAAACACCTGCGGCAGGCTGCTCAGCTGAAGGTGCCGCGCGACCTCCAGCTCCTGCCGCAACCGGCTCAGCTGTGCGCGTTCCGCAAGCGCCTGCCGCACCGTGTCGAGGTCCCGAGTCCGCTCCGCCAGCAGGTCCGCCAGCTTCCGATGCTGCGCCGTCACCCGCGCCGCCATCCGCCGGA
>JAYVEG010000026.1:0-2047 GCA_043748985.1 Rhodospirillales bacterium
GGCGACCTCCACCGACAGGTCGCGCGCCCGCACGTCGTAGCCGATCCGGTCGACGATGCGGATCGGCACTTCGAGTTTTTCCCACAGCTTGTCGACGCCGGCGAGCAGGCTCTGGCCGTACAAGTCGTTGACATACAGCATCACCGCCGTCTGCGGCGCCGGCGAGCGGCCCGTGACCAGCGCCTTGATCCGCTCCACCGCCTGGCCGATCAGCACGTCGGCGGGCGGGAAATTGCGGAACAATTGGGTGAAACCCTGCTCGGTGATCTGCCGGGCGGAACTGACATTGACGACGATCGGCACCCGCGCCGTCTCAGCCGCCTGGGCGGCCGAGATGGTGGCACCGGAATCCCACGCGCCGATCAGCACGGAACAGCCCTCGCCGATCAGACGCTCGGCGCCGATGCGGCCGTTCTCTGGCTTACTCTCCGTGTCGGCGACCACGATCGTCATCGCCGGGCCGCCGCGCTCGCGCAGGATCGTCTCGGCGTAGCGGATGCCACGCAGGGACGACTGTCCGGATGCCGCCAGCACCCCGCTGGTCGGCAGCAACACGCCGACCTTCACGGGCGCCGTTTGGGCTCGCGCGCGCAGCGGCAGCGCGGCGGCTCCGACGATGACGGCGCGGCGCGTGGTCTGGATCATGCGGTCGTTTCCCTGTGTCGTTTTTCGTCGAGCGCGCGCAGCACCCGTTCCGGCGTGATCGGCAGCGTCGTGATCCGCACGCCGACCGCGTCGTGGATCGCGTTGGCAATCGCGCTGGCGACGGGCAGCATCGTGCCCTCGCCCATCCCCTTCGCGCCGAATGGCCCGGGACCATGGCCCTGCTGCTGCAAGATCGACACGAAGCGGGCGGGCAGATCGTCCGCCATCGGCACGCGGTACAGCAGCGGGTCGGCGTTCAGCAGACGGCCAGCGCCGTCGTAAAGCATGCCCTCGAACAGCGCCTGGCCCAGCCCCATCACGGCAGCACCCTCATCCTGGCCACGGCAGGTGCGCGGGTTGATCACCTGGCCGGCGTCGCCGGACACGGCAAGTTGCAGCACGGTCACTTGGCCTGTCTCGACGTCGACCTCGACCTCGGCCGCACCCCAGCCGATCTCCCAAAACACGCACTTCGCCTCCAGCGGGGCGGCGTGGTCGGTGCGCGCCTTGTGATAGCCCTCGCCCGAAAACTCGAACCCCGTGCCACCAAAATTCGCCACGATCAGCGCCGTCACGGGATGGCGCATGTTGCCGCGCAGGACCGTCCAGTCCTCCAGCGCCAGCTCCGCCGCGTCGCAGTCGAGTTGTTCGGCGGCGAAGGCCAGCACGCGGTTGCGCAAATCCACCGCCGCGCGCTGCACCGCCTGCCCCATGACGGCGATGCCGGAGCTGGCGTTGGTGCCCTGGTCGAACGGCGTGTGGTCTGTGTCGATGGGCACCTGCCGCACGCGGTGCATGCCGCAGCCCATGACCTCCGCCACGATCTGTGAAAGCGCCGTGCGCGAGCCCTGGCCCATCTCCACCGTGCCGCATTGCAGGAAGACGTCGCCGGCCATGGATGCCTTGACCCTGGCCTGCGCCGGCTTGTTGATGCCGCCGCCGTCCTTGAACCCGATGGATAGCCCGACGCCGACGCCGGGCGGGCGGGTGGCGCCGTAGCCCACGGCGTCGGCTACGATCTGCAGCCCTTCCAACATGTCGCTGTCGATGCCGCTTTCACCCGGCACGAACGGCTCGCCCAGGCGCAGAAGGTTGCGGCGGCGCATCTCGAACGGGTCGATGCCCAGGCGGCGGGCGATCATGTCCACCTGGCTCTCGCTGGCCCAGCTCGTCTGGGTCGCGCCGAAGCCGCGAAATGGCCCGGCGGGCGCCGTGTTGGTCATCACGCAGCGGCAGACCGTGTCGATAAAGTCGTAGCGGTAGGGGCCGGGAATGCGATAGCCCGCCTTCTCCGCCACCAGCGGGCTCGCGTCCGAATACGCCCCCGCGTCGAGCAGGATCTCGCTTTGCCGCGCCACCAGGCGGCCGTCAGCCATGACGCCGGTGCGCAGGCGCAGGACAG
>JAYVEG010000027.1:0-2042 GCA_043748985.1 Rhodospirillales bacterium
GGAGGACCGCCGCCAGCGGCTGCTGAGCCTGACCAGCGACGGCTACCTGTTGGAGAAGCGGCTTTATGAGCGGCAGCACGAGCGGCTGGCCGCCGCATACCGGGAGGCGGGCGGCCAGGCGGTGGAAGGGTTCCGTCAGGTCATGCGCGCCATCATGGACCCGGCCGCGCGCACCTACACCGATCTCAACGGTCATCCGTGACCGTCGAGAAGCCCACCTCGGTCAGGCCCGATGCCCTGACGGCCACCCCGTTGACCCACGTGCTGGTCGTCGACGACGACCAGCGGCTGCGGCGCCTTCTGCAACGCTACCTCGCCGAACAGGGCTTTCGCGTCACGACGGCCGAAAGTGCTGCCGATGCGCGGGCGCAGATGCGTTCGGTGCACCCCGACGTCATGGTGTTGGACGTGATGATGCCGGGGCCGGACGGCGATGGTGAGACCGGCCTGTCGCTGACGGAGTCGCTGCGGCGGGAACAGGCGGACATGCCGATCCTGCTGCTGACCGCCCGCGGCGCGCCGGAGGACCGGATCGCCGGGTTCGAGGCCGGGGCGGACGACTACCTCGGCAAGCCTTTCGAACCGTACGAACTCGTGCTGCGCCTGCGCGCCATGCTGCGTCGCTTGCCGCAGCCACCGTCCGAGCCGGCTGGCCCGATCTCGATCGGCGTGTTGACGTTCGACCCCGCCCGCGGCGAGTTGCGGGGTGCGGACGGCGTGGTGCGCCTGACGGGCGGCGAACTGGCGCTGCTGGCGCTGCTGGCCCGCACGCCGGGCACCGTGCTGACGCGCGAGGCGATCGCCCAGGCGCTGTCGATGGACGAGGCCGGCGAGCGGGCCATCGACGTCCAGGTCACCCGGCTGCGCCGCAAGATCGAGGCCGACCCGCGCGAACCGCGGTTCCTGCATACCGTCCGCGGGCAGGGCTACGTGCTGAAACCCGGGATCTGATGCGCGAAAGGTCCGGAGCCGCGTCCTGGCTGAAGCGCCGCATGCCCCGCTCGCTGCTCGGGCGCAGCCTGCTCATCATCCTGCTTCCGCTGATTCTGTTGCAGGTGGTGGCGTTCACGATCTTCTATGGCAGCTATCTCGACATCGTCTCTCGCCGCCTGTCCTTCGCCATCGCCGGAGAGATCGCGCAGACGATCGATCTGCTGAACCGCTACCCTGGGGACGCCAACCGCGAATGGCTGTTGAATTCGGCGCATATCCGGTTCGAGGTGCCGATGCGGTTCATTCCGGATGCCCGGGTCGAGCTGCGACGGCGGCCCAACCTGATCGGTCCAGCGGATGACGATCTGGGCGCGGCGCTGAGCAGCAGGGTGCGCCTTCCCTACGACATGGATTGGACATCGGACCCGCGCGCCGTGATCATCCGCGTTCAATTGCCCAATGGCGTGCTCGAGGCGGAGGCGCCGCGTAAACGGCTCTACACCTCGACCGTCTACCTGTTCGTGCTGTGGCTCGCGGGCTCGGCGCTGCTGCTGTTCGGGATCGCGGCGCTGTTCATGCGCAACCAGGTGCGGGCGATACGCCGGCTGGCCGCGGCCGCCGAGGCGTTCGGCATGGGCCGAGACTGCGGACCAATCAAACCGGAAGGGGCCAGCGAGGTGCGCCAGGCGGCGGTGGCCTTCAACCGGATGCAAGCCCGCATCCTGCGCTTCCTCAGCCAGCGCACGGAGATGCTGGCGGGCGTGTCGCACGATCTGCGCACGCCGTTGACCCGGTTGCGCCTCGCTTTGGCGATGCTGCCGGCGGAAGGCGAGCAGCAGCAGGACGTGGCCGACATGACCGCCGACGTCGCCGAGATGGATCGCATGGTCGGCGGCTACCTCTCCTTCGCCCGTGGCGAGGGGATGGAGCAGGCGTTGCCGGTCGACATCTCGGCGATGCTGGCGGAGGTGGCGGCCGGCGCGCGGCGGGGGGGTGCGACGGTCGTCTTCGCGCCGCCGGGCGAGACGGTGCTGCGGGTCCGCCCGCTGGCGTTGCGCCGGGCCATCACCAATCTCGCCGATAACGCCTGCCGCCACGCCCGCAACGTT
>JAYVEG010000028.1:0-2038 GCA_043748985.1 Rhodospirillales bacterium
CGGGACCGCGACGGCGAACCCCGTTTCGACCAGGATACGCGCGCCGGGTTCCAGCATCTGGACGCTGCCCGGCGCCACGGCCGCGCGCAGATCGAAGGCGGCGGCGCCCGCCGTGGCATACTCGGGCAACGGCAGGTCGGGGTTACCGTCCAGCCGCTGGAACCGGACTGCGACGGGGGGCGCCACGGCCGGCAGTGTCAGGCCTTCGTCTTGGCCTTGAAGCTCGGCGTCCACCAGCGCAACGGCTTGGGTTCGCGCGGCGGATGGATGCGCGGGCGGCCACGCTTGGCCTTGGGTGCCTCGGGTGCCTCGGGTGTTTCGGGGATTGCGATAACCTCCGCAACGGGGGCCTCCGGCGGTTCGACCACGGGGCGTGCGGAGCGGCGGGGCGCGGGCTGGGCCTTGGCTTCCGTCAAGGCGGACTGCGCCACCGTCAACGCCCGACGCTCGGCCTCCAGCGCGTCGCCATGCGCCAGTTCCATGTGGGCGAGCCGGGTATGCAGCGCCTGGTGCGCCATCTGCTGCTCCGCCAAGGTGCGGCGGGTGTTGGCATGGGCGCCGCGCTCGTTCTCCAGCGATGCCACCAACTCGGTGATACGGAGATCCTTGGCGGCCAACTCGTCTGGGCGGTGGTTCAGCACCGTGACGGGGACGCTGCCGTCCCGGGCGAAGCGGTGCCGACCGCGGGCTTGGTCGGCGCGTTGCTGTGGAACGGCGCCGCCCCGACCGTTGCCGCTGCCGCCCGTCAGCCCGAGGGCGCGGCGCATGTTGATTTCTACGAGGTTAGGGTCGGAGATTGCGGGCTTGGGTGCGCTGGGCGCAGGCTTGCCTGTGTCGGGCATTATTTCTCGATTTCCATTGCATGTGACCCGCGGCTCGCCGATACGGCCGAGCGCGAATAAGATGTAGCTGCCACGTTTTTGTAGGTAATTGCAAGGGGGGATCGGCGTGTTTGAACTCGCAATCGCGTGATCGTTGCGGTTATCGCACCGTATCGATCCCCAGTGGCGGTCCCGCCAATGCCGCCAGCGGACCCGGCCCCCCCCTGTGTTCACTTCCGGCCCGTGTCGGCCGAAGCATAACGGGGCCATGCCCGCGGTAATACACGGCGGCACCGCGCCCTGGACTTCGGCACACGGCCCGGTGTCTTGTGCCCGGTGTCTCGCGTCCGGTGTCTTGTGCCCGATGGCCATGCGACCAGGGAGCCATCGCGCCTCCCATGCGTTGAGCTTCTCATGGCAGATCCGTACGAAACGCTCAGCGTGCCCAAGACGGCGACCGTAGACGATATCCGCAAGGCGTACCGCAAGGCCGCCAAGGCCTCCCATCCCGACCTCCATCCTGGCGACGCGGTGTCCGAGGCCCGGTTCAAGGCCGTCAACGCCGCTAACGCCCTGCTCTCCGACACCGAAACGCGCGCGAAGTTCGACCGCGGCGAGATCGACGCCGAAGGCCAGCCCGTCATGCCCGACCGCCCCTTCTATCGCGACTACGCATCCGGCGCCGCGGGCAGCCGTTACGCACCTGGCGCCGGAGGGAGCGCCGGCGGCACCATCGACCCCGAGGACTACGGCGACATCTTCGGCAGCTTCTTCCGCGAGCAGGCAGCCCGGCCCCGCCGTGGGCGCGACCGCCAATACCGGCTCGACGTGCCGTTCCTCACCACCGTCACAGGCGCCACCGAGCGCCTGACCCTGCCCGACGGCGCGACGCTCGACGTCCGTATCCCGCCGGGGCTGGTGGACGGCCAGGTGCTGCGGCTGCGCGGCAAGGGCGAGCCGGGCGGGCCAGGGTCGCAGGCGGGAGGGGCGCCAAATGGCGACGCGCTGATCTCCGTCTCGGTGTTCCCGCACCCGTTCTACCGCCGCCAGGGCAACGACCTGGAACTCGACCTGCCCGTAACGTTCGCGGAAGCCGTGCTGGGGGGCAAGGTGCCGGTGCCGACGCCCATGGGCACGGTGTCGCTGACGGTGCCTCCGCGGTCGGACACCGGGGCGCGGCTGCGGCTGCGTGGCCGGGGCGTGGCGGCGCACGGGGG
>JAYVEG010000029.1:0-2033 GCA_043748985.1 Rhodospirillales bacterium
GCAGCGGGCCGTCGCGTCGGTGCAAACAAAGGACGCGCCAGCACGGTTGCCACTCGCTCCCGCGTCGGGCTGGCGGCGGAAGGCAGTGCCGTTTCTGGCGTCGTCAGCAGGCCGGCGCGGGTTGGGGCGGGGTTCATGGGCCTCTCATCCCTGGTACTGGACCAGAGTTCAAGCCCGACGACACACGCCAGACCGGCCGCCACCGCCGCCAGCGCTGTCCGCACACCAGGCATCATGGCGTCCCCGTCCCCGTGCGAAAGCCCATCACGGCCAATGAAGCCGTCAGCGGCACATTCGTATCCCTGATCAACCCATACCCCCCATGCACCTGCAGATCGTCGATCAGCATTTGTGGCGATCCATCCGCCACCGCCTGCAGCAAGGCCACCAGGGCCCCCCAGGGAGCAGTCACGGCAACCCGGACGCCCACCTGCCGGTATCCGCCGATTTGCTGCGGCGGCAATGCCTCGACGCTCGACAGGCTCGCCCCCGCCCGGGCGGCCATGTCCTGGATCCTCTGCTGCAACGCGGCCCCGGCAACCGCATCCGAGGCGCCCTCCAGCAGCACGATCTTCGCCGGACCCACCGGCGCCGTGACCGCCGCCTGCTGCTCCAGCCGCGGCAGGTCCGCCGCGATCTGCCGCATCCGTCGCGCCAGGGTGGCTCGGCGCTCGATCAGGTCGGACCGCTCCGCGTGCCATTCCAGCAACGGCGCCGCGACGGCCGCCCATGCCGCAGCAAGCACCAGCACCAGCACCAATACCGCCAGCACCTGGCCGGTGCGCCCCGTCGGCAGGCGCGTGGCGATGGGCGCGCTCATGGCGTGGCTGCCTCGGCGCGAATGGTGAAAATGTCGGTCCGCTGGGTGTCGTTGCGCGTGACCGGGGCGGTGAAGGCGGGGTCGCGCAGGGCCGGGTCCGCGGCAAGTGCGGGGATCAGGCGTGCCGCGGCGGCGGATTGCCCAGCCAGGGTGATCACCCGCTGCCGCATCGTGAAATCGGTGAGCACCGTGTCGTCCGGCAGGATATCGGTCAGCGCCGCCAGCGTGGCGATGGGATCGCCCACCCGGCTGCGCTGCGTCGCCAGGACGTCAACACCTGCAGCCAACTGGCTCAGACGCCGTCGTAAGCTCTCGGTCTTGTCCACGGCCGGACGCAAGGATGCGATCTCGCGCTCGATCCGTTGCTCCGTCCAGGATTGCTTTGCAAACGGCACCACCAGCGCGGCGACCGCGAGCATGGTGCAAAGCCCGCCGAGGACAGTCGTGCCTTGCCGCTGCCAGGAACGGGAACGAGCCTTGTCGAGCGGGATCGCGCGCACCCCATCGGTCAGTGCCGCAAGCTGCAGCCCGGCCCGGCGCAGGGCTCCCAGCGTCTCGTCGATCTGTGACCGCAACACCAGCGAGAGCCGCAGCACGAGCTGCACTTGCGCCCGGTCCCGACGCTCGATCGTCCATGTCCAATACAGCGCCTCGGCTGCAAAAGGCGTCAGCCGGTCCATCTCATAACGCAGCACGGTCTCCGGATCCCGCTCGGCCGCCAGCGGCAGTGTCACCACCTGCTCCAGCATTGCACCCGGTGGCACGTGCAGTTCGATGGAGGGGCGGCGGGGGCCGAGTGCCAGGGCCACCGCCGTGGCACCGGCATCCGTCGCTGGAAACGTGCCCAACGCGCCAACCCTGCCACGGCGTCGCACCGTGACATCCAGCATCCCGCCCCGAACCGCCGCAAGCACGGCATCGTGCCGTCCGGGATAGTCGCGCGAGGGCACCAGCGACAAAAGCTGCTGGCCCCACCATGACAGGATCTCGTTGATCATAGCCGCACGTCCACCCGGTCCCTTGCCCATTGTTAAATCCGGCCCCGCACCGGGGCCGCCACGATATCCGGCCAGTGCCGCGTATCGCCTGCGGGAAACACAATGCGCAGGCGCACGAGAACCGGCATGCCGCTCTCGTTCCAGACAGCACGCCATCCGTCTTTCCAGTAGGCCAGCTCAATCCGCTCCACCCCGCGCAGGATCTCGGCTTCCTG
>JAYVEG010000030.1:0-19827 GCA_043748985.1 Rhodospirillales bacterium
GGCTGCGGCGGCCCATTCCCCGCCCGCGACCATCAATGGCGCGACCTGCTGGCCGAACGCGGCCACCCCATCCTGCTGCCAGACAGCTTCGGCAGCCGCGGCCTCGGCTCCCAATGCACCAACGCCAGCCGAACCATCGGCCCCAACGGCAAGCGCCGCACCGACACGGTCGCCGCCGCAAAATGGCTCGCCGCCCAACCCGGCACGCCCCCCGGCGGCATCGTCGTCATGGGCTGGTCAAATGGCGGCAGCACCGTCCTCGCCGCCGCCGCCCAGGGCGTCATGCCCCCCGGCATCGTCCGCGCCTTCGTCGCCTTCTACCCCGGCTGCCAGAGCTACGCCGACCGCCCCGAATGGTCCCCCTCCGCCCCCATGCTCATCGTCATGGGAGAAGCCGACGACTGGACCCCCGCCGAACCCTGCCGCCGCCTCGCCGCCCGCTTTCCGGACCGCATCAAGCTCGTCCTCTACCCCGGCGCCTACCACGACTTCGACGCCCCCAACCGTCCCGTCACCATCCGCCGCAGCCTCGCCTACACCGCCAACGGCGATGGCGTCGCCCACGTCGGCACCAACCCCGCGGCGCGCGAGGCCGCTCTCCGCGACGTGCCTCTCTGGATCGAACAGGCAAGATGAAATGCCCGGCCGCGTTGCTCGCCAACAGATCCAGTCAGAGCTGTTTCTGCATGAAGTACCGCGCACCACCCCGAGGATGCCCCGGCAATTCTCCAAAACAGGAAAACCCCAGCCGTTCGTAGAACCCCCGAGCCTGGAAGCTGAACGTATCCAGCCAGATCCCGGCATCTCTCCGCCCGCGTGCAAAATCCTCCACCTTGCCCATCAGCCGCCGCCCCAGCCCCTGGCCCCGCACCGCCTCCGGCACCACCAGCAGCCGCACGAAGCACCAATCATAGTAGGCCTCCGCCCACAGCCCCCCCGCGACAACACCAGCCTCGTCCCGCAGCAGCACCGCCAGCGGCGCGTAGTGCGCCGGCCCCGCAACACCCTCGTTGTAGGCGATCAGCGGCGCCAATATCGCCGCCTCGATCTCCGGCCCCACCTCCGTCAGCGTCTCGATCGAGATCACTCCATCACGATCCGCGGCCCCGCCGCAGTCGGCGTCGCCAGGCTCAGCCACACCCGCCCCGCGATCGCCTGATACGCCGCCGCCGCCACACTGTCCGGGTCGCTCGCCGTGATCGGCGTCCCCGCATCCGCCGTCGTGCGGATGTCGAGCAGCAGCGGCACCTCGCCCAGGAACGGCACCCCCAGCGCCTCCGCCTCCCGCTTCGCCCCGCCATGCCCGAACAGCGGCGTCTCATGCCCACAGTTGG
The DNA here is from genome assembly GCA_043748985.1 of Rhodospirillales bacterium. Taxonomy (GTDB): domain Bacteria; phylum Pseudomonadota; class Alphaproteobacteria; order Acetobacterales; family Acetobacteraceae; genus JBBROS01. The sequence goes on from JAYVEG010000030.1 coordinate 1,335, forward strand.
GGCAACAGAACACGCTCATGTTCTCCACCAGGCCCAGCACCGGCACCAGCGTCTTCTCGAACATCCGCACGCCCCGCCTTGCATCGATCAGCGCGATGTCCTGCGGCGTGCTCACGATCACAGCACCGCTCAGGCTCACCCGCTGCGCCATCGTCAACTGCGCGTCGCCGGTGCCGGGCGGCATGTCGACCACCAGGATATCCAGGGCGCCCCACTCGACCTGGCCCATCATCTGCTCCAGGGCGCCCATCACCATCGGCCCGCGCCAGATCATCGCCGTGTCGGCATCGACCAGGAACCCGATCGACATCACCTTCAGCCCCCATGCCTCCAATGGGATCATCCGCCCATCGCGCACGTCCGGCTTGGCCGACAACCCCAGCATCCGCGGCAGGCTCGGCCCGTAGATATCGGCGTCCAGCAGCCCCACCCGGTGCCCCTGCTGCGCCAGCGCGACGGCGATATTCACCGCAGTCGTGCTTTTGCCGACACCACCCTTGCCCGAAGCGACCGCCACGATATGCCGCACGCCGGGCAGCAATTTCGGCTTTTCTGCTGCAGGCGGCTTCCCATGCGCATGCGGCGCCGCCTCGGCCCGATGCGACGTCAACACCACGGTCGCATTCGTAACCCCGGGCTGCCGACCCAGCAGCGTCTCGGCGGCCAGCCGAACGCCCTCCATCGCCGGAACCTGGCTTCGCTCCGCCCGCAACGCCAGGTGCACCAACCCGCCCCGCACCTCCAGGCTGTCGATCAGCGCCCCGATCTCTCCACCCCCCGGCAGTGCCACGCCGCCCATGCCTTCTCGCAGGGCGGCACGCAATCCATCGCTCGTCGGTGCCGTCATCGCTTGTAAACCCCCAAACTCCGGTCAATATGCGCCGCAGCCTCGATGCGGCATATGGCGCGCGCCGGCAAGGCTGCAAACAGGAGCATTTCGGCGCGATGTCATGGAATAACGGCGGCGGACCCAACCCGTGGGGCAACCCCGGCGGCGGCGACCAGCCACCACGTCCCGGCCCCGGCGGCCCCAACAATGGCGGCAGGCCCAACCCCTGGGGCGGCGGTCAGCGCCCGTCCGGCACCGGCGGACTGCCGGACCTGGACGAGCTGATCGCCCGCATGCAGGACAAGGCGCGCCGCTTCGTCCCCGGCGGACCCGGCGGACCCTTCGGCGGCCGGCGCGGCGGTGGCGGCGGACGCCTCTGGTCGCTCCTCGCCCTCGTCGCACTCGCCATCTGGCTCGCCAGCGGCTTCTACCGCGTCCAACCGGACCAGCAGGGCATCGTCTTGCGCTTCGGCGCCTTCGACCGCACCACCCTCCCGGGCCTGAACTACCACGCCCCCTGGCCAATCGAATCCGCCGAAACCCCCGCCGTCACCCGCATCAACCGCGTCGAGGTCGGATTCCGCGCCACCGGCGACCGCTCCGTCACCCTCCGACCCACCCGCGAACTGCCCGGCGGCGTCGCCCGCGAAGTCCCCGAAGAAGCCCTCATGCTGACCGGCGACGAGAACATCATCGACATCAACTTCTCCGTCTTCTGGCGCATCCGCGACGCAGGCGCCTTCCTGTTCAATACCCGCAACCCCGAGGAAACCGTGAAGTCAGCCGCGGAAAGCATGATGCGCCAGGTCATCGGCCGCACCCCAATCCAGCCCGCGCTGACCGAAGCCCGCGCCCGCATCGAACAGGACGTCACCGCCGGCACCCAGGCCATCATGGACCAATACGGCGCCGGCATCGAAGTAACGCAGGTTCAGCTCCAGCGCGTCGACCCGCCCGCCGCCGTCATCGACAGCTTCCGTGACGTGCAGCGCGCCAACACCGACGCCGAGCGCGTCCGCAACGAGGCCGAGAGCTACCGCAACGACATCATCCCCCGCGCTCGCGGCGACGCCGCCCGCCTGACCGCCGAGGCCGAAGGTGCCCGTCAGCAGATCATCGCCGAAGCCAGCGGCCAGGCCCAGCGCTTCCTTAGCGTCTACCAGGCCTACACCGTCTCGAAGGATATCACCCTGAAGCGCCTCTACATCGAGACCATGCAGGAAATCATGTCGAAGACCCCCTCCATCGTGGTCGACGACAAGCTGCAGGGCATCGTCCCCTACTTGCCTCTCGACGCCAACCGCCCGCCCGGGCCCCGGACACCACCGGTGGCACCCGTGCAGGGGGCCGTCCGATGAACCGCCTTGCTTTGGGCGGCCTCGTCGTCCTCGTGCTCGGCGCGTTCCTGGCCGCCGCCAGCCTGTTCACCGTCGGCCAGACCGAACAGGTGCTCATCACCCAGTTCGGCCAGCCCATCCGCCTCATCACTAAGCCCGGCCTGCACGCCAAAATCCCCTTCATCCAGACCGTCATCAGCTTCGACCGTCGCCTGCTCGACTTCGAGAGCGGCGGCGAAGAGGTGATTCTCGCCGACCAGCGCCGCCTGATCGTCGACAGCTTCACCCGCTTCCGCATCACCGACAGCCTGCGCTACTTCCAGGCCGTCGGCCCCGCCGAGAACGGCATCCGCGCCCGACTCAACTCCGTCGTCACCTCCTCGCTGCGCCGGGTCCTCGGCAACGAGACCCTGCTCAACGTCCTGTCCAACGACCGAACCCGCATCATGGGCCGCATCAAGGACCAGGTCAGCGAGGAGATGAAAGGCTTCGGCATCGCCATCGAGGACGTCCGCATCCGTCGTGCCGACCTGCCCGAAGAAAACACCCAGGCCATCCTGGGCCGAATGAAGTCCGAACGCGAACGCGTCGCGAGCCAGGCCCGTGCCGAAGGCGCCGAAGCGTCCCTCCGCATTCGCGCCGACGCCGACCGCGACCGCACCGTGTTGCTGGCCGAAGCCCGCGCCAATGCCGACAAGCTACGCGGTCAAGGCGAGGAACAAGCCATCAAGACCTACGCCGACGCCTTCGAGCGCGACCCCGCCTTCTACGCCACCTACCGCACGCTGCAGGCCTATCGCGAAGCCTTCGGCCCCAACAGCGGCTCCCGCCTGGTCCTCACGCCCGACATCGACTTCCTGAAACTCCTCCGCGAAGCCCCCACCTCGAAGTAGCAAACCTCCTTCCCCCTCTCCCTGTGGGAGAGGGCCGGGGTGAGGGCCGGCCCTTCGCGGTCCCAACGCGAAACCCTCACATAGCCCTCTCTCAAAGACGACGGCTTCCGGGCGCCCTCGATCCACAAAACATGAGCCCCCTTGTCACACCCCCACGCCCCTCCCATTTTGCAGATCGTAAGCACCCTCCTGACAAGCGCACCCACAAAAAGCACCCTATGCCAGACACCCAACCCACCCTCGGCTTCCTCCTCCACGACGTCGCCCGCTTCCTCCGCAAGCGGTTCGAGCAGAACGCCAAGGGCCTCGGCCTCACCCGATCGCAATGGCAGACGCTGTCCTTCCTGGCCCGCAACGAGGGCATCCACCAGGGCGGTCTCGCCGAGATCATGGAGATCGAGGGCATCACCCTCGTCCGCATCCTCGACAAGCTGGAAACCTGCGGCCTGATCGAACGCCGCGCCCACCCCAGGGACCGCCGCATCTGGCTGCTGCACCTGACCGACAAGGCCCGCCCGCTGCTCGACCAGCTCCGCGACATCGGCGATCGCACCCGCGCCGAGGCCCTCGCGGGCATACAAGACGACCAGCGTGCGGAACTGATGCGCATGCTGTTGACCATGAAGAAGAATTTGATCCTGGCGGCTGACCAGCCAGCCGAACCGGTTAAAGAGGCCGCCCATGTCTGAAGTCCTCGGCCGCCAAACCGCGGTCTCCACCGCAACCAAACCCCCGGCCCGCTCCCGCCGACGCCTCGTCCGCCCGCTGCTGTTCCTCCTGCTCCCGCTGGCCCTCCTGGCGGGCGGCGTCGAATACGTCCGCGGCGGCGCCGTCATGTCGACGGAAAACGCCTACATCCGCGCCGACATGGTCGCCATTTCCACCGACGTCTCCGGCATCGTGGCATCCGTCAAAGTGCACGAGAACCAACAGGTGCACGCCAACGACGTGTTGTTCCGGCTGGACGATCTCCCCTTCCGCCTCGCGCTCGACCGCGCCAATGCCCAGATCGGCATCGTCGCCGCCGGACTCGACGCCATGAAGGCCAGCTACCGCGACATGCAGGCGCAAATCCGCCAGGCCCAGGTCGATGTCGACTTCTACGACCGCGAGCAGGGCCGCCAGCAGCGCCTCGTCGGGTCCGGCGCGTCCTCCGCCGTCTCGCTCGACCAGGCCACCCGCAACACCGGCAGCGCCCGCCAGCACATCTCCTCCCTGCAGCAACAGCTCGCCGGCATCGCCGCGAACCTCGCCGGCAACCCCGAGATCGCCACAGCCGACCACCCCCGCATGAAGGAAGCCGTCGCAGCCCGCGATGAAGCTGCCCGGCAGCTCGACCACGCCACCGTCCGCGCCCCCATGGACGGCATCGTCACCAACGTCCCCAGCCTGCAGCCCGGCCAATACCTCGCAGCCGCCGGGGCCGCCTTCAGCATCGTCGCCACCGACCACATGTGGGTCGAAGCCAACCCCAAGGAGACCGAACTCACCTGGGTCCGCCCGGGCCAGGACGCCACAATCGCGGTCGACACCTACCCCGACCAGGCCGCCTGGCACGGCACCGTCGACAGCATCAGCCCGGCCTCCGCCAGCAGCTTCTCCATGCTCCCCGCCCAGAACACGAGCGGCAACTGGGTGAAGGTCGTCCAGCGCATCCCAATGCGCGTCCGCATCGACACGCCGGCCGGCCGGCCGCCCCTCCGCGCCGGCATGAGCGTCGTGCTCGATATCGAAACCGGCCACGCCCGCGGTCTGCCCACCTTCCTGGCCGCCTGGTTCGGCATCCCCAAGCATGGCTGAAACCACGACCAGTCCGAGCGCCGCCCCAATAATCGGCTCCGGGGGCACCCCGGCGGTAGCCAACCGGGGTGCGATCACCGCCTGCGTCATCCTCGCGGTCATCATGCAGGCGCTCGACACAACCATCGCCAACGTCGCACTCCCCTACATCCAGGGCAGCGTCTCCGCGAGCCAGGACCAGATCAACTGGGTCCTCACCTCCTACATCGTCGCCGCCGCGATCATGACCCCGCCCTCCGGTTGGCTCTCCGCCCGCTTCGGCCGCAAGCGCGTGCTGCTCGTCTCGATCGCAGGCTTCGTCATCGCCTCCATCCTCTGCGGCCTCGCCCAATCCCTCGTCCAGATCGTGCTGTTCCGCCTGCTCCAGGGCTTCTTCGGCGCCGCCCTCGTCCCCCTCTCGCAATCCATCCTGCTCGACATCTACACCCCGGCCGAGCGCGGCGGCGCCATGGCCCTGTTCGGCGTCTCCGTCATGGTCGGCCCCGTGCTGGGTCCGGTCATCGGCGGCTGGCTCACCGATAACCTCAGCTGGCGCTGGGTGTTCTATATCAACCTGCCCCTCGGCATCCTCGCCTTCCTCGGCGTCTCCGGTTTCCTCCGCGAAACCACCACAGACCCGGCCCGACGCCTCGACTGGATGGGCTTCGGCACCCTCAGCGTCGCCATCGCCGCCCTCCAGCTCGCACTCGACCGCGGCGAACAACTCGACTGGCTCAGCTCCGGCGAGGTCATGATCGAGGTCATCATCGCCGCATCGGCTTTCTACCTCTTCCTCGTCCACATCTTCACGTCGCCGCGACCCTTCGTGAACCCCAGCCTATTCAAGGACCGCAACTTCGCAGTCGGCATGCTGTTCATCTTCATCGTGGGCATCACCTACCTCGCTTCGCTCGCGCTCATGACGCCCTATCTGCAGACCCTCATGGGCTACCCCGTCGTCACCGCGGGCCTCGTCATGGGCCCCCGCGGCATGGGCACCATGGTCTGCATGTTCCTGGTCGGCCGCCTCATCGGCAAAACCGACATCCGCATCCTGCTGGCCATCGGTCTCGCCCTCACCGCATGGGCCATGTACGACATGACCGGCTGGACCCCCGACGTCAGCCAATGGACCATCGTCACCACCGGCTTCATCCAGGGCGCCGGGCTCGGCTTCCTGTTCGTGCCGCTCACCACCGTCACCTTCTCGACCCTGCCGGCTGACAAGCGCGGCGACGGCACCGGCCTCTACAACCTCTCCCGCAACATCGGCTCCGCCGTCGGCATCTCCGTAGTGTCCGCACTCCTCACCTCGAATACCCAGGCGAACCACGAGCAGATCGCCGCCTACGTCACCCCGTTCAACCGCATCCTCCAGGCCGCCGGCGCCGTCTTCGACCCGCTCACCCTTCCGGGCCGCGCGGCCCTCGACGACCTCATCACCCAGCAGGCGAGCGTCATCGCCTACATCGACGATTTTAAGTTGATGATGATCCTTTCCCTCGGCGCCATCCCCCTTCTCCTGTTGCTCCGCCGCACCCCGAGAGCCGAGATCGACCACAGCATCGCCGTAGAGTAATCTTCTCTCGTTCCTTCCAGGGAGGATCCGGCGTGGGTCGCCGCCGGCACAAAACCCAGGGGAAACGGCCATGCTCATCAAGTGCGACCGCATCGACGCCGGATCAGCCACACCGCCCTGCGGCTGCAGCGCCTCGCATCCACGCCTGTCGCGCCGGGCCCTCCTCGGCGCCGCCATCGCCCTCGCCGCCACCCCGGCCCCAGCCCAAACCGCCGCCGAACCCATCATCGACGTCCATCACCACTACACCTCGCCCGGCCTGCTCGCGATGATGACCGGCCGCCGCACCGGCCAGGGCTTCAACATGGCCTGGACCCTGCAGAAATCCCTCGACGCCATGGATGCGGCAGGCGTCGCCACCGCCATCGTCTCCACCAGCGACCCAGGCGTCTTCTTCGGCGACTACGACGCGGCCCGCGGCCTCGCCCGCGACTGCAACGACTACCAGGCCCGCATGGTCGCCGACCACAAGGGCCGCTTCGGCATGTTCACCACCCTCCCGCTGCCCGACATCGACAATACGCTGGCCGAAATCACCTACGGCATGGACGTGCTGCGCGCCCAGGGCGTCGGCATGATGACCAGCTACGGCACGAAATACCTCGGCGACCCCGCCTTCGACCCCGTCATGGCCGAACTCGACCGCCGCCGTGCCGCCGTCTTCGTCCACCCGCTCCAGCCCGCCTGCTGCACCAACGCCGTCTCCAAAGTCCCCGACGTCGTCGTCGAATACGCCACCGAAACAGCCCGCACCATCGCCAGCCTGCTGATGAACCGCACCACCATCCGCTACCCCAACATCCGCTTCATCTTCTCCCACGGCGGCGGCGCCGTCCCCTATCTCACCTTCCGCTTCAACCGCATGGTCTCCGGCGACCCCGAACTCATGAAGGCCGCCCCCGGCGGCGGCGTCGAACTCATCCGCCGCCTCTACTTCGACACCGCCCAGGCTTGGAACCAATACACCCTGCCCAGCCTCCTGGCCCTCATGCCCGAGGACCACATCCTCTTCGGGTCCGACTTCCCCGCCGCATCCCCCCTCGACACCGCCAACGGCCTCACCGCCGCCAACATCGCCCCCACCACCCTGAACCGCATTCGCGCCACCAACGCCAAATCCATCCTGGCCTCGTAAGGTGGGTGAAACCCATCGATCCGCCCTCCGATCAGGGGATCTGTCCGGCATCACGGCTGGTCAGTCTTGCCACCGAAGCGACAGTCGAAGGACATAGCGGTCGTCCACGATATTCTCGAGCTTTCAGACGCCGTCGGGTCTCACCGTCATGGACCGTCTGATCCTATGATAACCAACAATGTCGAAGGACGCGGTCACGGTCGTGCGCCGCGCTGCCGTCGATGGTGCCGACAGCTTTAGGTTCTCGGCACGACCGTCATCCCGGCTGTCCAGCACGATGTCGCCGTCTGCCCCACCCGGTGGCTCGTTGCGGTGGCGGGAACGGACGAATGTCGCACGAAGCGCCGCCCGCACCCTGGCTATGCGCTACGGTCGCGAACAATACGCCGCCACGACGACCGGCTATCGCACGCCAGACCGGATCACCCCATCAACTCCACCAGATTATCGTCGCTCATCCCCCGCATCCCCGCCTCGATCTCGTGGATCATCGCCACCAGCCCGGCCACCGTCGGCGCCGACACCCCATGCGCCGCCCCTGTCGCAACGATCGGCGCGATCTGGACATCCACCTCCGTGCTGCGCTTGCGCACGAACAGATCGCGCCAGATCCCGCTATGCGTCTTCGCCGCCGGCCGATTGAACGCCACCATCGCATCCACCGACGCCCGCGCCTGCGCCTCCGTCGCCCCAACCGCGAACGCCGCGGGATCGAAGCCGTTGAACCCACGCTGCCGCACCCCGATCGCCCCGGCCACCGCAGCCACCTCGCCCGCCAGCCGCCGCCACAGCGGCAGCAGCTCCGGCCGGGCCAGGCAATCCGCGATCCCCAACGCCCCCAACGCCTGCGCGAACAGCAAGGTCGCGTAACCCAGCTTGCCCCACAGATACGAGTCGATGTTGTCCGTAACGATCGCCTGCGGCTCAAACCCCGCCTGGATCAGCCGGTGCACCGCCTCCAGTCGCGGCGTCATCCGCCCATCCATCTCACCCAGCACGAACGCCCCCCGCCCGCCATACAGCACATGCCCCGGCGCCATCCAATCCGCCGAGAAATTGATGAACGCCCCCATCGTCCTCGCCGCCCCCACAACCCCCGCGATCACCGGCTCGCAAAGCCCGTTCTGCAACGACAGCACATACCCATCCGCCGCCAGATGCGGCAGCAACGCCCGGCACGCCGCCTCCGTATGCTGCGCCTTCACACACAGGAAAATCCGGTCCCACACGCCAACGACGGCATCCGGCGTGAAAGCCGGCACCACCACCGTCAGCGTCTCGACGGGCCCCGTGATCGCCAGGCCCGGCCCGCTCATGGCCGCCACATGCTCGGCCACCACGTCCACGAACGTCACATCATGCCCGGCGCGCGACAGGAAAGCCCCAACCGTGCCCCCGATCGCGCCCGCGCCCCAAACCAGTATTCGCTCCATCACACCGCCTCCAAGGCCGGAACATCCACCCACCGCCGCTCCCGATCGCTTCGATACGCGCACTGCGCCAACTGCACCCCCTTCGCCCCCTGCAACAGCGAGTACGGCATCGGCCCATCCTCCGCCACATGCCGCAGGAACAGCTCCCACCCGGCCCGATACGACTTCGTCGCCCCCGCATCAACCGGCACCGCATCCCACCCTTCCAGCAAACTCGCCTGCGGCAACGCCCCCGCAATCGGCCCCCCGGGCGCCTCAGCCTGGCTCCAGCACCCGAACGGTCCCGCCACAGCAGACCCGTCGGTCCCGTCGATCTGCACCTGGATCGGGAACTCCCGCCGCGCCCGCGTGCACCAGCTGCTGTTGATCGAGGCGATCCCGCCCCCCTCCAGCGCAAAACTGGCAAAAACGCTGTCCTCGACATCCACGTCGTAAACCGTCCCCCTCTCATCCACCCGCCGCGGCACGAATCGCCGACTGGTGGCCGAAACCCCCCGCACCTCACCGGCCAGCGCATCGATCATGTAGCGCCAATGCGGGAACATATCGAGGATCAGCCCGCCCCCGTCCTTCTTCCGATAATTCCAACTGGGTCGCTGACCGGCGTGCGTGAACCCGTCATGGATCCACCGCCCCATCTCCACCCGCACCTCCAGCACGGTCCCAAAAAACCCGGCCCGCCGCAGCCCCAACAGCGCAGAAAACCCCGGCAGGAATAGCTTGTCCTGTACCGTCCCCGCCTTCACCCCCGCGGCGACCGCCGCCCGATGCAGCGACAGCGCCTCCGCAACCGTCCCTGTCACCGGCTTCTCCAGATACAGATGCATCCCCGCCGCGATCCCCCGCCGCGCCACATCCCCCCGCAACCCCGACGGCGCCGCATCGAACAGCACGCTCCCGGTCGCCGAAGCCAGCGCCGCATCCAGGTCCGTGGTAACCCGCGAGAACCCCGTCCACCCCGCCACCCCCGCCAGCTTGGCGGTATCCCGCCCCGCCGCCGACGACCCGGCTTGCGCCACCACCGGCCACCCCTGCGGCGACTGCGTCACGTTCAACGGCCCCCGCACCCGGAAATGCGGCCCCTCATGCTTCAGGATGTGCATCTTGTCGGGGTCGAACCACTGCCCGCTGGCCTTGTCGCGAACGAACGCATCATCCTCCCAGCTATCCCAAAGCCCCCGAACCACCTCCAAGAACTCGGCGGCCCGGTCATACCGAGCTCCATGCTCCAGATGCCCATCGCAGCCAAAATTCTGCGCCTCGTCCTCGGCCTGGCTCGTCACCAGGTTCCACCCCGCCCGGCCCCCGCTGATATGGTCGTTCGTCAGAAACCGCCGCGCCACGTTGAACGGCTCGTTATACGTCGTCGTGCACGTCGAGATCAGCCCGATACGCGACGTGATCGCCGCCAGCGCCGCAATCGCCGAAACCGGCTCGATGTGGCACTGCCGCCCGTTCTTGATCAGATACGGCTCGACCCCCGGCAGCCCGACGCTCCCCACCACGGCAGCACTGTCTTGGAAGAAGATCGCGTCCAGCTTGCCCCGTTCCGCCGTCCGCGCCAGGAACCGGAACCCCATGTCGCATTCCGGCATCGCATCCGGATGCCGCCACCCCGTCGGGTGGCACCCAGGCACGCTCATGAACGCGCCGAACCGGAGCTTCTTACCCAAGCGCCGCGTCCAGCGCCCGGTTCGCCTGCCGCAGCGCATGCAGCAGCCGGTTCCGCGCCCGCGTCGCATCCACCCGCGCGAACCCCATCCGCTCCGGCGCACACCCCGCCAACGCCCGGATCGGGTCCAGCACCGGCCACGCAGTCTGCGGCAATGCGGGATCATGCACGAACCGGTCGCCGTCCGTGTTCTCCATCGGCACCAGTGCCCGCGACAGCTGCATCAACGCCCGGTTGGCCCGCTCCGGCTCCAGGTCCAGCAGGGCAGGGGCCTTGTCCCGCACCGCAGCCGCCGCCACCAACAGATCATCGACGGCCATCCCATCGCCAAGCCCGCCCAGCACCTCGATCAACGCCCGGGCATGCGCCGCATAATCCAGCGGCAGCACCGGCGCGGTCAGCAGCCGCCACAGCACCCGCACGAACACCCGCGTATCCCGCACGAGGTTTGCAGGATCTACCTTGTCCAGCAGGTCCTCCGGCGTATGCCACCACCACCCCAGCGCATTGCGCATCTTCCCCCCGTCCGCCGGCTGTTGGCTCAGACTCCCCAGCATCGACGGCACGCCCACGCCCCAAAACGTCATGTCGCTGTTTCGAGCGTTCCGCTTGCCCTCATGCGCCTGGTTCGTCTCCGCCCGGATCGCCTCCGCCGCCACCGCCGCTAACTCCGGCGCACTCGCCGCCTCGCTCAGCGTGCTAGCCCCCATGCCCCCCGTGCTGTCGACATTCACATGCACCGCGCACAGCCGCTCCAGCTCGTCCCAATGAGTGTCGACATACCACGAAGACCCCGAATACCGCCCATGCGAGTGCCCCGACCAGAAGCACAGCCGCAGCCCCCGCCGCCACTCCGCCCGCCGCAACGCCAGCACCCGCGCGCACTCCACCATCGTGGCGTTGGCGCTGCCGTTGTCCATCACCCCGAAATACCAGGTGTCGTGATGCCCCGAGAACAGCACGAACGGCTCATCCCCCGCTTCGCCCGCCGGCCCCATCTCCGCCACCAGGATCGGCGTCTTCCGCCACCCCGTATCCACCTCTGCCGACAGCGTCACCACCGGCGTCTCCCCTTTCGCCAGCCGATCCCGCAACGCCCCGCCATCCGCGTTCGAGATCGTGCAAGCGATCGTCGCCGGCAACAACTCCACGGTGCGCGTACCCGGACTGCCCCAAACCGGCGAAATGCACATCTCGTGCAGATGCTCGTGTGGACTGATGTGCAACTGTCCCGCAGCCCCGGCCTGCCGCGCCAAGTCCGCCAACACCGGGCTAGCAATCCCCTCCGCCAGCACGATCGCGCCCCGCAAATTCCTGCCAGCGAAATCCGCCGCCCCCCCATCGCCCACATAAACCACCGGCGCCGTAACGCTGCCCGCCCGCGAAAACGAATGCGTGATCGCCCGCGGTGCCCCGCCATCGATGCGCACGCTCGCCGCTCCCGGCAGGCTGATATACGCATCATGCGACAGCAGCGTCGTCCGATACCCGAACCCATCCAGCTTCGCCCGGATCGCCTGCATGCTCGCAAGCTCCTCGGCCGTCCCCGATAATTTCTGCCGCTCCGCCATCAGCGCGCAGGTGTCCATAAGGGCGTCGCTATCGACAAGCTCGATCGGTGCATCCATCCCGCCACTCTGCAACACTCTCGCCGTGATGCAAGGCGGAACCTCGGTTGCCGGACGCAAGGAAGATCAACCATGGAGCATGACGAGGAAGTGGCAACCACAGGGATGCCCCAAGTCTCCAGGCCAGCGTCGCCTTCCTCGGCTTCGGCGATTCCGACGTCATCTCCTGGGGCTACATGCTCCAGGACGCCTACGCCTCCCAGGCCCTCAGCAGCGGCCATTACCTCTGGTTCATTCCCCCAGGCCTCTGCATCGTCCTCGTCGTCCTCGCCGGCTTCTTCATCAGCCGCGGCTATGAAAACCTGCTCTTCCCGAAGCTCGAAGCATGACTGCCCTGCTCGAGGTAACCGATCTCACCGTCACCTACCGCACCGCCAGCGGCCTCGCCCGCGCCGTCGACGGCGTGGACCTCGCCGTCCCCCCCGGCGCCATGCTCGGCCTCGTCGGCGAAAGCGGCTGCGGCAAAACAACACTCGCCTGCGCCCTCATGGGCGTCCTTCCCGGCAACGCCCGCGTCGCCAGCGGCCAGATCGCGCTCGACGGTATCGACCTCCTCGCCCTCTCCCCCCGTGCCCGGCGCGACAAGCTCTGGCGTGAGATCAGCTTCATCCCGCAATCCGCCATGAACTCGCTCGACCCCGTCTACCGCCTTCGCAACCAGCTTCGGGAAGTCCTCTGCCGCCGCGGCGGCCTCTCCAAATCCACAGCCGACATTCGCGCGGACGACCTCTTCGCCTCGGTCGGCCTCAACCCCGCCCGCCTGGCCGACTACCCCCACCAGTTCAGCGGCGGCATGCGCCAGCGCGCCGCCATCGCCCTCGCCCTCGCCCTGTCACCCAAACTCGTCATCGCCGACGAGCCCGTCACCGCCCTCGACGTCATCGTCCAGCGCCAGGTGCTCGACACCATGCGCGGCCTCGCCGACCGCCTCGGCCTCGCCACCATCTTCGTCACCCACGATATCTCGGTCGTCGCCTACCTCTGCGACCTCACCGCCGTCATGTACGCCGGCCGCATCGTCGAATACGGCCCCACCGCCAACGTCCTCGCCCGCCCCGGCCACCCCTACACCATGGGCCTCATGAACGCCTTCCCCGACCTGGAAGGCCCCGAACAGACCCTGGCCCCCATCGCCGGCAGCCCGCCCGATCTCCGAGCCCCCCCCACCGGCTGTCGCTTCGCCCCCCGCTGCCCCTTCGCCATGCAAGCCTGCCTGACCGAAAGCCCCACCCCACAGCCCATCGGCCCCAACCACACCGCTGCCTGCCACTGCGCCGCCGAAGCCCCAGCCCTTCGCGCCATGGCCAGGACCCCCGAGGTCTGGCAATGAAAAATTACCCCGGACCCCGCGTCATGGTCGCGCTCAACCCGGCCATCCGCGCCGATCAGCCCGCACCAGCCCCCGTCCGCAAAGCGAACACTAAAAATCACGTCGACTACCCCCCGAACGAACCCCCGCAATGACGCCGCTTCCATCGCCGCCTCTCATCGAAACCACGGCGCTCGAAAAGCACTTCCCCACCGCCCGCTCCCTGAAACAGGTGCTCCGCAGCCAGCGCCCCGTCGTCCACGCCGTCGACGACGTCGACATCCGCCTCCACCCCGGCGAAAGCGTCGGCCTCGTCGGCGAAAGCGGCAGCGGCAAGACCACCATCGGCCGCCGCCTCCTGAAGCTCACCGAGCCCACCTCCGGCGCCATCCTCTTCAACGGCCACCGCCTTGACACCCTCCGCGGCCCGGCACTCCGCCGCTTCCGCCAGCAGGCGCAACTCGTCTTCCAAAACCCCTTCGACGCCATCAACCCCCGCTTCACCATCCGCGCCACCCTCGCCGAACCCCTCATCAACACCCGCATCCCCCGCGCCGAGCACGACGCCCGCATCGACGACGCCCTCCGCCTCGTCCACCTCGGCGACCCCGCCCGCTGGCTCGACAAACGCCCCTCCGAACTCTCCAGCGGTCAGCTCCAGCGCATCGTCCTCGCCCGCGCCCTCGTGGTCCGCCCCACCTTCCTCGTCGCCGACGAACCCGTCTTCATGCTCGACGTCAGCGTCCGCGCCGGCATCCTCAACCTCATGCGCGAACTCCGCGACCGCCTCGGCCTCACCGCCCTGACCATCTCGCACGACCTCACGCTGGTGAAATACGTCTGCGCGCGCACCCTCGTCATATACCTCGGACGCGTCGTCGAGGACGGCCCGACCCGCGACGTCGTCACCAACCCAGGCCACCCCTACACCCGCGCCCTCATCAAGGCCGTCCCGCGGCCCCATACCAGCCAGTCGCGCGACCCTCTGCCAATCCACGGCGGCCTCGGCGACCCCATCAACCCGCCCAGCGGTTGCCGCCTGCGTGATCGCTGCCCCCACGCGTTCGCCCGCTGCGCCGCCGAAACCCCCACCCTGCGTGAAATTGCACCTGGCCACAGGCGGCCTGCCATCTCCACACCACCGCAGGCTGAGTTGCAGCACGTCGCCACCCCCGCCGCCATCTGGCGGTTGCACCCGTTGCCCCGTGTGGAAATGTGTTACTCTGGTGTATCATGACCTCGGTTCCACATCCCGAGCCAGCCCCCGCGCTGCACGGCGCGGCCTTGCCAGCAGGGGAGGGGCCCCGCCCCCTGGCTGCAATCGACTCGGCTGTCCGCGCAGTGGGCCGGGCACGCTTGGTGTTTGCCTTCGGCACCTCGCTCGCGGTCCTGACGGTGGTCTCCGCCGTGATCGTGTTGTGGGACGGCCGGCAGGCCTACATCCGCGATTGGAGCCACACCGTCGCCAACCTCTCGACCACCATCGCCGCCCACGCCGAGCAGACCATGAACGCGGCCGACCTGGTTCTCGGAAGCGTGCTCGACTTGATCGACAACGCCGATCCAAAGACCGTCGACGACATCCCCCGTCTGCTCGGCACCGCCGCGGTGCACGACGCGTTGCGCGACAGGATCGCCGGCGTGCCCCAGGTCGAGGTCGCCTCAATCCTGACCCTGGACGGCAGGATCGTGAACTTCTCCCGCGAATGGCCCGTCCCGCCCATCGAACTCGTCGACCGCGACTACGTCAGCGCCATGGCCGTCAACCCATCGCCCGGTCCCTTCCTCAGCCTGCCCGTCCAAAACCGCCGCACCGGCACCTGGACCTTCTACCTGGCCCGGCCGATCCAGGGCGAAGGCGGCAAGCCCATCGGCATCGCCATCGTCGGCGTCAGCAGCCTCTTCTTCCAGGACTTCTACAAGGCGGCCAATCTCGGCGACTTCAGCGCCATCTCGCTGTACCGCAAGGACGGCATCCTTCTGGCCCGCGAGCCGCCCGGCAATGACCTCGTCGCCAAATCCTTCGCAACCGATCCCCCCTTCTACGGTGCGTTGTCGAAAGACGCGACCATCGTCGACGGCCCCCGCCCGACGGTCCAGGGTGACACCAGCCTGCGCATCGTCGCACCCCGCGCCTTGCCGAACTTCCCCCTGGTGACCAACATCACCGTGACCGAAAACGCCATCCTCGGCACCTGGCGCCACACCGCCGCCAACATCGCACTGCTTGCCTTCGCCTTCGTCGCCGCAATCCTTGCCACCACCCTGGGATTGACCCGGCTGTTCGCCCGTCAGGACCGTACCCTCGACGAACTTCTGCGTGCCCGTCACGACGCCGAGGAGGCGGCCGCAGCCAAGTCCGTGGTGCTCGAAAAGCTCCGCGCCAGCGAGGCCCGGCTCAACGAGAAGTCGAACGTCCTCGAACTCACCCTCGACCACATCGACCAGGGCCTCCTGATGATCGATGGCAACAAGCGCGTCGCCGTCCACAACCGTCGCGCCGCCGAGCTGCTGGACGTGCCGAACACCCTCCTTGCCGCGCACCCCCTCTTCTCCGAGCTGGTCGACTACCAGCGCGCCACGGGCGAGTTCGTCGCCGCCACCATCACCGCCAATCATGTCCCCGGCGAGGCGCAGCTGATGACCCAGCCCACCACCTACGAACGCATCCGCCCCAACGGCCGTATCCTCGAAATCCAGACCATCCCGCTCCCGCATGGCGGCATGGTCCGCACCTTCACCGACATCACCCAGCGCCGCATGTCCGAGCAGCAGGTCCGCCACCTCGCCCACCACGACGGTCTAACCCAGCTCGTCAACCGCCTCGTCTTCCAGCGCCAGCTTGCGGACGCCATCGCACTCGCAGACCTCCGCAACGGCCGCGTGTCCGTCCTCTATCTCGACCTCGACGGCTTCAAGCTCGTCAACGACACCCACGGCCACGCCGTCGGCGACCGACTTCTGGTCGAGGTGGCGGACCGGTTGCGCCGGGTTGTCCGCAGCGGCGATACGGTCGCCCGCATGGGCGGTGACGAGTTCGCCATCCTCCAGCCTCTCATCGAACGCCGCGACGCCGCAGCGAACCTCGCCCGCCGCATCCTCGCCGCCATTGCCGAGCCCTATCTGATCGGCGAGCTCCGTTGCTTCGTCGGCGTGTCCATCGGCATCGCACTCTACCCGGACCACGCCCGCTCCGCCGAGGAGCTGCTGGCCGACGCCGACGTCGCCCTCTATCGCGCCAAGGCCGGCGGAAAAGGCGTGCTGGCCATCTTCGACGAGGTCATGGACAGCCGCCAACGCAACGTCTTCCAACTGGAACAGGAGCTGAAGGAGGCCCTCCCGGCCAACCAGTTCTTCCTCGAATACCAGCCCATCGTCGACACCACCACCGGCAGCGCCGTCTGCTACGAGGCCCTTCTGCGCTGGCAACACCCGGCCCGCGGCGTCGTCGGTCCCATCGAGTTCATCGAGCTGGCCGAACGATCCGGCATCATCGTCCCCCTCGGCCTCTGGGTGCTCGAAACCGCATGCATCGCCGCCACCGCCTGGCCCGACCATGTCGGCGTCGCCGTCAACGTCTCCCCCGTCCAGTTCAGCCGGGCCGACCTCGTCGCACAGGTCCGCACCGCCCTCGACCGGTCCGGCCTGCACCCGGACCGCCTGACCCTCGAGGTCACCGAAGGCGTAATGCTCGAGGATACCGACGCCGTGTTTGAAGCGATGACCACCCTGCGTGCCCTGGGCGTCCGCTTCAGCCTCGACGATTTCGGCACCGCCCAATCCCGCCTGACCTACCTCCGACGCTTCCCCTTCGACATCATCAAGATCGACAAGTCCTTCGTCCAGGACGCCGTCGAGGAAGAGGGCGCCCGAGCCATCGTCGGCGCCGTCGTCGCCATCGGCAACGCCTTCCGCCTCTCCATCGTCGCCGAGGGCATCGAACGCGAAGACCAGCTCGAACTGCTCCGCGGCATGGGCTGCCAGATGGCCCAGGGCTACCTCCTCGGCCGCCCCGCACCCGCCGTCACGTAGCGCGATTGCAATCCGCCGCAATCCGGCCGTGCGGATGCAATCCGCCACCAACCCGTGACACCGCACGCGCCCCGCCCACCAATCACCCACCAATCGGCCACCCTGCCTAACCCGGCGGCACTCCCGGTCTGCCGTGCCCCAAAACAGGCACAGAACCCTTTGACCCGCCCGCCCCACGCCTCATACCCTCCGCTCCAGGCCGCAGCAGCCCGGCCGTACCGACGGGTGCGGACCTTGCAGGGAAGAAACGAGCCGCCCACCAACGCCATCCTCACCGGAAGGCGCCCTGATAAGGCTTGTGAATGCCGGATATATCCCCGCCGCATACAACCACCCTGCATAAGCTGACGCTCGCCGAGGCATCCGATGCCATCGACGCCGGCGCCATCTCGCCCGTCGCCCTCACCGAAGCCCTGCTCGACCGGATCGCCGCACTCAATCCGGTCCTGGACGCCGTCCTCCTCACCACCGCCGACCGCGCCCGCGCCGCCGCCAGCACCGCCGAGGCCGAGATCGCCGCCGGCCGCCGCCGCGGCCCCATGCACGGAATCCCCTATGCCCTGAAGGACATCGTCGCCACCGCCGGAATCCGCACCACCGGCCATTCCCGCGTCTGCGCCTACGCCGTCCCCGGCGAGGACGCCGCCGTCGTCACCGCCCTCGAACAAGCGGGCGGCATCCTGCTGGGCAAACTCGCCACCCACGAGTTCGCCCATGGCGGCCCCTCCTTCGATCTCGCCTGGCCCCCCGCCCGCAACCCCTGGGCCCTCGGCCACTTCACCGGCGGCTCCTCCAGCGGCTCCGGCGCCGCCATCGCCGCCGACCTGGTTCCCGCCGCCATCGGCACCGACACCGGCGGCTCCATCC
>JAYVEG010000031.1:0-7021 GCA_043748985.1 Rhodospirillales bacterium
AACCCCTCCTGCCCGATCCGCGCCCCCGGCAGGATGTTGACCCGGCGGCCCAGCATGGCATGCGAGATGCTCGCCAACGCGCCGATCGAACAGTCGGACCCGATCTCGACGCGCGGACCGATGACGGCGCCCGGCCCCACCCGGGTGCGCGCACCGATGATGGCGCCCTCGCCGATGACGGCATTGGCGCCGATCTCGGCGGTCGGATCAACCGTCGCCCCCGACTCGACCACGGCCGTGCGATGCACGCCGGGCTTGGCCAGCGGCGCCGGATGGAACAGGGCGGCAACCCGCGCCCAGGCCGCATAGGGCTCGGCCGTGACGACCGCCGCCGTCCCGGCGGGCACGCGCGCAACGAGGTCCGGGTGCACGATGACCGCCCCGGCCCCCGTGGCGGCAAGGACATCCGCATAACGACGGTTGTCCAGGAAGCTTACCTCGTGCCGCGCCGCAGCACCCAATGGGGCCACGCCGGACAGCGGCCCGCACTCACCCTTCGCCTCCCCGCCGGCGGCCTCGGCAACCGCCTGCAAGGTGTGCGGGCCGGTGCGCACGAAGAACCGTGCATCGCCGGCACCGGCCCCGCCGCCCCGGCTAGCGCCCAGGCTGGCGCCCAGGCTTGCACCCGGACTGGCGCCCAGGCTGTCGCCGGGATGTGCCGTCTCGCCGGCCAACTTACCGGCGCTGCGCGGGGGCCGCCGGCGTTGCCGGGCGGACGGGCGGGGGCGTCGTGGCGGCAGGGGCGGTGGTGGCTGGCGTTACGGCCGGCGCGGCACCAGCAGGGGCAGCAACCTGGGCCGGCGCGAACTGCGCGGGCGAGACGCCGTCGGGCGGCAACACCACAGTGGGCAGCACCTTGTTCAACTGCTCGACCACCGGCTCGGTGATGTCGAACTCGTTGACGTTCAGCGCCACCTGCGCCCGGTGCAACACCAGATTCATGCCGCGGCTTTCGGCCACCTGGCGGATCACCGCGATCAGCATCCGCTCGATCTGCGCCAGGCCATACTGCCCGGCCTCCTGGATGATCCGGTTCCGATCGCGGAAGGTCTTCTGCGCGTTCGTGATCCGCTCCTGCAGTTCACGCTCCTTGGCGCGGATCTGGTCGGCGCTCAGGTTCGCGCGTTGGTTGGCCAGGCCCTGCTGCAGGTCACGCCACGTGGCCTGCTCCTTCTGCGCATCCTCGTTCAGCTTCTCACGCCGCTCGCCGATCGTCTTCTCGATCTGCTGCGCCGCGGCCGACGCACGCATGATGTCCGGAATTCCCAGAACGCCGATCACGGCTGCGGGCGGCGTCGGGCCCCGCGACAGCGTCGGCAGGTCCGGCACCGGCGGCAGCGTCACGTTGACCGGCGGCGGCTCCGGCTCGGCCTGTTGCTGCTGGCCGGCGGCCTCGTTCGGCACAAACAGCGGTTGCTGCGGGCGCGGCGCCGGGCGCGGGGCGGGCTGGGCCGTCCGCGGCTGGGCCGCCCCACCACCCCCGCCCGCGGGCGGAATGAAGTAGCCTGGGCCCTGCTGCGCCAGCACCGGCGCCGCAAGAACGGAAAGCCCGGCCGCAAAGGCGGCGGAGCGAAGCAGATGGGAGATGCTCAAGCTAAAACCTCGTACCGAAACCAAATCGGAATAGCTGGGTCTGATCGTACTTCTTCTTCACCACGGCCTGGGCAAGGTCGATGTTGATCAGCCCGAAAGGGGTCTTCCACGATACGCCCACACCCGCGCCCACCCGCGGGCTCGAATCATCGGTCGTCACCACACCAGGGATCCTCGTGACCTGGCTCAACGAGCCGATATCGACGAAAGTACGGCCAGTGAGGCCAAGGTCGGCCGAGATCGGCAATGGGAAGCGCAGTTCGGACGACTGCGTGTAGATCAACCGGCCGCCGATCGAGTCGATCGAGCTGCCGCCAACCGCATGCGGCCCGGCGCCACCCGACTGGAACCCGCGCAGGTTGTCGCCACCAAGGAAGAAGCGGTCGATGATCTTCTCTTCCTTGCCCAGCTGCGACAGATACCCGGCCCCCGCCGTCAGGGCGATCACCCATTCCGGGTCGCCGAGATAATTCTCGAGCGGGACGTAATACGTCCCGTCGACCTTGGTCCGGAAATAGCGCGCCGTGCCGCCAAGACCGGCCAAGTCCGTCCCCAGGCGCAGGATGAAGCCGTCCTTCGGTTCCGTCCGGCTGTCGCGGTAGTCCAGTGTGACGGTCTGGCCGATCTGTGACAGCAGCGAGCTGCCGGCCTGGTTGGTGATGTAGATGCTGGCGCCGGTCTGCACGTTGTACACGTTGCGATCGACGATCGTATAGGTCCAGGCCTGCCGCAGATGCTCGTTGAACTCGTAGCCCAGCCGCAACGCGCCACCGGTGCGCCGCTCGTTATAGGCGGCGATGTCCTGGTTGTTGTTGCGGACGTGGAAAAGATCGAACCCAGCGACCAGGTTGCGATCCAGGAAGTAGGGGTCCGTCACCGAAAGATCGATCTGGCTGCGCTTCTGCGCCAGGATCCCGTTGATGCTGCCGTCGATGCCCGTGCCCACCAGGTTCCGCTCGCGTAGCCCCGCCTGCAGCAGCGCGCCGGCGTCGGTCGAATACCCACCCCCCAACGTCAGCTCGCCCGTCGCCTTCTCGTCGACCGTCGCCGTCACGATCGCCCTGTCCGCCGCCGAGCCCTGGCTCGGCTGCACCACAACGCTGTTGAAATAGCCCATGTCCTGCAGCCGCTGGCGCGAACGCCGCACCGTCGCCGCGTTGAACGCGTCGCCCTCCGCCAGCCGGAACTCCCGCCGGATCACCTTGTCCTTCGTGCGCGTGTTGCCCACGATGTCCAGCCGCTCGATGTAGACGCGCGGCCCCTCGCCCACCTCGAACACCAGGTCGACGGTCTTCTTCTCCTTGTCGCGCGCGATCTCCGGCTTCACCTCGACAAAGGCATAGCCGCGCGTCTGCACCGCGTCCTGCAGCGACTGCGACGTCTTTTCGACCGCGTCGCCGTCATAGGTGTCGCCCACGTCGATCGGCACCAGCGAGCGCAGATCGTCGCTGCTGAGGTTGCGCAGCTTGCTGTTGATCGTGACCTTCGCGACCTTGTAGCGCTCGCCCTCGTTGACATTGAACGTGACAAAGAAGGCGCGCTTGTCGGGCGTCAACTCGGCCGTCGCATCCTTCACCTCGAAATCGGCATAGCCGTTCTTCAGGTAGAACCGCCGCAACAGCTCCTTGTCGAAATTGACCCGCTCGGGGTCGTATTCATCCGAAGTCGACAACAGGCGATAGAACGCCTGCTCGCGGCTGTTGATCACCTCACGCAGCCGATTCTCGCTGAACGCGCGGTTGCCGACGATCGCGATGCGACTGATCAGCGTCGTCTCACCCTCGTTGCACTCGAAGATGACATCGACGCGATTCTGGTCCAGCCGCACGATCTTCGGCTCCACCGTGGCCGCGAACCGCCCGCGCTTGGCATACAGGTCAAGCAGGCGCTGCCGGTCGGCGGCCGCCAGCTGCGGCGTGAACACCGCGCGGGCCCGCAGCTGCAGGGCCGGGCGCAGCTGCTCGTCCGTCAGCTTCTTGTTACCCTCGAACGCGATCCGGTTGACAATCGGGTTCTCGACGACCTTCACCACCACGGTGTTGCCGTCGCGGTTGATCGTCACATCCTGGAACAGCCCGGTCGCGAACAGCGTCTTCAGGCTGCGGTCGATGCGGTCGGCATCGAAACCGTCGCCCGGCTGGACCAGCATATAGGATCGGATCGTGCCTTCCTCGATGCGCTGGTTGCCCTGGATCTTGATGGCAGCGATCGTGCCGTTGGCACCGGCCCGGGGCGCCGCACGCGCCGGTCCTGAAAGAACCGACCGCGAAGCCGCCCGCGAAATGCCGCGTGGCCCAGCCGGCTGACCCGCAGACTGGCTCTGCGCAAGGACTGGCCCGGCCAGGATGGGAAGCAGGCAGGCCGTGGCAAGCAGCGTGGCGCGTTTGGAATGCAACAGGCGGTCCCCCAAAGTCCTCGGTCGGACGGCACGCAACGCGGGAGTGATCCCCTCGTCCCGCACCATCGCGGCGTCTCGGCAGGGGCGCTTCTAGACGCCGCTGCCGGTTCCGCCAAGGGCCGCTCTATCAGGCCCAGCCGGTGCAGGCTACAGCCGTTGCCCGCAGGGCGCTACCCAAGCAGCCCGGCGACCCAGCGGAACACGCCCATATGCGCCAGGTCGTTCCACGTCGCGAAGACAAACAACCCCGCCAGCAGCGCGAAGCCGGCGCGGAACCCATACTCCAGCATGCGAGTCGGCAGCGGCCGCCCCCGGATTGCTTCCAGCAGATAGAATACCAGGTGCCCACCATCCAGGACCGGAATCGGGAACAGATTCACGAGACCGAGATTGACCGAAAGCACCGCCACGAAGCTGACCATCGCCACGATCCCTAACTGGGCAAACTGCCCGGCCAGGTGCGCGATGCCCAACGGACCGCTCAATTCGTCGGTGCCGCGCGTCCCGCTCAGCATCTGGCCAATGCCAGCAACCGTCGCCACGGCCACGTCCCAGGTCTGTGTGACACCGCCCAGCATCGCGACAGCAGGGTTCACCCGCTCATAGTCCATGGCGCCACCGCGCACACCCAGCTGGCCCACGCGGCGTCCGCCCGACTCGACCGACCCGACAATAACGGGGACCGTGCGCGCCACACCCTTTGTCTCGATAACCATCTGCACTGTCTTGTCTGGGCTGCCAGACACGATCCGCTTGATGTCGTCGAACCGCGTGACCGGCGCGCCGTCGATGCTGCGAATCCGGTCACCCGCAACCAGACCGGCCTTCTCCGCCGCACCGCCCGGAACGGTCTCGCCCACCAACGGCACCGCGACCGGCAATCCGACCGCCATGAACAGGACACCGAACAGCACCACCGCCAGCAGGAAGTTCGCCACCGGCCCGGCCGCCACGACGATCGCGCGGGACCCCACGGACTTCTCGTGGAACGTCTGCCCGACCCTCCAAGCCGCCCGAACCTCGGGGGCCACATCCTCCGGACGCTCCTGCCCATGCAGCTTCACATAGCCACCCAGCGGCAGCCAGCTCAGCTTCCACACCGTGCCCACCTTGTCGGTCCAGCTGGCGATGACGGGGCCGAACCCGATCGAGAACGCCTCGACATAAACCCCGCGCCACCGCGCCGCGAGGTAGTGGCCCAGTTCGTGGACGAAGACCAGGATGCCCAGCGTCACCACGAACGAGGCGGCATTCCGGAGTATGTCGACCAGGTGCGTCATCGGAACATCCTACAGAGGCAGTGGGGGGCGGGAACGCGGCAGAAGCTTAATTTTTACACAGAACAGCCAGATCAATCATTCTTTGCCAGGCCCACGGCGAGTCAGGTTTCGTTAGGCCGCCACGGCAAGCATCTGGGTCGCCATCCGCCG
Source organism: Rhodospirillales bacterium (assembly GCA_043748985.1). Taxonomy (GTDB): domain Bacteria; phylum Pseudomonadota; class Alphaproteobacteria; order Acetobacterales; family Acetobacteraceae; genus JBBROS01. The sequence continues at coordinate 5,422 of JAYVEG010000031.1, forward strand.
GGCCGCCTGATCCAGGGCAACAACACTGTCCAGGCTATCGGCACCGGGGGTGCCCAGCCGGTCCATCACCTGTTCCACCAACACCGCAATCCCGGTGAATCCCAGCCGGCGGCCCAGGAAGGCCTCGACCGCAACCTCGTTGGCCGCTGACAGAATGGTGGGTGCACCGCCCCCCGCGCGCAAGGCCTCGCGGGCCAGGCGCAGCGCCGGAAAGCGCACGAGGTCGGGCGGGAAGAACGTCAACTGGCCCAGCGCGGCGAGATCAAGCCGCGGCGAACCCGTTGCAATCCGGCCCGGCCAGGCCAGCGCGTGAGCGATGGGAATGCGCATGTCGGGCGACCCCATCTGCGCAAGCATGCTGCCATCCTCGTAATGCACGATGCCATGGATCACCGATTGCGGATGCACCAGCACCTCGATCCGCTGCTCATCCAGGTCGAACAGACGCGCGGCCTCGATCAGCTCCAGGCCCTTGTTGAACATCGTGGCGCTGTCGATGCTGATCTTCGCCCCCATGGACCAGATCGGGTGCCGCAGCGCGGCCTCGGGCGTGGCACGGGCCATCTCCTCCGCACTCGACGTGCGGAACGGCCCGCCCGAGGCGGTCAACACGATCTTCTCGACGCTGCCATGGTTGCCCTCGGCCAACGCCTGGAAGATGGCGTTGTGCTCGGAATCGACCGGCAGCAGCGTCGCACCCGCCGCCTTCACCGCGCGCAGCATGACGTCCCCGGCGCAAACCAGCGCCTCCTTGTTCGCCAACGCCACCGCCCCGCCCCCCTCGATGGCCGCCAGCGTCGAAGGCAATCCGGCCGCACCCGTGATCGCCGCCATGGTCCAATCGACCCGCTCGGACGCCGCCTGCACCACGGCCTGCGACCCGCCCGCCGTCGCAATCCCGCTGCCCGACAGCAACCGCTCGAGCTCGGCCAGGCACGACTCGTCGGCAATGACGGCGATCCTGGCATCCAGCCGCCGCGCCTGCTCGGCCAGCAGCGCCGCATTCCGCCCGCCGGCCAGCGCGTGCACCCGGAAACGGTCGGGATTGGCGGCCAACAGGTCCACGGTGCTGGTGCCGATGCTACCGGTGCTGCCGAGCACGGTCACGCTGCGCTTTAGGTCCACAAGACGCCTCCCCGGCCGAATGCGCCGGTGTTCATGAGTAAAAATGCCGCTGCCGCAGCCGCCAGCAGGCCATCGAGACGGTCCAACAGGCCGCCATGGCCAGGAATGAGAGAGCCGGAATCCTTGACGCCGAAATGGCGCTTGATCCAGCTTTCAAGCAGGTCGCCGAACTGGGACGCGATGCCAAGCAGGCCGGCGGCCAAGGCCGCGTAACCAGGCGAAGCGGCCCCGAGCGTCACGGCCACCGTCCCGCCGACCACCGTTGCGGCAAACAGACCGCCGGCCGCGCCGGACCAGGTCTTGCCAGGCGAGATTGCGGGCGCAAGCTTCGGACCGCCCGCCAGGCGGCCGGTGATGTAGGCGCCGATGTCGCTGGCCCAAACGATGGCGACGAGGAAAAGCACGTTGTTGCGGCCCGCCTCGTCGGCGCCACGCAGAGCAGCCAAGCAGAGCAGCGGAAAACCAATGTAGAGCA
>JAYVEG010000032.1:0-7019 GCA_043748985.1 Rhodospirillales bacterium
GACGCCGTGCGGCAGCCGAGTGTCGGCGTCCAGCGTGACGACATAGCGGACGCCGGCCGGCATGGCGGGCGGTTCAAGGAAGGTTGTATCGCCGGCGCCACGCAGAAGCCGGTTCAGCTCGTGCAGCTTGCCGCGCTTGCGCTCCCAGCCGATCCAGCGCGCTTCCCCCGCGTTCCAGACCCGGCGCCGGTGCAGCAGCAGGAAGCGATCGCCGCCCGGCGCCTTGCCGTGCAACCGGTTCAGCCGGGCTATGCCGGAGGTGGCGGCGGCCAGCAGCGCCCCGTCGTCCTCCGCGTGCTCGGCCGTGCTGTCGGTCCAGTCGGACAGCAGGGCGAAATGCACCTCGCCATCCCTGCTGGCGAGATAGTGGATCTCCAGCCGAGCCGCCAGGTCTGCCACCGCCGCTTCCGTGGTCAGCAGCACCGGCACGACAACCAGTGTGCGGAGGTGCGCGGGGATGCCTGCCTCCAGCTCGAGACCAGGCAATACAGTCGCCCCGAACACCCAAGTCGCGAACCGGTTCATGCACGCGACCGCCGCATCGGACGCCAGCACGAAGCCGGCAGCACCGAGTACAACCAGCCAGAACGCGCCCGCCCCGGCCTCAGCCGCGAGACGCAGCGGGAGGGCGACGAATGCCAGCGCGAGCGTCACGACCGCAGCGCCATAGCCCCCGATTCCGAACCTGCGGCACCTCCGCTCGAACCGGGCGCGCAATGGCGGTCGGTATTCCAAGGCAGCCTCGAACCCGGGGCGGCCGCTGCCAATGAGATAGTGACCCGGATCGCCCCCGCGGTCGTCCCGGTCTTCGGCCGCGGCCCTCACCGCTTGCCTGGCGATGTCGAGTTCGGAATGATCGGACCCGCGCGACAACCCCTCGATGGCGGTGCGATAGAGATTGCGGGTGGTGAAATCCATGCTGGCGAAGGGCGTCGAGTCCGCCAGGACGGCGTCCACCAGGGACACACGCTCGAACAGGTCCGTCCAATCCATCCCCGCGATCATCCGGAGGCTGGTGATGACGTTGCGGACCGTGGCGTTGGCCATGCCGTGTTTCTGCAGCTCGTCACGCACGACGGCCTGCACCGTCTTGCCCTGTGCCTCCAGGCGCCGGTCGAGCCAGGCCAGCGCCGGGTTCGTTCTGGGATCGTGGCCGCGCAGCCGGTGCGCGAGCTGGACCGCGAAGGGATCGCTCACCAGAGCGTTCCCCAGCAAACTGTCCGGCTCACCTGGGACGTTGGTCCCGGTATCCTCGACCTGCTCCGCCAGGTCGTCCGCCGCCTGCCGTGCAGCCGCGTCGTCCACCACCAGTTCGGCGACGCGCCGGAGGTTCTCGATCAGCACGATCCGCAAGGTGATCGGCATGGCCCAAAGCTCGCCGATGTTGAGCGGCTGAACCGACTGGTACGCAACCAGATATCGGCGCAGCACCTCGAGATCGATATGGCTGTCCGTGTGGGCGACAAGCGACCACATTGCCCCGAACACCCGAGGCAGCCCGGTGAAGGGCCCGGCGGCCAGCTTCGGCAGCTGCGCGTAGAACCCCGGTGGCAGGTCGATGCCGATCTCGCGGATCTGCATATCCACGAGGTGATAGTTGTCGGCCAGCCACTCGGCGGCGGGAGTCGCGTGGTGACCGTCGTCAGCCGATTTCGCCAGCGCCAAGTTCGCTTGCAGGAGGAATGCAGCGTTGTCGGACAGGCGGTCCGCCAGCCGGCCGTCCCGGGTCCGGCCGTTCGTCACCGCCTGGTCGGTGGCGAGGCTCCTTGCATGCTGCTCCAGGCGTTCCGCGCCGAACAGCTCCGCCCGCACGGGCACCCTATCCCAGGGAAGCTGGGGCACAGTTTGCTCGAAGATGCGGCTGACGATCACGGCCCCGCCTGCTTGGACGGGCGGCCGCTTACCTTCAACGCTTCAGCGCCGGAACAGGCTTTTGCGGCCTTGTTGCGGGGACGTCCGCGACAGTAACGTGTGACCTCCCGTGCCGGCGTCATTGTCCATCCCGACTTCGTCGCAACGCTCGTTATCAGCCCTCGCCAGCCCGTAGGCATGGTCAGACACAGATTCTGGAGCCGTCGGCTCGGCATTGCTGGCCGTCAGGCTGTTTTCGGCTTGGCCCATGGGGTCCTCCGCTGCTGATGATCTAACAGCATTGAGAACCGAAATGCCGCCAGGCGGCAGGCTCGGAAACTACTCATGTGGAACGGGGAAATGCCGCGCCACCCAGGACGAGCTACTCCGCCACGCCCATGCTGGCTTGATCGAGCGCTCGCGCAATCGATTGGACGAGGTCTGCCTCTCGAAACGGCTTTGTCAGCAGCACGCCGCCAGGTCTGGCTTCGACTGGCCAGAACCCGCTCATGAAGAGATGCGGTATCGGGCCGGCCCGGGTTATGCGTTCGACCGCCGAAACGCCAGTTCCCTTGGCAAGTTTTAGGTCGACGATCATCAGGTCCGGCCTATGCCGTTCAGCCGCGGAAACGGCTCCTTCCTCAGTCGCCTCGATCGCGCCGATCTCGAATCCAAGGGCGGCAAGCATCTCGGCGAGCGCCGTCCCGACCATGGTATCGTCTTCGACAAGCAGGATGCTCAACGGTTTCAAGACGGGACGTCGTCGCCTGCGCCGCCCTCGTTCACCCACGCCTCGACCTGATCGCGGATCTCTCGTGAGCGAACCTCGCCTGCGACCATTGCTGATCGCAGACCGGGAAATGGGGCATCAGCCGGAGCGCCCCGGGCCTGCGCTCCTCTGACCGGCTCAGCCAGCCACAACCGCTGCGCCGACCCGGAGCGGGCGGTGCTTGTAAGCACCGCGCTGTTCACAGACCCTCCGTCTGTTGTTCCGCGCCGCGATGCCAGGACCGACCATCCCATCGCTTCCAGCACACCAGACACGGCAGCTACGTGTTGCATGTGATCGTCCGTGTCGATCGGGTAGGAGATGACGAAGGATTCCTCCGTGGTGCCCCGGCCTGAGCCGTGCGCCACGACTATCATGCCACGGTGCCGGCTGGCGCCCGGTTCAGGTCGCGGTTCGGCATCGCTCTCTACCCAGATGAGGACGCTGCCATCCGGCCCCCGCATTCGCGCCCCTACCGCTCCCGAAGCTCTCCTTGGAGCTTGGAGAGGAGAGCCCGCGATCCCGGGCTCTTCCGTCTATCATTGCAGCCAGGTAGGCAGCCGGTGACATCTGCCGGTCAGGGCACGATGTGCGTTGAATTGACTGCACGCTCGATTCTCCTTCGGAGGTTGTCACCGGCACGGCCGACTGCGCCGAGATATTTAGTTGCCACGTTGCCGCATCCCGACCGTGTGGGCGGCGTGCCATCCATGCGAAGGATCGGAAACTACCTATTCAGCCTCCGAACGAGCTGGCCAACGATTGCATGCGGGCTACGCCGTGCAAAAACACCCTCGCGGCGGCAGGCGAGGCGACCATCCACATCAAGAGAAGAAGAAGGCGAGGCCGAAGACAACATAGACGCCGATCAGCAGCACGCCTTCGAACCAGGTGGTCTCGCCGTCGCTTGTGACCGCGTTGACGATAAAGGCGGTGCTCGCGATGGCGAACAGGTCGATCGGGTTATGGAACACCAGCGTCATAGGACTGCCGATAAGCCAGGACAAAATTACCAGCAGCGGTGCCACGACAAGGGCCACCTGGATCGCCGAACCGATGCAGATGCTCATCACCAGCCCCATCCGGTCCTGCCGCGCGAACCATACGGCTGCGAACAGGTCCGCAATCGTTCCCACCAGCGCCAACACGATCACGCCCAGGAACGTCGTCGACAGATGCAAAGTGCTCGCGGCCTCGGTCAGTGCGTCGGAAATCAGCTCGCTTTCCAGCGCCGCACCCACGGTTGCGGCGGAGAGGACAGCCAGGCAGCGCCAGAGCGGCCAGGCCGATCCAGGCTCGCCCTCCGCCTCCCCGGCGGAGAACACGTCGCGATGGGTCACGAGCGTATAGGCGAGGTTGGCCAAGTAAAGCAGGAGCAAGACGCCCGACACGGCGAGGCTGAGCGTTTCCTCCCTGACCGCGAGATGGCCCGCATTCGCCAAGCGCCGCGTCGTCACGTCGAACACAGCAGGCAGCAGAAGCGCGATCACTGCCAGAATGAGAAGGGTAGAAAGTAACCCGGCCCGTTCCCGCTTGAAGGTCTGGCGTTCGCGCCCGATGCTCCCGGCAACGATGGCCAGGCCGAGCCCAAGCAGGCTGGTGCCCAGGATCGATCCGGTGATCTGCGCGTGGACCACCTCAGCCTGGCCGGTCGAAAGGATGAACAGCGCGAGCACCAGCTCCGCCAGGCTGCCTAGACTGATCGTGAGCAAGCCGCCGACCGCCGGGCCGGTATGGGTGGCGAGCTGCTCCGTGGCAACGCGGATCCAGTCGGCCAGGATGCCGACACCCAGGATGCCGGCGAGGAACACCCAGATCGGGGCGATCCCGAACGCATAATGCAGGATTGGTGCGATCGGAACGGCCGCCAGCAGCAGGACCCGGATCATGCGACCTTGGTCCGCCGGCCGATTTTGGTTCCGAAAACACAAAGCCTGGAGTTTACCGGAACCGAGGATATGACGTTGGTCGGCACCCCTTCATGGAAGGACCGGCGCCGGCAATCGTGCGCCGAAGCGAGGACGAGCCGGTTCAAGGCCGCTGCGCACCGCGCACGTTGGTGTAGATCGCGTAAAGGGTATCCGACGCGCACAGGAACAGCCGGGCCCGATGCCGGCCACCGAAGGTCAGGTTCGACACCGTGGACGGCACCGCGATCCGGCCGAGCAGCGTGCCGTCGGGGGCGATGCAATGTGTGCCGTCACCAGCGCTGCTCCAGACGTTGCCGTGCTCGTCGCAACGAAACCCGTCCGCGAACCCCGGGCTGACCTTATAAAACACCCGGCCGTTGGCCAGGCGCGTACCCTCGTCCAACACGTCGAACACCCGGATATGCTGCACCGGGCGTTCTGCGAACTGGCGCCCCGCCTCCGCCACATACAGCAGTCGCTCGTCGGGCGAGAAGCAGAGGCCGTTCGGCCCCTCGAATTCCGCGTCCATCCGCCGCAGGGCGCCATCTCGCGGATCGAGGCGATAGAGCGACGGCGGCAGCTCCGGCGTCTGCTTGCCGCCCTCATAATCGGTGTTGATGCCGTTATGCGGGTCCGTGAACCAGATCGTCCCGTCCGAGCGGCAGATCACGTCGTTTGGCGCATTCAGGCGCTTGCCCTCGTAGCGGTCCGCAAGCACGGTGATGCCGCCGTCCAACTCCGTGCGGCTCACCGTACGGTCCAGGTGGGAACAGCCGACCAGGCGGCCCTGCCTGTCCCGGGTGTGTCCGTTCGCATACCCGGCGGGCTGGCGGAACACCGAGATCCCACCGCTCTCGGTCCAGCGCAGGATGCGGTCGTTGGGGAGATCGCTGACCAGCAGGCAATCCCCGTCCGCGAACCAGACGGGGCCTTCGAGCCAGGCAAACCCGTCCGCCAGCTTCCGCAGCGGCGCGTTCGGCAGTACGTAGGCGCGGAAGCGGGGATCGTGGATCTCGAACCCGCCCATGGTCAACGCATGTGGCAGGCGCTGCGCCGGGGCTCGACATGGAGCTGGACGCACATCAGGACGGCGGGCTGGTCGCCGATCGTGCCCGAGCGGTGGCCTCTGCGACCCTCCGTCTCGGTGCATCCCTGGTCTTCGCCGAACGAGAACTCGCCAGGCCCTTGCTCGATGCGGGTGCCGTCCATGCTCTCGATCCACCAACGGCCGGACAGAACGGTGATCCACTGCGGGGCCGGGTTCTCGTGCCAGTCGCCGACCCAGCCCACGGGCTGGACGGTGACGACGACGGTCGCCGCGGTTCGCTCGTGCCGGTTGTTCCATTGCGGGGCCGCGCCGCCGACGCCATGCAGCTCGAACGCGGTAAGGGCGCACTGCGCCTGGTGGCTGACGCCGTCGGCATCGGTCCAGAGGTGCCAATAAGGAATGCGGGGCTGGGCCGCGGTCTGGTCCGACATGGAGGCGTTCCCGATGATGCGTGGCTTGAACCCGTCAACTCTGCGATCGTTCCCCCAAACCTCCCGACAGGACCAGGCGCGATGCTGCTGCTGAACGACTACGCGCCGCTGCTGCTGCGCGTCTGCCTCGTGGTGCTGTTCCCGTTCAGCGCGTTCGACAAGATCGTGAACTGGAATGCGGCCATGAAGCAGGCCGGCAACGCCGCCGCCGCGCCGGCCCTGCTGATTGCGGGGATTGCCGTCGAAGTGGTGACACCCATCTGCATCATGCTCGGTTGGCACGACAGGTTGGCGGCGTTCGTGCTGGCCGGGTTCTGCGCCGTCACGGCCGTGCTGTATCACCAGTTCTGGCGCTTTCCCGACTTCTGGCGGTTCAAGGATGGCGAAGGCCTCCAGCACTTCTGGGAGTTCCTAAAGAATTTCGGCCTGGTGGGCGGGCTGGGGCTGATCGTGCTGGCGCCGCGCACGCTGCCGGTCACGGAGGTCGTGCGGCATCCGCTCGCGTCGACCTACGTCAGCGGCCCCCATGCCGGCGCCGTCCGGCCCAGCCCGGATTGACGAGCACCATGAGGTGCCCATCGGGATCGCGAAGCACCTTGGGCCCTGCATCCCGCAGCCATGGGGCGAGGATCGTGACCCATTGTGCCCCGGCGCCGTCGACCGGCGCGGGCGCCGCCCGTTGGCCCGGCGGCCGGTAGGCAAGCAGCTCCAGCCCGGCCCCGAGGCCCGATCTCGGCCGCAGACCGGTCACCAGCAGCCTAGCACCCGGCAGGCCATCGAGCCGGGCCTGAGCAGGGCCATAGTTGAGTGACCTTGTGGTGGGGTGGAACCCGAGGCGGCGGTAGAAACGGACACTGCGCGCCGTGTCGGCGACGGCCAGCGCGCTGTGGTCGAGGCCGAGGACCGGCGTCGCCCCGGCGTGCCGCCAGATCGCCCGGCCCTGGCCCGGGGGAAAGTGGATCAACTCGAGCGGGTGGCCATCGGGATCGCGGAACTTGAAGGCGGACACG
>JAYVEG010000033.1:0-2025 GCA_043748985.1 Rhodospirillales bacterium
GGCGTATGGCGAGCAGCTCGTCGCGTCGTTGACCGCCAACGAGCACATCGGGGAGCTAGTGTCCGAGAAGCTGCGCTACTACCCGACCGCCACCCGCGAGCCGTTCCGCCACACAGGCCGCATCACGACGCTGCTGGAGGACGGCACACTGGCGCGAGACCTCGGGCTGCCAGCGTTCGGACCCGAGCAGGACCGCGTGATGCTGTGCGGCAGCGAGGCGTTCCTGACCGATATGGTGGCGCTGCTGGACCGGCACGGCTTCACGGAGGGCAGCAATGCCCGCCCGGGCACCTACGTCGTAGAGAAGGCGTTCGTCGAGAAGTGACTCACGCCGCACCGGCCCGCTGCACCAGGCCGTGCGCCTCGGTAGCCCGGCGGGTTTGGTTGCGGCCCTCGGTCTTGGCGGCATACATCGCGAGATCGGCGGCTCGGACCAGCATGTCGGACCGGGTCAGGAGCTGGCGGGGTTCCAGCGCCGCCACCCCGATGCTGACCGTCACCCGCCCGCGTTCACTCCCCGCATGCAGCAACGTGAGCGCCTCGAGCCTGGCGTGGATCGCCGTTGCCAGCGTCATAGCCCCGGCCTCGCCCGTGCCCGGCAGCAGCACCGTGAACTCCTCGCCGCCATAGCGCGCCACCATGTCCCCTGGACGGCCGACGGTGGCGGCGAGGGCGTTGGCCACCGCCCGCAGCGCGTCGTCACCGGATTGATGGCCGTAGGTGTCGTTGAATAGCTTGAAGTGGTCCACGTCGATCATCAGAAGGCCTAGCGGTAGGCAGCTACGCTAGGCCCGGCGGAACTCGGCCTCCAGCGTCTCGTCGAAACTGCGGCGGTTGGCGAGCCCGGTCAGCCCGTCGTGTAGGGCGAGGTTCCGCAGTTGGGTCATAGCGCGCAGCTCGGCCCGCTCCTTCATGAGGACCAGTAGCAGGAAGGCCATGCCGATGGTGTGCAGCAGCGCCTCGAACATCAGCGCGACCTCGGTCACAGGCAAGACCGTCCATTGCGGCGCCACCACCACCACGGCAGCCCGGCCAAGATAGACCACGGCGTGGAACACCAGGAAGGCGACCGTGAACCGGCGTATACGGAGCGACTCGGACCGCACCCGCCCCAAGGCCATGGCCGTCGCCAAGGTGAAGCCGCTACCCAGGACGAGCGCCAGCGTCGCGAGGGCCCAATCATCCCCATCTGCCGACACCATGAGGCAGATCAGCAGCCAGGCCAGCGGGCCACCCAGCACAAGCGACACGACCGGGCACCGTCCCGCGAGCACCCGCGCGCCCGTCCAGGAGAGTGCGGTGCCCAACAGGATCGCCGCCGTGCCTGCGAGGCCGGCGAACGGCCCGAGCCCGGCCTCCATCGCCAGCAGCGCGATGCCGAGCGCCCCCAGCAGCATCGCGGTGCCCCAGAACGACAGCGCCACCGCGTTCCCGTCCCGCCCACGCGCCACCAGCAGCACGCCGCCGGAGAAGGCGATGACCACCGCGGAAACGATGAACAGCGTATGCAGGTCGAGCGAGCGGGCAAAGGCTTGGGCGATGCTGCTGGCCATCTGGATCATGCCGCGTCACGCAGGGGCAGACATGAGAGAAACAGGCTCGGCAACATCAGTCTCGGGGCAGGCATGGGACGATCCGGCTCAGCGCCGGGCGGACCAGTATTCGGCGCCGGTCATGCCGCCGCCCGCATAGGCGGCGTCGTCCCCAGTCGCAGGAGCGCGTATGGCGGCGTACGCCACGTCGCTGCCGGCGCCGAAGGTCGCGGGGTCCGAGGCGCCGGGGCCGAACTGACCCGCCATGCCGATGCGGGGCCCGATGGAGGCCACGTAATTCACGGTCTCGTCCGGGAGGCCGGTCTGGCCTGCGAGGTAGGCTGTCACGCGGTCTGGCCCCGCGTTGTAGGCGGCGAGGAAGGCAGGCGCGCCGAACCGCCCGTGCATCTCCTTGAGGTAGGCGGCACCTGCCATGATGTTGGAGCGCGGATCGAAGGGGTCGGGGCCCAGGCGGTAGCGGCGCTTCAGGATG
>JAYVEG010000034.1:0-6978 GCA_043748985.1 Rhodospirillales bacterium
CGCGACGCCCTCCTCGCCGCCGTGGCCGCCCACATCGACCAGGCCCGCGCCGTCGTGCTGTCCGACTACGGCAAGGCCGTTCTGGACGCCGGAACGACAGCCGCCATCATCGCCATGGCCCGCGCGCGCGGCCTTCCGGTGTTCGTGGACCCCAAGACGCCGGATTTCGCGCGATACCGCGGCGCGACCTGCATCACGCCGAACCTGAGAGAGTTGTCGCTCGCCGCCGGGCTCCCGGTGGATACCGAGGACCGGGTCGCACTGGCGGCCCGCCAGGTCATGGCCCAGGCCGACGCCGCAGCCATCCTGGCGACACGCTCCGCACAGGGGATGATGCTGATCGAGGCCGCCGGCCCCGTGCACGTGGTCGCGGCCCGGGCGCGGGAGGTGTTCGACGTGTCCGGCGCCGGGGACACCGTGATCGCCACGATGGCGCTGTGCCACGCCGCCGGCCGGACGCTGCTGCAATCCATGCACGTCGCCAATGCCGCCGCCAGCATCGTCGTCAGCAAGCGCGGCACCGCCACCGCAACGATGGCCGAGGTCGCAAGCGAGCTGGACGCCCAAGACCAGCTCTCCGATGCCCCCGCCGGAAGCACCGCGCTGCCCCTCCACCGCGTGGCCATCCTGGTGGAGCGTTGGAAGGCACAGGGCCTGACGGTCGGCTTCACCAACGGCTGCTTCGACATCATCCATCCCGGGCACATCGCCCTGCTGGAGCAGGCCCGGGCGGCCTGCGACCGCCTCGTGGTGGCACTCAATTCCGACGCCAGCGTCGCCCGCCTGAAGGGCCCGACCCGCCCCATCAACCCTCTGGAGGCGCGCGCCAGGGTCATGGCCGCGATCCGCACCGTCGATTGCGTCACCTGGTTCGACGAGGACACGCCATACGAGGCCATCCGCACGCTCGCGCCAGACGTGCTGGTAAAGGGCGCGGACTACACGGTGGACCAGGTCGTGGGGGCGGACCTGGTGCAGGCAGCCGGCGGCCGGGTGGTGCTGGCGCAACTGCTGCCGGGGCAATCGACGACGAAGGTGATCGCCGCGTCACGCGGCTCGGTGGCATGAGCCCGCATGACCGGCTGCGGCGTTGGCTGTTCGAGGACGCGCTGCCTTTCTGGGCCGCCGCCGGGCATGAAGGCGCGCTCGGCGCCTCCGAACATCTGACGCTCGACGGCGTCTCGGCCCAGGCGCCGTTCAAGCGCATGCGGGTCCAGGCCCGCCAGGTCTTCGTCTTCGCGCAGGCGGCCCTGCTCGGCTGGCCGGACGGGCGGCGGCTGGCAACCGACGGGTATTCGTTCATCACCCGCCATGGCGCGGAACCCGGCTGCGGATGGGTGCGGCGCCTGTCCCCGTCCGGCGCCGAGGTGCTCGACCCCACGATCGACCTCTACGACCAGGCCTTCGTCCTCTTCGCCTTCGCCTGGCAGGCCCGCCTGACCCACGACCCCACCCCGATCGCCTTGGCCCGGCGCACCCTCGACATGATCCACACCCGCATGCGCGCCCCCCACGGCGGCTACCACAACACCATCCCAGCCGAACCCGGCCCCCGCCAGCAGAACCCCCACATGCACCTGCTGGAAGCCATGCTGGCCCTATACGAAACCTCGCGAGACCGCCTCTTCCTCTCCGAAGCCGCCACCCTGGTCGCGCTCTTCCGCGACCGCCTCTTCGACCGAACCACCCACACCCTCGGCGAGTTCTTCGCCGACGACTGGACCCAGGCCGCCGATCACGTCGAGCCCGGCCACCAATACGAATGGGTCGCCCTCCTCGACCAATACGCCGCCCTCGCCGGCACCGACCTCTCCCCCGAAATCGACCACCTCTACGACACCGCGCTCTACCGTGGCACCGACCCCGCCACCGCCCTCGTCCACGACGTCATCACCCGCAACGGCACGCCCCTCCGCCGCTCGACCCGCCTGTGGCCGCAAACCGAGGCCCTCAAGGCCCACCTCGTCATGCGCCGCCGCGGCCGCGAAACGCACGCCCTGGTCGCGAAAACCACAACCAATATCCTGGACCGCTTCCTCATGCCCTGCCCACGAGGCACCTGGATCGATCAGCTCGACGAACACGGCCACCCCGCCGCCGACCGGATCCCCACCAGCTCCTTCTACCACCTCATGACCGCCTACGCCGCCCTCGACGCAGCGTCATGAGGCACTCTCCCTCGGGAGAGTGTTGCGTCATTCCCGGCCGCCTGGCGAAGCAATCCAAGGCCACCAGCCCAAATCCTGCCCTGGAGTCCTCCGCCTCGCTCGCACTGACGGCGAAGGCGTCATGCTCGTCGGGTTCTGATGCTACATTTCCTTCTCGTCGCTCTCGGGCTCGACCTCGATGTCGGTCCCCAGCGGATCGGCGTCGTCCTCCAGGTCGTTGGTATCCTCCAGTACGTCCTCCTCCTCCTCGTCCGCCGCGGGCTCCGCCTCGGCGTCCGCATCCTCGATGCCGGGAGCCGGGGCCTTCTTCGCCCTCGCCAGCTTCTCGTCGACGTTGCCGCCTCCGCGCCGCACGCGCGGCTGGTCCAGCGGCTGTTCCGTCCCGCACTTCGGGCAAACAGCCGGGACCTTCGTCAGATCGTAGAATTTTGTGCCGCACGAGACGCAGACGCGCTTGGTGCCGAGTTCAGCCTTAACCATCAGGTCCCCATATCGCGGTACGCTCTTGAAGGGCGGGGGCCATGCCATTGCTGGTGGCTTCTGTCAAACACGCATCCAACATGGTAAGCGGCGCGTCCGCCGGAATGAGCCCCCCATGCACCCCGCATCGCGCCCCCTGACTGCCGCTAAACCCACACGCCCGTTGGCCGGTACCATCGCCGTGCCCGGCGACAAAAGCATCAGCCACCGCGCGCTGATGTTCGCCGGCCTCGCCATCGGCCAGACCCGGATCGAGGGCCTGCTGGAAGGCGAGGATGTCATGCGCACCGCCGCCGCCATGCGCCAGCTCGGCGCCGAGGTGACGCAGGACGCTCCCGGCGCCTGGCGGGTCACAGGCCGCGGCATCGGCGGCCTGATCGAGCCGGCGGACGTGCTCGACATGGGCAATTCCGGCACCGCCGCCCGCCTGCTGTGCGGTATTCTCGCCAGCCACGACCTCTTCGCCGTCATGACCGGCGACGCCAGCCTCCGCGGCCGCCCGATGCGCCGGGTCACCGACCCCCTCGCCGCCTGCGGCGCCACCTTCCAGTCCCGCGAAGGCGGCCGCCTCCCGCTGGCAATCCGTGGCGCACGCGAAGCCCTGCCCCTCGAATACCGCCTCCCCGTCGCCTCCGCCCAGGTCAAATCCGCCCTCCTCCTCGCCGGCCTGAACGCCCGTGGCTGGACCACCATCCAGGAGCCGGAACCCACCCGAGACCACACCGAGCGCATGCTCCGCCACTTCGGCGCCGAAGTGCACGTCGAGCAGGACGGCGCCGGCCGCATCATCCGCCTCCTCGGCCAGCCCGAACTCCGCGCCGCGGACGTGACGGTCCCCGCCGACCCCTCCTCCGCAGCCTTCCCGATCGTCGCCGCCCTCCTGGTGCCGGGCTCCCGGATCACCCTCACCGGAGTCGGCCTCAACCCCGCCCGAACCGGCCTCTTCACAACCCTCCGGGAAATGGGCGCAAACCTGGTCATCGCAAACGAACGCACCGAAGGCGGCGAACCCGTCGGTGACATCACCGTCATCCATGGCCCCCTCCACGGCGTCGATGTCCCCGCCGACCGCGCGCCCAGCATGATCGACGAATACCCCGTCCTCGCCGCCGCCGCCGCCGTGGCCCAGGGCCGCACCCGCATGCTGGGTCTGAAAGAACTCCGCGTGAAGGAAAGCGACCGCCTCGCCGCGACCGCAGCCCTCCTGGCCGCAAACGGCGTCCAGGCCCACGTCGAAGGCGACACACTGCAAGTCGACGGCGGTCCGATCCCCGGCGGCGGCCTCGTCGTAACCCACATGGACCACCGCATCGCCATGAGCGCCCTGGTGCTAGGCCAGGCCGCCAAATCCCCCGTGCGGATCGACGACGGCGCCTTCATCGACACAAGCTTCCCAAACTTCGCGACCGTAATGCGCGATCTGGGCGCCGCAATCGACTAAAGCCGTCCTGCCGCAAGACCACACTCTGCGTGCTCTCCGCGTGCCCTCCGTGTCATCCGCGTTGAATAATTTCTTCGCTATCCCGCAGCCTGAAAATTCCTTCAACGCCTTTATCTCCCCCTCTCTCTGCCCTTCCGTTCTGCGCCCCCTGTGTGAACTTGATCTTGCTGGCCCCACTGCGTGCCAGACTTCCCAAATGCGAGTGCCCTACCGTCTTCAGCGACCAGTCGGGTGTGTGTTGTCGCGCCCACGCCGTGTGCCATCATGGCGAACCCAGCCAACGGAGCGAACATGGCACCCACCAGAACGACGGCCGGCACCCCACCGGTCAACCGGCGGGCCGCAGGCAAACCGTCCCGGTTCTGCCGGGTGCTGACGCCAGCCCGTGCCCCGACAAAATGGCATTTCGACAAGCTCGACGCCCGCCTCGAAAAAGTGCCCGCCGAAGTGGCCCAGCGCCTGCAGGCCCTGACGCCCCAGATAGCCAAGCAGATAGCCAGGCAGACAGCCAAGCAGCCAGCCGAGCTGACAGCCAACACGCCAAAGCCCTGACCGACCACCCAACCCGCATCAAGCCAGTCCAATCCCGCATGGAAAATCTCATCATCGCCATCGATGGCCCAGCCTCCGCCGGCAAGGGCACGCTCGCCCGCAGCCTCGCCGCAGCCCTCGGCCTGCCCCACCTCGACACCGGCCTCCTCTACCGCGCCACCGGCCGCCGCGTCCTCACCGCAGGCCAGGACCCCGCCGACCCCAAAGCCGCCGCCGCAGCCGCCCAAACGCTCGACGTCACCGACCTCGCCCGCACCGACCTCCGCGGGCCCGAGGCCGACCGCGCCGCCAGCCTCGTGGCCAGCGTCCCCGCCGTCCGCGCCGCCCTCCTCGCCTTCCAGCGCCGCTTCGCCGAACATGGCGCCGTCCTCGATGGCCGCGACATCGGCACCGTCGTCTGTCCCGCCGCCGGCGTGAAGCTCTACGTGACCGCCGATATCGACGCCCGCGCCCGCCGCCGATGGCTGGAGCTGCAGTCCAAAGGCGAAGTAATCCCCCTCGACAAGGTCCGCGACGATCTGGAGGCGCGCGACACGCAGGACAGCACCCGCGCCACCGCACCGCTGCGCCCGGCCGCGGACGCCATTCTGCTCGACACCACGGCGCTCGACGCCGAAGCGGCCTTGGCGCTGGCCCTGGAAATCGTGCGGGGGCGCACCGGTTCCGCTTGACTCCCACGCTGCTAATCGTATGTCTGCCGCCAACGCAACGGCCGGGAGGTCGGGGCGCTATCATGTTTGAACCGCCCCCATGGGGTAGACGCGCTCGACCAGGGCGTGCAAGCCGAGGCCCAACAGCCTCGAATACAGGAACCGACCCAACACATGGCATCAGCCTCGACCGCCCTCCTCGACCGTACTGCCGACCACGGTATGGAAGACTTTGCATCGCTCCTCGAAGAGACACTCGGCCGTGAAAACGGCTTCGAAGGCTCGGTCGTCACCGGCCGCGTCATCCGCCTTACCGACGAATACGCCATCGTCGACGTCGGCCTGAAAAGCGAAGGGCGCGTCGCGCTCAAGGAATTCGGCGCCCCCGGCCAGCCCCCCGAGGTCAAGCCCGGCGACAACATCGACCTCTTCGTCGAGCGCTACGAAGACCGCGACGGCTCCATCGTCCTCAGCCGCGAGAAGGCCCGCCGCGAAGAAGCCTGGACCAACCTCGAAAAAGCCTTCGAAGCCCAGATCCGCGTCAACGGCACCATCTACGGCCGCGTCAAGGGCGGTTTCACCGTCGATCTCGGCGGCGCCGTCGCCTTCCTCCCCGGCAGCCAGGTCGACATCCGTCCCGTCCGCGACGTCGGCCCCCTCATGGGCACGCCGCAGCCCTTCCAGATCCTCAAGATGGACCGCGCCCGCGGCAACATCGTCGTCTCCCGCCGCGCCGTCCTCGAAGAGACCCGCGCCGAGCAGCGCAGCGAGCTGATCCAGGGCCTCAAGGAAGGCATGATCCTCGACGGCGTCGTCAAGAACATCACCGACTATGGCGCCTTCGTCGACCTCGGCGGCGTCGATGGACTGCTGCACGTCACCGACATCGCCTGGCGCCGCATCAACCATCCCTCCGAAGCCCTCCAGATCGGCCAGGCCGTCCGCGTCCAGGTCATCCGCTTCAACAGCGAGACCCAGCGCATCAGCCTCGGCATGAAGCAGCTCGAGGCCGACCCGTGGGAAGGCGTCGCCGCCAAGTACCCGCCCGGCGCCAAGTACTCCGGCCGCGTCACCAACATCACCGACTACGGCGCCTTCGTGGAGCTGGAGCCCGGTGTCGAAGGTCTCGTGCACGTCAGCGAGATGTCCTGGACCAAGAAGAACGTCCACCCCGGCAAGATCGTCGCCACCAGCCAGGAAGTCGACGTGCTGGTCCTCGACGTCGACAGCTCCAAGCGCCGCATCTCGCTCGGCCTCAAGCAGGTCCAGCGTAACCCCTGGGAGCAGTTC
The DNA here is from genome assembly GCA_043748985.1 of Rhodospirillales bacterium. Classification (GTDB taxonomy): domain Bacteria; phylum Pseudomonadota; class Alphaproteobacteria; order Acetobacterales; family Acetobacteraceae; genus JBBROS01. The sequence continues at coordinate 6,582 of JAYVEG010000034.1, forward strand.
CAGGAAGAACACCCCGTCGGCACCGAGGTCGAGGGCGAGGTTCGCAACATCACCGAGTTCGGCCTGTTCATCGGCCTCACCGCCGACATCGACGGCATGGTCCACATGTCCGACCTGTCCTGGGACGAGCAGGGCGAGCTGGCCATCGCCAACTACGAGAAGGGCGCGATGGTCAAGGCCAAGGTCCTCGACATCGATCCCGAGAAGGAGCGCATCAGCCTCGGCATCAAGCAGCTGCATGATGACCCGGCCGCCGACACCCTCAGCCGCGTCCACAAGAACGACGTCGTCACCTGCGTGGTGACCGCCGTTCAGGCCAACGGCATCGAGGTCCAGGTGGACGGCGTCCTCACCGGCTTCATCCGCCGCGCCGAGCTGGCGCGGGAAAAGTCGGAGC
>JAYVEG010000035.1:0-6968 GCA_043748985.1 Rhodospirillales bacterium
ATCGGGGCCGCGATCGCACCGACCGACCCGGTGCTCTCCGCGCCGATCCTGACCGGGCAGCTCGCCCGAAATGCCGTGCCCGACGCCCTGCGTCACGCCATGACGGCGGAGAGCGGCATCAATGACGGGCTGGCGCTGCCGTTCGTGATGGTGCCTATCCTGCTGCTGCAGCAAGCTCCGGGCGCCGCCATGCAGGACTGGCTGATGCATGTGATCCTCTGGCAGGTCGGCGTTGCCGTCGTCGTCGGCTGCGCCACCGGCTGGCTCACATCCAAGGGCCTCGAATGGGCACGGCGGCAACCCAATGCGGACAAGGCCTCACTGCTGACGGTCACGATCGCGCTTGCCCTCACGACCACGGCGCTCGTGCATCTCCTGGACGGCGGCGACGTGCTGGCGGCGTTCATCGCGGGCGCCGTCCTGAACAACAGCAACCGCCGGGCTAAGGTTGAGGAATACCACGAGCGGTTCAGCGAGGCTCTGGGCCGGTTCTTCGACTTGCCGATCATGATCCTGTTCGGTGCGGCGATTCCCTGGTCCGCCTGGGCCGGCATGGGTTGGCGCGGCGCGTTGTTCGCCGCGGGCGTGCTGCTGCTGCGGCGCCTTCCCGCGTGGATGGCCCTCGGGCCGCTGATGCCTTGGACGCGACGGCGCAGCGATGCGGCCTTTGCCGGCTGGTTCGGCCCGGTGGGCGCCGCAGCGCTCTACTACGCGATGCTGATCCGTGAGCAGACCGGTATGCCGGGCGTATGGCCCGCCATCAGCCTGGCCGTCGGTGTATCAGTGCTCGCCCATGGTGTGACCGGCACACCCTTCACCCAGGCACTCGGCCGCAGGACCGATCCTGAGCAAGGGATTGACAAATAACCGGCCGGGTCAGACGACCAGGCCGCTCTGCGGGTCGATCAGATGCATCTGGTTCATGTCGGCTTCCAATTCCATCAACTCGCCCGCAACCGCCGGTGTTTCCGGCATGACCCGCGCGGTATAGAGCGTCTCGGAAAGCCCCACGCCTGAATAGCGGGCGGCCATGGCGCCCTTCGCCGCAGGCAACCGAAAATGCTCCATCGTTTCCATGCCCATCGGTTCGACCACGTCCACCGCGACCGTCATCAGCGCGCTACCCGGGCGTGGGGTCTCGGTCAGGTGTTCGGGGCGCAGGCCGAGCAGCATCATCGTATTGCGATGGCGCGCATACTGGCGGCGCCTGGGTTCCGGTATCTCGAGTGCCTGGCCGTTGTCCAGATGCACGCCGTCTCCGCCGTGACTTCGGTGGTGCTGAAGGCGCTCATCGGGTTCACGCTGGCCCGCCTGATGCACAACATCCCCAGCCGGGCGCAGCGCATCTGGCGCGGCCTGCTGTTGGTGCCCTGGGTCATCCCGCTGGCGCTGTCGTGCCTCGGCTGGTGGTGGCTGTTCGACCCGGCCTATTCCGCGTTCAACTGGCTCCTCGCCCAGGTGGGCATCCCGCCCGTTTCCTGGCTCGGCAAGCCCTGAACCGCACGGTTCTGCATGATCGTGGTGAATGTCTTGTACGGCACACCGTTCTTCCTGATCATGTATCTCGCCGCGCTGAAGTCGGTGCCCGAGCAGCTATATGAGGCCGCCGCGATCGACGGCGCCAGCGCCATCCAGAAGCTGCGGTTCGTCACCCTTCCTATGATGCGCAACATCATCAGCATCACGGTGCTGTTCAGCCTGATCGTGACCTTCTCCGACTTCGACATCGTCCGCCTGCTGACGGCCGGCGGGCCCGAGAACATGACCCACGTCTTCGCAACCTACGCCTTCGTCAGCGGCATCCAGTCCGGCGACATCCCGCTCGGTGCGTCGATCAGCCTGTTCATGGTGCCCATCCTGGGCGTGGCGGCCTACTTCGTTTTGCGCGGCGTGACACAGCGGACCAAGGAGATCGGAGCATGAGCGCCACCATCCTCACAGGGGCCGCAATTGCCGGCCCCAAATCCCAGCAGGGGCGCCGGCCGAGCTTGCATCGCGAACGGCAATGGGCGCTATGGGGCAGCTACGCCGCCCTGCTGGTGTTCGTTGTCATGTTCCTCGTGCCGCCCTTCTACATGGTCATGACCAGCCTGAAGTCCTCGGCCGAGATCTCGGCCCAGACCGGCAACCCATGGATCGTTCATTCCCCCACGCTGCAGAACTTCACCGACCTCATCACCAATGCCAACTTCCAGCATTTCTTCCTGAACTCCGTCATGGTCACAGGCTTCACCGTCGTCATTTCCATGGTCATTTCGGTCCTAGCCGCCTTCAGCCTGGCCCGGATGGGGTTCTGGGGCAGCGGCGTGCTCGCCACTGGTGTGTTCCTCACCTACCTGATCCCGGCCTCGCTGCTGTTCATCCCGCTGTTCCAAGTGGTCGGCGCGCTCAGCCTCATCAACAACACCTGGTGCCTGGTGCTCGTCTACCCGACCCTCGCCGTACCGTTCTGCACCTGGATCATGATCGGCTACTTCGCCTCCATCCCGAAGGAGCTGGACGAGGCAGCCCTGATCGACGGCGCCGGCTGGCTGCAAATGTTGTGGAAGATCTTCATCCCCGTGGCCATGCCCGGCATCATCGCCGCCACCATCTTCGCCTTCACCGTCAGCTGGGGCGCCTTCCTCTATCCGCTGGCCTACCTCTACACCAGCGACCAAATCGTGCTCACCGTCGGGATCGTCAGCGACCTCATCCGTGGCGACGTTTTCCAGTGGGGCAAGATCATGGCCGGGTGCGTGCTGGCCGCCGCACCGCCGATCGCCATCTATGCATTCCTGATGGACTACTACATCGCCGGCCTCACGGCGGGGGCGACGAAGGGGTGAACTCGGAACCGTTTGAGTGTCCTCGGGGAAGATGGCATGATGACGTCGAATCTGTGACGGTCCCGCGAACGAAGAAGAAGCACGGGACATGTCGAGAAAGCATGCGCCCGCCTTGGTGGAGGCCATCCGATCACACCACAAAAGAGGACGAGGCCCGTGTATCGATGAGCCTTATGGGACTTGCGGCGGCGTTGATGGTTCTGATGCTGTCAGTTGTTGTGGTCCGCAAGCTCCAGGTGCGCTGCATGCTTGAGGCTTGCCAGATGTCCGGCCAACCCGGGTGCGAGTATACCGTTAATCGATCGCATGTGTCCCATGGGTTCGCAGGCCTTTGGTTCAAAGCGGGGGGTTAGGCTTGCAAGGGCCGCTGCTGCAAATACCCGATGTTTTGATTATCCGCTGCCGCTACCCGGGTTGCCCAGCATCGCAATGGCCGACAATGATACCAACGGCACCTGAAGCTGACTCCGGGTGATTCCCATTTCATTGCGGCTATGATTCGCTGGTTCCTATCCCGATTCGTGGGAGGCAGGATTGGCGGTTGCAATCACCTGGACAGAGTTCGATGCTGCCGGTCTGCGCCAAGCAGCGACGCGGACAAAGGATGCGCATGCGGCTCGGCTTTCGCCATATCTCGGTGCGGCCGCACAACCGGACCCAGGACCCCGCAGCCATCGAGGCGCATAAAAAAACTTCGCCGCCCTCGTAGTCGCTGCCATTCCCGAGCACGCACGCGGCAAACCCTGACGAGCAACTTGTCTTTCTAACGGTCCGTGTAGGTCATTGACGGATAGTCGTATAGGGGGGGCCCCTACACAAAAATCATGAGAATATCAGGGTCTTGAGCCGGAACCGCCCCCCGAAGCCAGCGTCTCCGACTCGATTTCCAGGAACACGCGATACGCATTGCCCCGGTTGCTCACGCCGAAAGCCGGCATGTCGCGATAGCGGCCCCAATCCATTCCCTCGTACGCGGCGTCGAACTCGATCCATTGTGCCACGGCCTCGGTCATCGCGGCACGGACGAAGCGGATATAGGTGTCGGTGAACGCGATCGCTTCGGCTGCGCTGTCCGCAGGCTTGCCGTGACCCGGGATGATGAAGCGCGGCTGCATGGCCGCTACCTCCTGCAACGCCGCGAGCCAGTTGCGGGTGTTGACCGCCGCACTCGCCATGAACGGGATGCGGCCGTTCTGCACGATGTCGCCCGCGAACAGCACGCGCTCCGGCAACACCAGCATCATCAGGTCGCTCATCGAATGCGCCGGCCCGGCATACACGAGCTGGAACTGGTGCGCGCCCAGGCGGATCTCCGCCGCGACCCGGAACACGATGCCGGGCAGCACAATGCGGGTGGCGGCGTCGACCCAGGGGGCCAGCGCCTCCCGCCGTTGCGTGAGCCGCGGTCCGGCCGCTTCGTCATCGGTGTTGCCGGAAGCCGTGTAGTCCAGCGCCTTGACCTGCGCCACGATCTCGGCCCCGGCCTCATCCCGGAACGCCTGCAGGCCGTAGATGTGGTCGGCATGGTAGTGGCTGACCACGACATGCTTCACCGGCTTGTCGGTGATGCCGCGGATCTTGCGCAGCAGCGCGTCTCCCAGGCTCGGCGTGCCCAGCGCGTCAAACACTACCACGCCCTCATCCGTCACCACGAAGCCGGCGTTCGAGGTATGCCCCTGGTTCGCAACACTCGGCACCCCGGGATGGCCCAGCACGAAGTAGACCGGCGCGCCCGGCACCTGCTGCACCACGATATCGTCCGTCAACGGCGCATAGGCCCATGCGGGGCCAGGGCGCACGGCCCACGCCAACGGCGTCACGGCCGCACAGGTCATGAGGCGCCGCCGGCCCGCACTGCCCCGCGGCAGCAGCCACGGCCGGGCCGGCAGGTCCATGCCGCAGCAGCTTTCGGCGAAATCCGGCTCGCTACTCGGCACTGCGCTGGAACCCATAGGGAGCGAGGCAGGAAAACGCAGCATCCGTCTTTATAAAGGCGAGCCAGGCCCGTGCAGCCTCCGCATGCGGGGCGCCGGCCACGAGGGCGGCGCTGTAGACGGCGCGGGTGTTCTGCTCCGCGCGGATCGTCACATGGGTGATCGGATGGCCCTGCTTCTCCTGGAAGATCGCCTCGGACGTCCAGGTCACCCCAGCCTGGCCCAGCCCCTGCATTAGGAACAACGGCGTCTGGCGATGGTGGATGCGGGTGAGGATTGCGGTCCCGTCGGCGATCTTCGTGTCATAGACCGCCTTAGCCAGCGCCTCCCCGCCTGCCTTCGTGAGCGACGCCTTGATCTGCGCCGCCACGCCCTCGAAGGCCGGGTTGGGCATGATGATCGCAAGGTCCGGCCGGCCGAGGTCGGTGAGGCCGGCGATGTGGGCCGGGTTGTCTCGGGGTACCATGATCGTGAGATCGTTGGTCGCAAACGACACCACCGGCGCCGCGAGCCGGCCGTCCTTTACCCAGACCTCGCTCGCGGCCCGCTCGGCCATCATCACGTCTGGCTTCACCGTGAAGGTGAGATTGCCGGAGGTGATGGTGCCGCCCTCCGCCAGCTGCTTCATCAGCAGGCCGGGGGGCAGCGTCTCGTAGAACACGCGTCCACGATAGGCCGGGTAGGCCTCCCCGAAGGCATGCACCAGGTCACCCATCGCGAAGAAGTAGTTGCCCGACGCATACAGGACCAGCAACGGGTCATCGAGGCTGCCGTGGAAATCCGCCATCACGTCGGCCGGTGGGACGGTGAAAACCAGGCCCTGCCGCGCGGCACCGTTGTTGCGGCCCTGCTGCCAGGGCGGATACTGCGCCTCACTCGCTTCCAGCCGGGCCGCCGGGCTGCCGGGCGGGGCAGCGTGGGCGGGTGGGATGGCGGCGGGCAGAATGGCGGCGGTCAGAATGGCGGAGGTCAGGGCCACCGCCAGGATCGAACTACGCATGGCGATCATCGCGCGTAGGCGAACCCGGCCGAGGCAAGCTCCACCAGCGTGCCCGCGGCGCCCGGGGTCATGATCACGCCCGGCAGCACATGGTTACTCAGCTCGGCACACAGCGCTCCGGTCGTGAGCTTGTCGGGGTTGGTGCCGGCCGCGATCAGCCGCTCACTCAATTCCCAGGCGGCGTTGTGGCAGGCGAGGAACACGGCGCCGCGGCGCTGGAGGCCCTGGATGCTGTTGGCCTCAGTGGAAAACGGACCGGTGGCGTTCTGGAAATTCGCGGGATCGGCCGACGAGGCCGGCTTGGCCGCCGCAAAGATGTTCTTCGTGATGGTGCCGCCGGCGCCCTTCGCCAGCGCATACTTGTCCCACATCACATCGTCATACAGCGCCAGTTGCGCGCTGCCATGCGTGGCCGACACGCACAGGAAGTCTGGATGGCGGAACGACCAGATTTCGGCGTTCATGGTGTTCCGCATGACATTCAGCCACGGCCCGGTCAGGTCGGTATTATCCCAGCTCTGCTTCGGCCCACCGGCATAATGCAGTACGGCATCGAGCGCATCGGCGTCCCACTGATCCCGCTCGACCAGGATCATCGGCACCGTCTTGTAGTCCCGCCGCGGCTCGAATGCTGCGAGCTTTGCGGTCAACGCATCGAGGGTCTTGGCCCCGGACGGCACCAGCGGCGCCGAGGGGGAGGCCGCGGCATCGCGGGCGAACGCGGCCGTTGCCAGAGCGAGGCCGATTGTGCCGAAGGCGGCGCGGCGCGGTGTCATGGTGGCGTTCCTTTCTCAGTCGCGCCTCAGGGGCGCACGGTCGTATAGCCGTGTTCGGCCAGGGTCATGATCTGCACGACGCCCGCGACCACCTTGTTGGCAGCCGGATGCAGCGGATACGGCTTGCCGGTCTCCAGCTCGATGGTCTCCACGGTGTTCATGCACGCGTCGAAGCGGACGCCCTGCGCCATCAGGCTCTGGATGCGGGAGGCATTGGCATTGCCGTCCCGCACCAGACCGATCCCGGCGCCGAACGCCACGATCTCGATCGCGACCTTGTCCGGTCCAAACACCTTCAGCACGTTGAACGCGACGTTCAGCACCGCCGTCTGCTTCGCCTCCGCAGCGTCCGAGATCTGGAGCGTCAGCCGGTGTTCGACGAAGGGGTTCTCGCCGGGCATCCCAGCCTCGGCCGCGCGGGCACGCCCAT
>JAYVEG010000036.1:0-6938 GCA_043748985.1 Rhodospirillales bacterium
CCCCACGGGTCGGCTCCCTAACCAGACCTTCACACCGGAAGGGCAGGGGGGATCACCTGCAGCCAGGGCCAGCGGGCGCGGTAGCTCTCGGCTTTGGCGAGGAACAGGTCGGGGCGGTCCGCCAGCGGGTTCATGCGCAGGATGCCCGCTTCCATGTCTTCGAAGCCGTCGGGGGCATGGATGTCGCGGGTGGCCACATCGATGCCGACGCAGGTGCAGGCGATGAGATACAGGTCGATGCCCTCCCGGACCGAGCGGAGCCGCGGATAGGCGGAGCCGAAGCGCTCGGGATACCAAAGGTGGACCCTGGCCTGGTTCTTCACCTCGACGGTGGCACCAAGCCCCGCCGTCGCGTCGGCCACGCGGCGGATGACGGCGTCCTCCGCGTCCCATGACGGGTCTGCGGCGTCGAAATAGAAGACGTCGTAGTCCTTCACGCCGCAGCCGGGCTCGTAACCGGAGACCCGGTTCCAGATGGCCTGGAACAGGCAGCCTGCGGTCAGGTGGCATTGCGGCAGGCCGAGGCCGGGGAGGATGTCCAGCAACGCCGCGTTGACCGGGTCGCTTACGGCGTCCTGGAAGAAGCGCTCGGCGTTCACGGCCCGCGGACGACCTCCCAGACCAGGCACAGCATCCAGTCGTCGCGGCCGGGGTCGGCGGCCCAGGCGTGGCCGACCACGACGCATTCGGGCCCGTTCGAGCGCCCGAGCTGCTGGCGCCGCTCCGCGCGGGTCCAGTGATGGGTTGCGGGAATGGTGGCGTGGCCGGTATCGGTGACGTCGTCGGGCGTCTTCATGCCTTGGCATGGCACCGGGCGCCGAGTCGCGTCGTGTCATACCAGCGTGCCCCTTGACGGAAAACGTGCTGTCATCCAGCGAACTCGATCGCAGAGCCCCCGATGCGCCGACGCACGCTGCGTGCCGCCGCCCCCGCGGCAGCGGCCACGCAGCGGGCGAGGCGGATTGGTGGGAATAGCCGGTGTTCGACCTGCTGCCGCAGTTGAAGAAGGCGCCGGACCTGACGGGTGCCGTGCAGGGCATGGCATTGTTCTGGAACATCCGCCGCGTCACGTGACGCGCCGGCTCGCGTCGTCGGGATGGTGCTGGCATGAAGAACGGATCCGGCGCGCTTCGCCCCCGCGCTGGCTGCCGCCCGGCTGCACATGCAGGACCTGGTCGACGCAGCGGCGCGGCCGGATCGCGATGCGTTCGGCGCTGCGACCGGTCGGATGGTCTCGGTAGGCGGCGCATGCCACGCCGCGTTCCGTGCCGGGTAGCCGCAGACCGGTGCAGCGTCCGATAGTCTTGCAACCGTCGACGCCGGCAAGGTATCCCATGGCTACATTTAACCGCGGACGACCCCATGGACGGCCTGCTGAGCCTGAAGACCCGCCTCCGTCGCCTGCTGGCCCCGGGCCAGGCTGCGCCCACGACGGTGCTTGCCATGCCCGCTGCCGTCGCGCGGCCCGAGCCTGAGCCTGAGCCGGGCCCGTTTCAGGGCTATCTGGATGCCGCCAGCAACCGCCATGTCGCCGGCTGGATCCGGGACCTGTCGAAACCGGGGACGCGCGTCGCGTATCGTGTGATCGCTGTCATCGACGGCGTCGAGACCGTATTGCACGAGGGGGTTGCCGACGAGCATACGGCGCAGCTGGAGACGATCGGCGTCGGCGACGGCTCCCATGCCTTCTACGCGCGCTTCGACCGCCGGCTGAGCGATACCGAGCGTGATAGCCTGGCGGTTCAGGTCGTGGCGACGGGACGCGCGATCGAGCTTGCGCCGGGGATCGAGCGGGAGTGGAACCCGATCCGCTATATTGCGCTCGATGTCGTGGACAACTGCAACCTGCGCTGTCCGTTCTGCCTGTTCGACTACACGGGGGTGAACCGCACCAACGCCATGGACCCGGCGGCGTTCGCGTCTACCCTGCGTCTGGCGCCGCTCACGACACTGGGCAATTTCTGGCTGTCGTGCCTGCATGAGCCGACGCTCCATCCGCAGTTCGAGGCACTGCTGGACGGGATCCCGCAGGAGCAGCGGCGCAAGGTATTCTACACGACGAACCTCGCGAAGCGGATGCCGCAATCCTATTACGAACTGCTGGCCGGGAGCGGGCTGCACAACCTGAACATCTCCATCGAGTCGTTCGATCCTGCGATCTACGAGCGGATGCGCAAGGGCGCCAAGCACCGGATCTTCAGCGCCAACTGGGATATCATGCTGGACGCGTTCGCCCGCGGCAGTGCGCCGCCGAAGGTGCGCTACATCATGATGGCGTATCGCTCGAACCTGGCCGAACTGCCGACACTGGTGCGGCGGCTGCGTGAGGAGAAGCAGGCCTGGCAGGTAGAGGTGCGCTTCACCTACCCGGAGCCGCACATCCCGGCCGCGTTCTGCGAGGCGGAGTTCCTGGAGGATGCCGACTGGGCATGGCTGCGCGAACAGTTCGCGGGGTATGACCCGAACGAGGTTATCCTGATCGCGCCGCCGGCCGAGGCGGCGGGGGCGGGCGTGCCGGACCCGGCGGGTGTGGCGCCCGTGGATGCCGAACTGGTGGTGGTCGTCAGCGAGCCGCAAGCAAAGCCGCGTTCGGTCGAGATGCGGATCACGTGGGACGGCAAGGTGCGGGTGACGCCGGCGACCGACCCGTCGCAGGACCACGACACGAAGATCGAGCGCGCCTGCCTGGCGGAGCTGCACATCAGCGAGATCGGGGACCCCGACGCGTTCCTGGCGGGGCTGGTCGCGTAGGGCGGACCGCTAGTTCGTCACGCTGCCGTTGAAGTAGGCCTGCACGGTCGCCCACGCAACGGAGCGAAGATAAGAGGCGAGGTCCGCGTCCAAGCCGGCCGTGTAGGTGCTCGCTTCGGGCGAGCGGCCCTGGATGGCGGCGTATGTGGTCGCGGCGGCGAGATAGGTGCCGGCGAGGGTCGGATGCCGGTTGTCGTTGATGTAGAGCTGGATGGCGGGGCGGCCCTTCTGGGCGCGGGCGAAGGCGAGGCCGGCTGGGATGACCAGGGCGCCGTTGTCGTTGCCGGCCTTCGTGTAGGCCTCGGCGAGCGGGCCGGTCATGTCTGGCTTGTCGGCGTAGGCCCATGACATGAACAGGATGGGGACGGCGCCGTGCTTGCGGACGATGTCGGAGTCGAGTTTGGCGGATTTCGTGAACACCGGCGCCAGCTGCGGATGGATCGGGCATTGGCTGCAATCCATCATCACGGCGGCGTCGTAGACTTTGCCGGGCGGAGCGAAGACGATGTTGTTCTTGCCGTCGAAGTCGTAGGAGCCGACGGCGCCCGGGCGGAAGTAGCTTTCGACGTCGTGCCAATCGAGGCCTGAGCCGCCGATGGTGGCCATGGTGGCGCGGTGCACCGGCCCGCCGAGGCCGCGCTCGATCCCGGCGATATGGCGGGTGATGCCGTTGTTGAAGTAGTAGAAGCTGTTGCCGATGAAGAGAAAGCTCTGCGGCAGGTCGGGTGCAAGGCTTTTGACCATGGGCGCCGTCTGTGCGGAAGCCATTGTTGGGGCGAGCAGGACTGCTGCCAGCAGGGTCCGGATCAAGGTCTGGATCAAGGTCTGGCCCATGGTCGTCTCCGTTTTCGGCTTTGCACAAGTGTGCCTGGATTGCCGGCGGTTGGCCACACACACGCGCGGCACGAGGCTTGCTTCGTGCAAGTGCCGCTATCAGCAGCCTCAATAAGGGAAACTCCATGCGCCGTCGCACCCTGCTTGCCACCGGTCTCGCTGTCTCGAGCCTTGCGGCCTTGGCTCGTCCTGCACTCGTGCGGGCCCAGGCCGCGACCACGTTGAAGGTCATACCCTACGCCGATCTGGCGCTGCTCGACCCGGCCGTGTCCGCCTTCATCACGCGCAACCATGTGCTGATGGTGTTCGACACGCTCTACGGCGTGGACGAGCAAGGCGTGGTGCAACCGCAGATGCTGGAGGGCCATACCGTGTCGCCGGATGGGCTGGAGTGGAGGCTCAGGCTGCGGTCCGGGCTGAAGTTCCACGACAACACGCCGGTGCTGGCGCGGGACTGTGTCGCGAGCATCCAACGCTGGCAGGTGAACGACGCGTTCGGCCAGGCGCTGGCGGTGGCGACGGCGGAGTTGGGTGCGCCCGACGACAAGACGATCGTGTTCAAGCTGAAGCGGCCGTTCCACCTGCTGCCGGACGCGCTGGGGCACCCCACCAACACGATGTGCGCCATCATGCCGGAACGCCTGGCAAAGACGCCGGCGACGTCGCGCCTGGTGGAGATGGTGGGTAGCGGCCCGTTCAAATATATCGCCGACGAGCGGGTGCCGGGCGCGCGCAACCACTACGCCAAGTTCGACGGGTATCTGCCGCGGCAGGGGACGCCGAGCTTCACGGCCGGGCCACGGGTCGTGCATTTCGACAGGGTGGAGTGGATCACGACGCCCGACCCGGCGACCCAGGTGGCGGCGCTGAAGAACGGCGAGGTCGACTATGTCGAGCAACCGCTGATGGACCTGGTGACTTCATTGAAGGCCATGCGGGGGATCAAGGTGGACGTGGTGGAGACGAAGGGACTGATCGGGTTCCTGCGCTTCAACTTCATGTTCCCCCCCTTCGACAACCCCGCCATCCGCCGCGTCGCGCTGAAGGCCGTTAACCAGAAGGAGTTCATGGAGGCCGTGGTGGGCGGGAATGCACCGTTCGACAGCGAGTGCGGCATCTTCACGACCGGCACGCCGATGGCCAACGACGCCGGGATGGAGATGCTGAGCGGCAAGCATGACGTGAAGACCTTGAAGGAGGAGCTGAAGGCCGCGGGCTATGCCGGCGAAAAGGTCATCTTCCTGGAGCCCACCGACGTGCCGCGCATCAACGCGATCGGCGAAGTCGGCATCGATATGCTCCGCAAGATCGGGATGAACGTCGACGTCATCGCGACCGACTGGGGCACCACGGTGCAGCGGAGCGTCAGCCGGCAGCCGCCGCAGAAGGGGGGCTGGCATATGTTCACGGCCTTTACCGGCGGCATCGACTGCAGCTCGCTGGGCACCCATCAGCTGGCGCGCGGTAACGGCGCCGGGGCGTATAACGGCTGGCCGGATCTGCCGAAAATGGAGGCGATCCGCGATGCGTGGCTGGCTGCGCCGGACCTCGGCGCGCAAAAGACGATCGCGCGGGATTATCAGCTGCAGGCGATGCAGGACGTGCCTTATCTTCCGGTAGGGTCGTATCAGCAGCCGGCGGCTTGGAAGTCGAACATCGTGGATGTGCCGAAGGGGCTGGTGCTATTTACAGGTATGAAGCGGGGGTGATCGTCGAAGAGCCCCCATTCAACCCTCTCCCCAAGGGAGAGGGCTTTTGGGGCTATTTCCAGCTGGCCAGGTAGAAGCGCGGCAGTTCGTCCCGGAAGGTCTTGAAGTTCAGGCCCTTGTTGGCGGCGTAGTAGGTCACGAAGGTGAACATGGGCATGAAGTCGGCCTGTTCCGTGATCCGCTTGATGGCGCCGCTGTAGGCGACCCGGCGGCGATCGGGGTCGGTGGTGTTGCTGGCTTCGTCGACCAGGCGCTTGACCTCGGGGTCGCGCGTATAGTCCTGGCCGCCGCCATTGAAGAAGTAAGGCAGGAAGGCGGAGGCGTCGTTGATGGAGTAGCTGCCCCAGGTGCCCATCTCGAGCGGGTTCTTGCCCTCGATGCTGCGCTGCACGACGGCGCCGACCTGGAGCTGGGTGATCTTGGCGCGGATGCCGACGGCGCCGAGATAGCCCTGTATGGCGCCCATCCATTGCGGCAGGACGTAGCCGACCAGCTCGGTATCGAAGCCGTTGGGGAAGCCGGCTTCGGTGAGGAGGGCCTTGGCTTTGGCCGGGTCGTATTCGTATTTGACGGCGATGTTCTGGTCGCAGCCGAACTGGGTGGGGAAGCAGGGGGCGTCGAGCACGCGGGAGCCGCCGGGCATGAACTGCTTGGACATGGTGGCGCGGTCGACGGCGTACATGATCGCCTGGCGGACCTTCGGGTTCTTGAGCGGGGTGTCGCCCGTGCGGCCGGCGGCGTCCATGTTCATGTAGGCGACCCGCATGCTTTCGTTGCGGATGGTCTGCATGGTGGGCAGGGCACCGATCTTTTCCATCTGGTCGGGGCTGTAGTTCCAGATCCAGTCGACCTGGTTGCCCAGCAGAGCGGTCAACTCGCCGGTGGCGTCGGCGACTTCCTTGATGATCAGCGTCTTGATGGGCGGCTTGCCCTTGGGGCCGTCGAAATATTCATCGTTGCGGACCATGTCGATCTCGGTGGTGCCATCGACCTTGGTGATCTTGTAGGGACCGGTGCCGACGGGCGCCTTGCTGAACGCGTCGGGGCCGACGCGTTCACGGTAGGCCTTCGGGTAGATGGGGAGAACCATGGAGAAGTATTCGAGGGCGGCGGGGAAGACGCGCTTCAGCTTGATGCGGACGTGAAGGTCGTCGATCTTCTCGGCACCTTCGATGAAGCTGTAGTTGCTGGGGACTGCGACCTGCTTATCGGTGAGGACCGAGGTGACGGTGTAGACGACGTCGTCTGCGGTGAACTTGCTGCCGTCGTGAAAGGTCACGCCGGGGCGGAGTTCGAATTCGATGGTGGTGTCGTCGACGTATTTCCAGGATGCGGCGAGCTGGGGGCGGAGCTGGAAGGTTTCGGGGTCACGGTAGATCAGGGTGTCCCAGGTGTGGTGGGCGACGATGAGGCCGGTGCGGAGGGAGTTGTAGTAGAAATCGACGTTCGGCACGGCGTCGCGCCAGGCAATGCGCAGGGTGTCGGCTGCCTTTTGCGCGTAGGCGGGGGCGGGCGTCACACCCAGCGCGCCCACCACCATGAAGCCACCCAGCCACGTCGCGACGCGCATCATGCTTTGCTCCCCGAGAACCAGTGGGAACGCTATGCCGCTGTGGGCGGCGGCGCAATCGTTGGGAGCGAGCG
>JAYVEG010000037.1:0-6878 GCA_043748985.1 Rhodospirillales bacterium
TCCAGCTCGGCGCGCACCCACACATCGAACGCCTCCCGCACCGTGTGGCCCTCCACATCAACCCGCTCCAGCTCGGTGCGCAACACCCCCAGCACCCGGTCAGCCACCTGCGCCCCCAGCACCCAGCCCACCAGCTTGCCACCCTGCGCACGCACCTTCGCCTGGATGAACTGGTGCAGCTGGTCGTGCTTCCCATCGATCAGCTTACGGATCTCGATCAGCAGGAACCCCAGCACCTCCTGGTGCCGTCCCCCCTCCACCAGCGTCCGCAGCGCCCGCGCCACCACCACCCCGGACCCTGGCCCACCCAGCATCCGCGGCGCCAGCCGCGCCATCGTCCGCCGCGCCCGACCGTCCTCCACCGTCGACAGGATGCGCGGCAGCATCTCCGCGATCGCCTGCGCCGCTGGCCTCGCCGCCGCCTTATCAAGAAAGAACCGCGACAGGATCGCCGAGACATCCAGCCGCCCCAGAACCCGACTCACCTCGCCCGGCGTGATCACATGCCCCGCCACGAACCGCCCGAGCGCCCGCCCCAGCCGCGCCTTCTGCGTGGGAATGATGGCGGTGTGCGGAATGGGAATGCCCAACGGATGCCGGAAGAGCGCCGTCACCGCAAACCAGTCCGCGATCCCGCCCACGAACCCGGCCTTCGCACTCGCCTGCAACAGGTCCGACCAGAACCCGTGCGGCACGGCTAAGCTCAGCCCCACCAGCCCCGCCATCAGCACCAGAAGCCCGGTCGCAAAGGCCTTGTGCCGGGCCAGGTCGCGGCGAAGATGGGCGTCGGGATCAGCAAGCATGGTCAGGGTCTAGACCGGGATCGCCGCCGGAGGAAGCGACCCCGGGCGTATCACACCAAGTCGAACTTCAACTCCCCGAGCTTCTCGATGCTGCAAGCCACCTTGTCGCCGGGCTTCAGCCACGGCCGGGTTTCCTTCGGCTTCATCCCGAACACCACCCCCTGCGGCGTGCCCGTGAACAGGATGTCGCCCGGCTTGATCGTGAACATCTTCGACGCGAAGCTGATGAGCTGCCGGCAATTGAAGATCATGTCGTTGGTATTCCAGTCCTGCCGCTGCTGCCCGTTCACCCGGGTCTCCAACCGCAAATTGTTCGGGTCGCCCACCAGATCGCTGGTCACCAGATAAGGCCCCAACGGCGCGAACCCGTCCGCCGTCTTCCCGATCATGAACTGCGACGTCAGGTATTGCATGTCCCGCGCCGAAAAATCGTTCCCCGTGCAATACCCCGCCACAAAGTCGAGCGCGTTCGCCTCGGACACATCGCGGCACTCCCGCCCGAACACGATCACCAGCTCCACCTCGTAGTCGAACTGGTTCATCGTCTCGACCGGCAGCTTGATCGTGCCGCCATGATAATTCAGCGTGTTGTTGAACTTGTTGAACAGCGGCGGGTCCTTTGGGATCGGCGTCCCCGTCTCCTTCGCGTGTTCGCGATAGTTGAACCCCATCATGATGATCTTCTCGGGCCGCGTGACCACCGGCCCATAGGCGATCCCCTCCTCCTTCAGGAACACTACGCTCCCCGGCTTCGCCATCGCCGCATCCACCAGCGCCTTCAGCACGCCGCCCTTCCCGTTCTGCAGCAGGTCGTCCATGTCGAGCGGTGCCGCCATCCCGAGCGACTTCGCCGCTGCCGTCACGTCCAGGATGCCCTGCGCCGTCTTCACCCCCAGCTTGTAGCCGGAGCCATCACGGATATTCAGTAGCGTCAGGCCGCGCGGCATCGCGAATGCCGCCGCTTCGGCCGCAAGCGCCGCGGCAGGGATCGCACCCAGCCCGATGGCCCCCGTTGCCGCCGCCCCGGTCGCTGCCATGGCAGCACCCTTCAGGAATCCTCGTCGGTCGTTGGTCATGCCGTGCTCCCGTTGTTTTTCGGAACCGTTGCATGTCTGCCCCGCTCCGGTCCAGGCCTGCCGCGCGTTGGCCCACCCCACCAGGGATATGTTATAGAGTTACATCATGATCGACCCTCTCTCGCCCACCGCCGGCGTCCTGCCGCGCCTCGCAGCAGCGCTGCTGCTCGTCGCACTCGTCTGGCTCGGCGTGCTCTGGAGCCTCGCATGAGATACCATGACATCGACCAAGCGTTGTTTGCGCGTCCCGCAGGCGCGCTCGGCTGCGTCATGTTGGGACTACGCCGCCCGCGCCTGCTCAGCTCTGATCTCGAAGGGTCTGCGATGTTCGGGGCGCTTCTCGAAGAAGATGCCTTGGGCGTCGACGGCGTCGGTCTCGCTGCGCTCGAGGCTGCTGTCCTGGAAGCGCCGGGCGCGGAACGGGTTGAGCAGCGCGACCTCGTGCCCGGCGGAGGCAAGTACGGCGAACAGGGTCTTCCAGTAATGCCCGGTCGCTTCCATGGCGATGACGACACGCGGCTCGCCCAACGCCTTGAGAAGGGCGTCGTAGCCGGCGCGGTCCTCGGTGATGGCTATGGGCTTGCCGATCGGCGCGCCCTTGTCGTCCAGGCGTGCAAGCGTGTGACGCTCGGACCCGATATCGATACCTGCGAACATGATCCCTCCGTCGTTGGTCAGCGGCGGGGACCCTCGGACCCGGCGCCCATGCTCACGCTTGTCCAAGCGAGAAGCCGAGGAACGCACCGATGACCGGAGGAGTTACAACCAGCCTCGACCTGGTCGACGTAACCGTCACCCACGCCCGCCGCCCGGCCGTCCACCACGTCTCCGGCCGGTTCGCAACCGGCAGCCTCACCGCGATCGTCGGCCCCAACGGCGCCGGCAAGACCACCCTCCTCCGCGCCATCGCCGGCCTCCATACCCTCAGCGCCGGCCGGATCGAGGGCGCGGAAGACGTCGCACTTCTCCCCCAAGGCTCGGCGCTCGACCGCAGCTTCCCGCTCGCCTGCCTCGACGTCGTCGCCCTCGGCCAGGCCCGCACCGCCGGGCCGTTCCGCCGCATCGACCCGACCCGTGCCGCCGACGCCCTCGCCGCCGTCGGCCTCGCCGGCTTCGAGGCCCGCCCCGTCGGCACCCTCTCCGCCGGGCAGTTCCAGCGCGTCCTCTTCGCCCGCCTCATGGTGCAGGACGCCCCCATCCTCCTGCTCGACGAGCCCTTCAACGCCGTCGACGCCCGCACCGAGGCCGACCTCCTCCACGTCATCGACGCCTGGCACCGCGCCGGCCGCACCGTCATCGCCGTCCTGCACGACCTCGACCTCGTCCGCGCCCGCTTCCCCCAGACCCTCCTGCTCGCCCGGCACGTCGTCGCCTGGGGCCCCACGGACCAGGTCCTCCGCCCCGATGCCCTCCTCCAGGCCCGCCTCAACGCCGAGGCCTGGCTCGACGACGCCGCACCTTGCCTCACCCCACAACGGACCGCCGCGTGATCTTTCTCACCGAGCCCTTCGCCCTGGGCTTCATGCGCCGCGCTTTGGCCGGCTGCATCGCCCTGTCCCTCGCCGGCCCCCCTCTCGGCGTGATCCTCGTCCTCCGCCGCATGAGCCTCATGAGCGACGTCCTCCAGCACGGCATCCTCCCCGGCATCGCTCTCGGCGCCGTCGCCGGCGGCCTGTCGCTCTGGGCGATGGGCCTCGGCGGCTTCCTCGCCGGCCTCGCGGTCGCACTCCTCGCCGGCGGCCTCGCACGCGCCACTGGCGGCAAGGAAGACAGCCAGCTCGCCGGCGTCTACCTCGTCGCCCTCGCCCTCGGCGTCGTCATCGTCTCCCAGAACCGCGGCATCGACCTCGAACACCTCCTGTTCGGCAGCGTCCTCGCCGTCGACAACGCAGCCCTCCTCCTCATGGCCGCCGTCGCCACCGTCGCACTGCCCGGCCTCGCCCTCATCTGGCGCCCCCTCGTGCTCGACAGCTTCGATCGCGAAAGCCAGCCGAACGGCGCCCGATGGCACCTCCTGTTCCTGGCCCTCGTCGTCCTCTGCGTCGTCGGCGGCTTCGCGGCTATGGGCACGCTCATGTCCGTCGGTCTCATGATGCTCCCCGCCGTCGCTGCCCGGCACTGGTCCGCAGGCCTCGCCGGCCAAGTCCGCGCCTCCATGGCCATCGGCCTGCTCTCCTCGGTCACCGGCCTGCTCGGCGCCTACTGGCTCGACCTCCCCGCCGGTCCCGCCATCGTCCTGGCCGCCGGCGCCCTCTGGCTCGCCAGCCTCGCCGCAGGCCCCAACGAAAGCCTCGCCGTACGCTGGCTTCGCATGCCGCACCTCTCGGGCTAAGCTCTGTCCTATGCCGGACTGCGACGCCAATCTCTATGGCTGGGCGAACGAACAGACCACACTGCTGCGCGCCGGCCTGCTGGCCGATGCCGACATCGCCAACATCGCCGAGGAAATCGAAAGCATGGGCCGCAGCGAAAAGCGCGACCTGGTCAACCATCTCGCAGTCCTGTCCGCCCAGCGCGAGAACGGGCTGGGTCGGGCGACTTTCCCGCCCACCGACCCCTACGGCCCGGTCGCCGCCATCGACGAAGGATTTCACCCCGAATGACCACCTTCCTCCTCGTCCACGGCGCGTTCCACGGCGCCTGGTGCTGGCAACGCGTCACCCCCCTGCTCGAAGCCCAGGGCCACCGCGTCATCGCCATCGACCAGACCGGCCTCGGCGCCCGCGCCCACCTGCTCGACCCCGGCATTACCCTCACCACCTTCGTCGACGACGTCGTCCACGCCCTCGAAGCCGAAGACCTCACAGACACCGTCCTCGTCGGCCACAGCTTCGGCGGCAACGCCATCTCCGGCGCCGCCGACCGCGTCCCCGAACGCATCCGCCACCTCATCTATCTGGACGGCAGCCTGCCCCGCAGCGGCGTCGTCCCCCTGGACCTGGCCCTGCCCGAAATCGCCGCCGAGCGCCGGGCCCGTGCCGCAGCCAGCGGCAATCTCTCGATCGCCCAGCCCGAGCCCGCCACCTTCGGCGTGCCCGAAGGCCCCGACGCCGACTGGGTCCGCGCCCACCTCCAGCCGCACCCCTTCGGCAGCATGAACACCGCCCTAACGCTCGCCCACCCGCTCGGCAACGGCCGCCCCTGCACCTACATCGAATGCACCGAACCCTCATACCCCGGCCTCTCATGGGCCCGCGCCATCGCCCGCGTGCAGCCCGGCTGGCACTGGCACACGCTGCCCACCGGCCACGACGCCATGGTCACCGCCCCCCGCGAAACCGCCCAACGGCTCATCGATATCGCCGCATGATCACCCGCCTCGCCGAAGAAGCCCGCCTGTCCGGCGCTGTCGTCCACGCCGGCACCGTCTATCTCGCCGGTCAGGTCGCCGACGACGCGACGCTCGACGCCGAGGGCCAGACCGCCGACATCTTGCGCCAGATCGACGCCCTCCTGGCCGCCGCCGGCACCGACAAGCGCCACATGCTGACACTCCAGATCTTCATCGCCGACATGGCCGACTTCGCCGCCATGAACCGCGCCTACGACGCCTGGCTCGACCCCGCCCACAAACCCACACGCATGACCGTCGAAGCCAAACTTGCCCGCCCCGAATGGCGCGTCGAGATCACCGGCATCGCCGCCCTTCCAGCCATCCACCCACGCCCCGCCCAGTCCAACGAAAGCCAGTTCGCTTGACCGGAGACACCCCCATGCGCGTCGGTCTATTGATGATACTGATGACACTCGCATCGCCCGCTCTCGCCCAGAAATGGGTCACCGCCTGGACCGGCTCCGCCCAGGGCCCTTACCCCGTCGGCAACCCCACCGCCCAGCCCGAGCTGAAATTCGCGCTCCCCTCCCAGGAAACCGGCGCGAAAGACCAAACCTTCCGCCTCATCGTGAAGCCGGAGCTATGGGGCCAAAAAGTCCGCCTCCGCTTCAGCAACGCATACGGCGCAAAAGCCGTCACCTTCGACAGCACCTTCGTCGGCCTCCAGATGTCCGGCGCCGCCCTCATGCCCGGCTCCAACCGCCCCGTCACCTTCGCCGCCAAAAAGACCGTCACCGTCCCCCCCGGCGGCCAGGCATGGTCCGACCCGGTGACGCTCCCCTTCATCGCCAACCCCACCGCCCCCGAACTGATGGGCCGCAAACTCGCCGTCAGCTTCCACGTCGCCGGCGACACCGGCCCCCCCACCTGGCACGCGAAGGCCCTCCAGACCAGCTACATCACCGCCCCCGGCGCCGGCGCCCTCGGTGAACTCGAGGACGAAAGCGCCTTCCCGAATAGCACGACCAGCTGGTTCTTCCTCGACGCACTGGACGTGCAGGCGCCCTCCGACACGAAGCTGGTGGTCTGCTTCGGCGACAGCATCACCGACGGTACCAACTCCTCCCTTAACGGCGACGATCGCTGGCCCGACGTCCTCGCGCGCCGCCTGCGCGCAGCCGGCGCCCACATGGCCGTCGTCAACGCCGGCATCGGCGGCAACCAGGTGGTCGGCCCCGCCGAATACGGCCCCACCAAGCCCTTCGCCGGCGGCCCCAGCGCCCTGTCCCGATTGGACCGCGACGTCCTCGGCCTCTCCGGCGTCACCCACGTGATCTGGCTCGAAGGCATCAACGACATCAGCACCAGCGGCAACGCCACTCCCGACCAGGTGATCGCCGGCTACAAGGAAGGCGTCGCCAAACTCCGCGCCAAGCTCCCCGGCGTGCGCGTCATCGGCGCAACCCTCACCAGCATCGTCGGCACCACCAGCCCCGCGCACACCCCACCCGAGGTCGAACGCAAGCGCCAGGCCGTCAACGCCTTCATCCGCGACAACAAAAGCCTGTTCGACGGCGTCATCGATTTCGACCGCGCCACCGTCGACACCGCCAG
Source organism: Rhodospirillales bacterium (assembly GCA_043748985.1). Classification (GTDB taxonomy): domain Bacteria; phylum Pseudomonadota; class Alphaproteobacteria; order Acetobacterales; family Acetobacteraceae; genus JBBROS01. The sequence goes on from JAYVEG010000037.1 coordinate 6,768, forward strand.
CGGCCCCATGCGTCCCGAATACATCCCCGGCAGCACCATCGGTGGCCCCGGCGACGGCCTCCACCCCAACCGCGCCGGCTACCTCGCCATGGGCGACGCCATCGACCTACG
>JAYVEG010000038.1:0-19411 GCA_043748985.1 Rhodospirillales bacterium
CGAGTGGGCAATGGTCTGCACCGTCCACAACCTCCTGAAGCTGCACAAGGCAGCAGCATAAGAAGGCCCCACTCACACGTGCACAGCCACGCAACGGCCCACTCTGATCCCGCTATCAATCATTGTCGGACAGGCTCCTAGGGTCGCGGCGAACCACGATGGAGCTTTGCTGCACGACGATCAGGCACGTTCGGTGATCATTTTTCGGACGGCGGCGGCGGCGGCGGGGCCGCGGAGGGAGTCGCGCCAGAGGGCTTCGGCGACACGCTGGTGGGCGGTGACGGCCTCATCGGCACCGGTAATCATTGCGACTCCGGTTTGTTGGAGCGGCATTGCGTCGGGGCAGAAGGGGTTGACGGCGAGGGTGGCGCGGTCGCGACCGCGAAGGATGATGAAGCCGCTGGTTGGTTTGGCGGCGTGGAGCAGGCCGAATTGGAGGCCCATGGGTTCGGCTTCCATCTGAGCAGCGATCCGCTCCATTTCGGTTCGGGCGACGGCCTTGTTGCGCTCACGGAGGGGTTCCGAGAGGGCGTAGTGTCCCATCGGTCCGTGATCGAGGAAGTTTGCGGCGGCCTGGGAGGAGATGAGGGCGATGATGCCTGGCTTGCGCTGGACGTAGGCACGTTTGCGGGCGGCGAGGAGGGTGAGGACCTGGTCGACGCTGACCTGTGCAGCGGCGCGGTCGATGCCTGGGAGTCGGATGGCCTCGGCGAGGGATTCGGCGAGGGCTGCGTCGAAGGCTTCGGACGTTGTCAGGTAGCAGAGCGGTCCGGAAATCTGGAGGATTTGGTCGGCGGCTTCCTCGATCTGGCGGATACGTTCGAAATAGCCGGTGGCGCGTCCATAGTACTCGACGCCGATGCCGAGGAGGCTGAGGGGAGAGACCTTGAGCAGTTCGGCGAGTCGTTTGACTGTATCAAGTTTGATCACCTCGCCTTTTTCATAGCGGTAGAGCGCGGCACGAGACACGCCCAGGCGGGCTGCAATTTCTTCAGCACGCAGACCGGATTCCATGCGGTATGCCCGCAATTGTTGCCCAATCTCGGCAAATCGCATTCCTTGCTCCATCTGGCGATACTCCTACGCAATAAACATACTCGACGTTAGCCTGGAGTGTATGTGATTCAAACGTCAAGAATACCTAAAGACCGGCTCTTTCTTTGGTATTGCTCCGCAGTTTTGGCTTCAAAGCCCGAATTGCTTCTGCCAGGCCAGTCCTGCGACGGTGTCGCCTGCGGGGCGGTACTCGCATCCGACCCAGCCGGAATAGGCGAGTCGATCCATTTCGGCGAAGACGAAGGACCATCCGATCTCGCCTGTGCCGGGTTCGTTGCGGGCGGGAACGTCGGCGATCTGCATGTGGGCGATGACCGGCATCAGGGCCGCCATCCGTTTGGTGATGTCGCCTTCGGTGATTTGGCAGTGATAGACGTCGAACTGCAGGCCGAGCTTGTCGCGGCCGAGCGCGTCGACCACGGCGGCGCCCTGGGCCATGGTGTTGAGGAAGAAGCCGGGCATGTCGCGGTGGTTGATGGGCTCGATGACGAGGGTGATGCCTTGGGGTTGGGCACGTTCGGCGGCCCAGGCGAGGTTTGCGACGTAGAGGGCGGCGGCGGTGCCGGGCCGGAGGTCTTTCGGGGGGATGCCGGCCATGACGTGGACCATGGTGTTGCCGAGGGCTGCGGCGAAGTCGAGGGCCTTCATGATGCCGTCGCGGAATTCCTGCTGGCGGCCCGGGAGGGTTGCGGTGCCGCGTTCGCCGGCTGCCCAGTCGCCCGGCGGGGCGTTGAAGAGGACCTGTGTGAGGCCGCTGGCGTCGAGGCGGGTGCGGATTTCGGTGGCGGGGTGGTCGTAGGGGAAGAGGAACTCGACGCCCTTGAAGCCGGCCTTCGCGGCGGCGTCGAAGCGGTCGAGGAAGGGGACTTCGTTGAACATCATGGACAGGTTGGCGCACAGCCGTGGCATAGTCGGTTCTTCTTCCTTTGGTTAAGTGCAGGGTAGTCGGCTGGTGTGCGGCTGGCCACCCTTTGGGTTAACGTGGCCTTGGGCTGGCGGGCTGGCTTACCGTGGGCCGGCGGGCTGGGTTGCCTTGGGCCGGCGGGCCGGCTTGCCTTGGGCTGGCGGGCCGGTGTTGCGCCGGGACGGCGCGGGTGGTACCGCCCCGGGCATGAGAGACGGAACCGATCGGGTTGCGGAGCGCGTGCTGGCCGGAGCGCTGCTGGTCGGGCTGGCGATCGGCTGCGTCATGGTATTGCTGCCGTTCCTGTCGGCGCTGCTGTGGGGCGCGATCCTGGTTTATACGACGTGGCCGTTGTTTTCGTGGATCCGCGGGCATCTCGGGTTGGGCAATCGGTGGGCGGCGGGGGCGATGGTGTTGCTGACGACGGTGCTGATCGTGCTGCCGATCGCGTTGGCGGCACCGGCTGGAGCGGATGATGCAATCGCGCTGCGGCGGTCGTTCGATACGGCGTTGGAGGCAGGATTGCCGGGTCCGCCGGCCTGGTTGGGCGCCGTGCCGTTAGCGGGCGCGACGCTGAGCGACTACTGGACGCGGTGGGCGGCGGATCTGAGCGCGATGGTTGCGTTCTTCAGCCCTTATTTCGGGATGGTTGCGGAGAGCGGGATCAAGATCCTGCTGAGCATTGCGGGCGGGCTGGCGCAGTTCGTGATCGCGATCGTGGTGGCGTTCTTCTTTTGGGCGTCGGGCGACGTTCTGACGGTGCATCTGCGACGGATCGCGCGGCGGATTGCGGGGGATCGGGCGGAGCGGCTGGTGAAGGTGACCGGGGCAACGGTGCGTGGGACGGTCTATGGCATATTGGGCACGGCGATCATTCAGGGGCTGCTGACGATGGTTGGGCTTTATGTGTCGGGGGTGCCTCGGCCATTGCTGTTCGGTTTGATTGCGGGGTTGCTGTCTGTATTGCCGATCGGGGCTCCGGTGATATGGATTCCGGCGTCGCTGTGGTTGTTGGGGACGGGGCATACGGCCTGGGGGATCGTGCTGGGGGCGTATGGGTTGTTCATCATCAGCGGGTCGGACAACGTGATCCGTCCGTATTTCATCGCGCGGGGAGCGCAGCTTCCGTTCCTGCTGACGATCCTGGGGGTGCTTGGCGGGGCGCTGGCCTTTGGTTTGCTCGGGATCTTCCTGGGGCCGGTGCTGCTGGGCGTCGGGTTTACGTTGGTGGTGGAGTTCGCAGCGGGCGACGAGGCGAAGGTCGACACCGAGGCCGTTTCTGAGCAGGTCGAATCGATTCCGTAGGCTGTTTTACGACGAAGGTCTTTCGCCCATGTTCGCGTTCATCGTCTCGCGCATTCTCCAGGCCATTCCGGTGCTGCTCGTGGTGGGGTTCATCGCCTTCGCGATGTTCAAGTTCGTGGGCGACCCGGTCGTGATCATGCTGGGGACGGAGTATACGGAGGCGTCGAAAGCGGCGCTGATCAAGCAGTTGGGGTTGGATCAGCCATTCTTCGTGCAGTATGCGAAGTTTATGTGGAATGCGCTGCAGGGACATTTCGGGGTGAGCTACCGGCTGGCGCGGCCGGTGATGGAGCTGATCGCGGAGCGGCTGCCGGCGACCTTGGAGTTGGCGGGGACAGCGGCGGTGCTGGCGCTGGCGGTGGGTGTGCCGATGGGGGTTTATACCGGTATCCGGCGGACGGCGGTGAGCTCGCGGTTGTTCATGATCTTCAGCCTGGTGGGTGTGTCGTTGCCGACGTTCCTGATCGGGATCCTGCTGATCCTTGTGTTCAGCGTGCTGCTGAACTGGTTGCCGAGCTTTGGGCGGGGGGATGTGGTCGATCTCGGGCATTGGACGACGGGGTTTCTGACGTGGTCGGGGTTGAAGGCGCTGGTGCTGCCGGCGATCACGCTGGGGTTGTTCCAGATGACGCTGATCATGCGGCTGGTGCGGGCGGAGATGTTGGAGGTGCTGCGGTCGGATTACGTGAAGTTCGCGCGGGCGCGGGGATTGTCGCCGCGGGCGATCAATTTCGGGCATGCGTTGAAGAACACGCTGGTGCCTGTCATCACGATCGCCGGGTTGCAGATTGGGGGGATCATCGCGTTCTCGATCGTGACGGAGACGGTGTTCCAGTGGCCTGGGATGGGGTTGCTGTTCGTGCAGAGCGTGCAGGTGGCGGATATTCCGGTGATGGCGGCTTATCTGATGCTGATCTCGGTGTTGTTCGTGCTGATCAACCTGATCGTCGACTTGTTGTATTATGCGGTGGATCCGCGGTTGCGGATGGCGCGGCCGGGGGCGGCGAAGTGAGCGCCGAAGCGCTGAGGGCGGGGCGATGAGCGCGTTGGCCCGGGCGTGGGATAGCGACGTCGCTTATAGTTTCAGGCGGTCGCCGGTGGCGGTGGTGTCGGCGTTCGTGCTGGCGGTGCTTCTGGTGGGGGCGATGTTTTCGCGGTGGATTGCGCCGTTCAATCCGTTCGACCTGGCGAGCCTGAACCTGATGGACAGCCTGCAGCCGCCGGCGTTCATGCCGGAGGGGACGGCGGCGCATTGGCTGGGGACGGACGACCAGGGGCGGGACGTTTTGTCGGGGATCATGTATGGGATGCGGATCTCGGTGATCGTGGGCGTGTTTTCGGTGGTGTTCGCGGTGGTGGTTGGGGTCGCTGTGGGGCTGCTGGCTGGGTATGCGGGGGGTGCGGTGGATTCGCTGCTGATGCGGGTTGCCGACGTGCAGCTGAGTTTTCCGGCGATCCTGATCGCGCTGCTGGTGGATGGTGTGGTGACGGCCGCGTTGCCGCGGGAAATGCATGAGCAGCTGCAGATCTATGTGCTGATCTTCGCGATCGGGATTTCGTTCTGGCCGCAGTTCGCGCGGACGGTGCGGGGGTCGACGCTGGTGGAGCGGGGCAAGGAATATGTGATGGCGGCGCGGGTGATCGGGCTGTCGTCGTTGCGGATCATGGCGACGCATATCCTGCCGAACGTGTTGGGGCCGGTGCTGGTGATCGGGACGTTGACGCTGGGGCTGGCGATCCTGAGCGAGGCGACGCTGTCGTTTCTGGGGGTGGGATTGCCGTCGACGCAGCCTTCGGTGGGGACGCTGATCCGGATCGGGAACGACTTCCTGTTCAGCGGGGAGTGGTGGATCACGATCTTTCCGGGGTTGTCGCTGGTGCTGATGGTGTTGTCGATCAACCTGCTGGGCGACTGGCTGCGCGACGCGTTGAACCCGCGGCTGCGGTAGGGAGGCGGGTCATGGCGTTGCTGGAAGTGGACGACCTGTGCGTGGAGTTTCCGAGCCGTCGGGGGGTGCTGCGGGCGCTGGATGGCGTTTCGCTGTCGATCGAGGCGGGCGAGGTGTTGGGGGTGGTGGGGGAAAGCGGGGCGGGAAAGTCGTTGACCGGGGCTGCGATTATCGGGCTGCTGGAGCCCCCCGGTCGGGTTTCGCGGGGGAGGATCCTGTTTGATGGGGTTCGGATCGACACTTTGTCCGACGGGCAGATGCGGCGGATCCGGGGCAAGCAGATCGGGGCGATCTTCCAGGATCCGCTGACAACGTTGAACCCTCTTTATACAGTTGGGCACCAGCTGGTGGAGACGATGCAGGCGCATCTGAAGCTGAGCGACGGAGAGGCGCGGAAGCGGGCGATCGGATGGCTGGAGCAGGTGGGCATTCCGGCGGCGGGGCGACGGATCGACGCTTATGCGCACGAGTTTTCGGGTGGGATGCGGCAGCGGGTGGTGATTGCGCTGGCGTTGTGTGCTGAGCCACGGCTGGTGATCGCGGACGAGCCGACGACGGCGCTGGATGTTTCGGTCCAGGCGCAGATCATTGGGTTGCTGCGGCGGTTGACGCGGGATCATGGGACGGCGGTGATGCTGGTGACGCACGACATGGGGGTGATCGCGGAGACGGCGGACCGGGTGGCGGTGATGTATGCGGGGCGGGTGATCGAAGTGGGGCCAGTGCGGGACGTGGTGCATGGGCCGGGGCATCCTTACACCGAGGGGCTGATGGGGAGCATTCCGTCGTTGGAGACGCGGGTGGGGCGGTTGCGGCAGATCGATGGGGCGATGCCGCGGCTGACGGCGATTCCGCCGGGGTGTCCGTATAATCCGCGGTGTCCGAAGGTGTTCGATCGGTGCCGGGTGGAGCGTCCGGAGCTGATGGATGCACGGGCGACGCGGGCGGCGTGCTGGCTGCATGCGGCGGAGGTGGCGCATGTCTGAGGATGAGGTTGGGCGCGTCGTGCTGGAGGCGGACAGGCTCAGCCGGCATTTCGACGTGTCGCGGCCGTGGCTGCAGCGGACGCTGGCGGGGGAGAAGCGGCAGAGTTTGAAGGCGGTGGATGAGGTGTCGTTCGCGATCCCGGTGGGGACGACGCTGTCGCTGGTGGGGGAGAGTGGGTGCGGGAAGAGTACGGTGGCGCGGCTGGCGGTGGGGCTGTATCCGCCGAGCGGGGGTTCGATCCTGTTCGAGGGGCAGAGCCTGTCGCAGGCGCGGGCGCAGCCGGCGTTGCGGCGGCGGATGAACATGATCTTCCAGGACCCGTATGCGAGCCTCAATCCGCGGTGGCGGGTGCAGGATATCGTGGCGGAGCCGATCCGGGCGTTTCGGATATTGAAGGGACGGGCGGAGATCCGGGAGCGGGTGGGGGGGCTGCTGAGTCAGGTGGGGCTGAGCCCGCGGGATGGGGAGAAGTTTCCGCATGAGTTCAGCGGGGGGCAGCGGCAGCGGATCAGCATCGCGCGGGCGCTGAGCAGCGAGCCGGAGTTCCTGGTGGCGGACGAGCCGACTTCGGCGCTGGACGTGTCGGTGCAGGCGCAAATCCTGAACTTGATGCGAGACCTGCAGGAGCGGTTCCGGCTGACGTATCTGTTCATCAGCCATAATTTGGCTGTGGTGCGTCACATGTCGGATCAGTTGGGGGTGATGTATCTGGGGCGGATCGTGGAGATCGGGCCGGGGGAGAGCATCTTCCGGGCACCGAGACATCCTTACACGCGGCTGCTGCTGGATGCGATTCCGGACCTGTCGATGTCCGGGCGGTCGCGCACGCCGGTGGGGGGAGAGGTGCCGAGCCCCATCGCACCGCCGCCGGGTTGCCCGTTCCATCCGCGATGCTCGCTGGCCAATGATCGGTGCCGGGTGGAAAAGCCGGGACATACGCGCGATGGGGATGTGCTGGTGGCCTGCCATGCGGTGGAGGAGGGGCGAGGGGCGTTATTGGGTAATTGCTAACCTTTTTGGTTGAGGGTGACCGGGGGAGGAGATGGGTGATGACAGATTCTAAGCGTCGCAGCCGCGGTTCGGCCGCGCATCGGCTTGGGCATGATGCCGAGACGCGGGCGGCGGATGCGCTGGTGCGGGATGGATGGCAGATTCTCGCGCGGCGTCTGCGGACGGCGGCTGGGGAGATCGACCTGGTTGCGGATCGGGATGGTGTCACGGCTGTGATAGAGGTCAAGGCGCGGCCGACGCTTGCAGAGGCTGCGTTCGCCATGCAGCCCCGGCAGCAGCGGCGCCTGGTGGCGGCGGCCGAGATTGCCCTTGCAGATAATCCGGGGTGGGGGCGGGTGGGCGTCCGGTTCGATATGATGCTGGTGGATGCTGCAGGGGTGGTCCGCCGGATTGCGGACGCGTTCAGGCCTGAGGCGGGCTACGCGTAGTTGGATCGACCGAGGGGGTGCGCCGGGCGAGGTTGAGGATGCCGACGGCGAGCAGGGCTGCCAATCCGGTTACGACGCAGAGCATCAGTCGCGTGCGGTAGGCGAGGCTGGCCCCTTCTCGTTGTTGCTCGTCCAATACGATCGCTCGGGCTTTGGCGATGCGGTCCGGAACGGGGCCGGTGCCGTCCAGCACGACTGCCGCGAGGGCTCCCAAGTTGGGCCGCAGCTGCTCCAGGCGGGCGGGGGCGTCCGGCTGGGTGCTGGCAATGAACGCTTCATCCAGCAAGGCGCTACGGGCGACGCCGCGTTCGAGCGGGATGCTGTTGGCGTAGCTAGCGAACAGCCCGCACAAGCCGACGACGACGAAGAGCATGACGAGGAAGGCGGACCAGGAATCGAAGCGCATAGGTCACCCATCTGCGCAAAGGGCCTTGCGGTCAACAGGCGGACCGCTAGGGTTCGGGGATGTCCGATAGTCCTTATCTTTTTCGTGCTGCCGATCATCCGCTCGAGCGCCATGGCGCTGGGCTGCAGGTGCGGGAGGCGGTTTCGGGGTTCGGGATCGCGCTGCGCTACCAGGAGCGGGCGCCGGGTCCGCCGGGCGCGAGTTGGTGCGAGACGGGGCATAGCGTTTTCATTCTGCAGGGCCTCGTCCGGTATGACTTCGAGAGCCATTCCGTGGAGGCCGGGCCTGGCGACATGCTGCATATTCCGGCCGGGTTCGATCATCGGCATAAGCCGAGCGTGCCGGGGACGGAGACGGCGCGGTATGTGTTGACCGAGTTCACTTGACACCGGGCGCCCCCCTCGGTAGCTACCCGCCTCCTGTTTTGAACCCCGTTTCGCGCCTACAAGGTAACCCATGAAGATCCGCAACAGCCTGAAGTCGGCCAAGACCCGCGACAAGAACTGCCGTGTGGTGCGTCGGCACGGCCGCGTTTATGTCATCAACAAGAAGAACCCGCGGATGAAGGCTCGCCAGGGCTGAAGGCGGGTGGGTCGGGCGATATGCCCGGCCTATTCGACGTGGTGGCCTTGCCGGGGTCGAAGTGTGGTTCCATCTTGCAAAGATAAGCAGGAGGGGACCCGATGATCGCGCAGCCGCCGTCCAAGCCCGACGTGATCGCCCGACGCGATGAGATCGTGGCGGGTCTTCGCATGATTGTGCCCGGGTCAGGCGTGATTTCCGAGCCACTCCGTTTGAAGCCTTATGAGACGGACGGCCTGCCGGCGTATCGGCAGACCCCTTTGGCTGTCGTGCTGCCGGAGACGACGGAGCAGGTGGCGGCGGTGCTTCGGTTCTTGCATGGGCTTGGCGTGCGGGTGATCCCGCGGGGGGCGGGGACCAGCCTGTCGGGCGGGGCGCTGCCGATGGCGGACAGCGTTGTCGTCGGGCTTATGCGGATGAACCGGATACTCGATATCGACTATGCGGACCGGTGCGCGACCGTACAGGCCGGGGTAACGAATATCGGGATCACGCAGGCAGTGGCGGGGGAGGGCTTTTTCTATGCCCCGGACCCGAGCAGCCAGTTGGCGTGCATGATCGGCGGGAACGTGGGGATGAACTCCGGAGGGGCGCATTGCCTCAAGTACGGGGTGACGGCGAACAACCTGATGGGGCTGCGCATCGTAACGATGCAGGGTGATGTCATCGACCTTGGCGGGCGGCATTTGGACGCGGCCGGGTACGACTGGCTGGGGATCATGACGGGCAGCGAGGGGATGCTGGCGATGGTCACCGAGGTTACGGTGCGGATCCTGCGGAGTCCGGAGGGGGCGCGGGCGATGTTGGTGGCGTTCGATGCCAATGAGGCGGCCGGGCGGGCGGTGGATGCCATCATCGGGTCGGGGATTATTCCGGTGGCGCTGGAGTATATGGATCGGCCGGCGATCCATGCATGCGAGGCGTTTGCCAATGCGGGTTATCCGATGGATGCCGAGGCGATGCTGATCATCGAGGTGGAGGGGTCGGTCGCCGAGCAGGACTGGATGCTGGGCAAGATCAGCGATCTGTGCCGGCCGTTCGGGCCGTTGAGCATGAAGGTGAGTCAGTCGCCCGAGGAGAGCCTGGCGATCTGGAAGGGGCGCAAGGGTGCGTTCGGGGCGATCGGGCGGATCAGCCCGGATTATTTGTGCATGGATGGGACGATCCCGACCGGGCAGTTGCCGCATGTGCTGCGGCGTATCGGCGAGATGAGCGCGGAGTATGGGTTGGCGGTGGCCAATATTTTCCATGCAGGGGATGGGAATCTGCATCCGCTAATCATGTTCGACGCGAACCTGCCGGGGTCGTTCGAGAAGGCGGAGGCGTTCGGCGCGGACATTCTGCGGCTGTGCGTGGAGGTAGGCGGGTGCCTGACTGGGGAGCATGGCGTGGGGGTGGAGAAGCGGGATTTGATGCCGGTGCAGTTCTCGGCCGTGGAGCTGGACCAGCAGCGGCGGATCAAGTCGGCATTTGATCCGGAGTGGCTGTTGAACCCGAGCAAGGTGTTTCCGCTGGTGGACCAGCCTGCTGCTGAGACGCCCATTGCCGCCTGAGCTGACGCTGGTTGCGGCGGTCGACGAGGCGCCGGTGGATGAGGTCGGGATCGTCGATGCCATTCGCGATGCGGCGGCCCGGCGTGAGCCGCTGCACATCGAGGGCCGAGGCACGAAGCGGGGTATGCTGCGGCCGGTACAGGCGGCGCGGGGGCTGAGCACGCGCAATCTTACGGGGATCACGCTGCATGCGCCGCAGGAGTTGATCGTTTCGGCGCGGGCGGGGACGACGTTGCCGGAGCTGGAGGCGAAGTTGGCGGAGGGGGGACAGGGGTTGACCTCGGAGCCGCCGGACTTGTCGGGGCTGTTGGGCTCGATGGGGCCGCAGTCGATCGGGGGGGTGGTGGCGACTAATTTGTCGGGGCCGCGCCGGGTCGCCTGGGGGGCGACGCGGGATCATGTGATGGGTGTGCGGGCGATCAACGGGTCGGCGGAGTTGATCCGGTCTGGCGGACGGGTGCTGAAGAACGTGACGGGGCTGGATTTGTGCAAGCTGATCGCCGGCAGCCACGGGACGCTGGCTGTGCTGACGGAGGTGACCCTGAAGGTGCTGCCGGTGGCCGAGTTGACGGGCAGCCTGGTGCTGCGCGGGTTGGGGGCGCGGCGGGCGGTGGCGGCGCTGTCGGCGGCGCTGGGGTCGCCGTTCGGGGTGTCGGGGGCGGCGTGGTTGCCGGCTGGGGCGGCGGCGCGAGTGCCGGAGCTGGAGGGGGTGGGCGACGTGGCGGTGGTGCGGATAGAGGATTTCGCGCTGAGCGTGGATTATCGGTTGGGGCGCCTTGCTGGCGACTTGGCGGAATTCGGGGTTGCGGCGCGGTTGGCGCATGATGCGAGCCTGGCGGTTTGGCGGGCTATCCGCGATGTGGTGCCGTTGGATGCGCCGGTTGAGGATGCGGTCTGGCGGATTTCGGTGCGGCCGTCGGCCGGGCCTGGGGTGATCGCGGCGGTCGAGGCGGCGGGGGCGCGGGGGTTTCTGGATTGGGGTGGCGGGCTGGTGTGGGTTGCGGGGGCGCCGGCATTGCATAGCCGGGTGATTGCGGCGGCCTGCCTGGGGGGTGGGGTGTGGACGGTGCTGCGGGCGCCGGACACGATGCGGGCGGCAGTCGATGTGGTGCCGTCCGAGCCGGAAGCGCTGGCGCGGATCACGCGGCGGGTGAAGGCGGCGATGGACCCGTTTGGCATCTTGAACCCTGGCCGTATCACTGCAGGATTGTAGGCAACCGTGCAAACCACCTTCACCGATGTGCAGCTTGCCGATCCGGATACTGCCAGCAGCAACCAGGTGCTGCGGACCTGCGTGCATTGCGGGTTCTGCACGGCGACGTGCCCGACTTTCGTGCTGCTGGGGGACGAGCTGGATAGTCCGCGGGGTCGGATCTACCTGATCAAGGACATGCTCGAGAGCGGGCGGCCGGCGACGGAGGAGGTGGTGCGGCACGTCGATCGGTGTCTTTCGTGCCTGTCGTGCATGACGACTTGTCCGTCCGGGGTGAACTACATGCACCTGGTGGACCACGCGCGGCGGTATATCGAGGAGACTTACGAGCGGCCATGGCCGGAGCGGATGCTGCGGCGGGTGCTGGCGTTGGTGCTGCCGCGGCCGCGGCTGTTTCGGGCGGCGGTTTGGGGGGCGCGGCTGGCTCGGCCGCTGCGGGGGCTGTTGCCGGGGGCGGGCATGACGACGCAGCGGGTGCGGGCGATGCTGGATTTGGCACCGGCAAGATTGCCGCCGGCGGGGGATTCGGCGCGGCCGCAGGTGCACAAGGCCGAGGGGGTGCAGAGGGGCCGGGTGGCGCTGCTGGTGGGATGTGCGCAGACGGTTCTGGATCCCGGGATCAACGAGGCGACGATTCGGCTGCTGACGCGGCTGGGGGTTGAGGTGGTGGTGGCGCGTGATGTGGGCTGCTGCGGGGCGTTGACGCATCACATGGGGCACCATGATGCCGCCATGGCGGCGGCGCGGGCCGCGATCGGCGGGTGGACGCGGGAGATAGAGGGCGAGGGGCTCGATGCGATCCTGGTGAACACGTCTGGGTGCGGGACGACGGTCAAGGATTACGGGTTCATGTTTCGAGCGGAGCCGGCGCCGTGGCGGGACCGGGCGGCGGTGGTGTCGGGCCTGGCGAAGGATATCAGCGAATATCTGGTGGCAATCGGGTATCAGGCGAGCCGGCCGGCGACGGGTTTGCGGGTAGCGTATCATGCGGCGTGCAGCCTGCACCATGGGCAACGAGTGCTGGATGCGCCGAAGGCGTTGCTGAAGACGGCGGGGTTCGTTGTGCTGCTGCCGGCGGAGGGGCATCTGTGTTGCGGGTCGGCAGGGGTCTACAATCTGATGCAACCGGAGATTGCGGGGCGGTTGCGGGCGCGCAAGCTGGAGAATATCGATCGGACGAAGCCGGATGTAATCGCGGCGGGGAATATCGGGTGCATGAAGCAGCTCTCGGGTGGGGTGCCGGTGGTGCATACGGTGCAGTTGCTGGACTGGATGGCGGGGGGACCGGTGCCGGCGGGGGTTACGGTGGGGGAGCCTGCGGGATGAGGGTCGCGCTGGTCCTGCTGGTGGCGCTGGTGGCAGGGTCGGCGGCAGGGGCGGCGGTTGCGCAGACGGAGCCGGTGAGGCGGACGACGGAGAGCCTGCTGAACGCGCTGAAGGTGGCGCCGAGCGAGGAGGTGGCTGCAGCGATCGAGGGACAATTGCGGGGGGCGTGGATGGGTGCCGCGAGCCCGGCAGTGAAGTTGCTGCTGTCTCGGGGGCAGCGGGAACTGTCGGAGGGGTCGGCGACGGAAGGGTTCGACAGTTACGCAGCGGCGCTGGATTTGGAGCCGGAGTTACTGGAGGCGTGGCGGGGCCGGGCTGCGGCGCGGTCGCGGATGGGGGATACGCAGGGGGCGGTGCGGGACCTGCAGGAGATCATCCGGCGGGAGCCGCGTAATTTCATGGCCTGGCAGGATCTGTCGCGGGTGGCGGAGGCGCGGGGGGATTGGCGGGGGGCTTTTGCGGCGTGGCAGAAGCTGCTCGAGGTGGATCCGCATACGCCGGGGGGGCAGGCTCGGCTGCGGGATTTGCGGCGGCGGGCTTTGGGGGAGGATGCTTGAGGGCGTTTCGGGACGCATCGAGCTGATCTTGCGCGCTTTGGGACCGATGAAGCGAAGTGGATACGGAGGGAACGAAGACGAAGGAAGGAATACGAAGGGCTGATCGTCGGGTTGGTGATGGGTTTCACCCATCCTTGTTTGCTAGATCGTTAGGCTGTGGCTGTTGGCCCCTTGCTCCATTTGCGGAGACTGGTGTTTTTGGAGCGGCGTGGATGGTCGGATCAAGTCCGACCATGATGGAGTTGTTGGATTAGCCGGGCGCGCGGCTGGGGAAGGTCGCGTTCAGGAGCGGCGGAAGAGGGTGCTGTTGGCGAGGCGGGTGGGAACGGAGCGGTAGGAGTCGAGGCCGCGGCCAGTGAATTGCGGGGTTGTGCTGCCGGGGGAGGCGAGGATTCGGCCGCCTGAGGGGAGGGCGGCTTGTGGTGCCGCGGGGCTAGAGAGGGGTTCTGGGGTGTGGTTGGCGGCCTGATTGATCGCGGGCTGGCGGGTTTTCGGGGCTCGGCCGGGATCGGGACGGGCCCAGATGGCGAGGACCTTCTTGGCGTAGTCGCCGCCGATTTCGGGGGTGAGGGAATGGTAGCCGGCGACGGCGAGCGGCCAGGAACCGGTCTGGGCGAGGAGCTGCTGAAGGAATCTGGCGGCGTAGCGGGCGTTGGCGGTAGGGTCGAAGGCTTCTTCGAGCGAGGCGAAGGCGTCGGGGTGGTGCATGAGGTTGACCTGCATGCAGCCGACGTCGATGGAGCGGGCGCCGCGGGCGCGGTGGGCGGTGACGGCGGCGATGGCCTGCTGCTTTGTGTCGAACCATTCGCCGACGCCCTCGACATTGATGGTCCAGGGCCAGGCGGCGACGGTGCCGGCGTCGTCGCGGCGGCCGCTTTCCATGATGGCCATGGCCTGCATCAAGCGGTCCGGCACGGCGGCGATGTGCTCGACCAGGGCGATGGCGGCGCGGCAGAGCGCGGGCTGCGCGTGCGCGTGGCGGGGCGCCAGGAGGGGAGCGAGCAGCATGGCGAGAAGGGCGAGCGGGACGCGCGGGACCATTGGCGCAGGATGGATGCGAAGGCTGAACGAAGCTTTAACGGCCGATCGAACGGGTTACGAAATAAGATGGTGCAACGCAAAATCTCGCTTGCATACGAATGATCGATAAGCGTAGGTTTGAGATGTAGCGGCAGGCCTTGCCTGCAGCTTGGACGTTTCCTCCCTAAACTTGGCGGCCCCTTCGGGAGCCGCCATTTTTTTTTGCGCCCGCGGCCGAAGGAGTGTGATGATCGCAGCCATCGAGGATGGAGGCGACCGATGCGGCTGTTCGCGGCGACACTGGCGACGGAGACCAACACGTTCTCGCCGCTGCCCACGTCCATGGCGGCGTACCGGGAGGGCGTGTTCCTGCGGCCCGGCGAGCACCCGTCGGATACGGCGTTGATGTGCACGGCGCCGTTGTTTGTGGCGCGGCGCCGGGCCGGATCGGAGGGGTTCACGTTGATCGAGGGGAGCTGCTTTGCCGCGAGCCCGGCGGGGCTGACGAACCGGGCGGACTACGAGACGATGCGGGACGAGATCCTGGACCAGGTGGCGGCGGCCTTGCCGCTGGATGGGGTACTGCTGGGGCTGCACGGGGCGATGGTGGCCCATGGGTATGACGATGTGGAGGGCGACATCATCGAGCGGGTGCGTGGGATCGTGGGGCCTGGCGTGGTGATCGGGGTGGAGTTGGACCCGCACTGCCATCTGACGATCAAGCGGGTGACGCAGGCGGACATCATCGTGCTGTACAAGGAGTTCCCGCATATCGACGTGGTGGAGCGGGCGGAAGACCTGGTGACGCTGGTGCTGCGGACGATCCGGGGGGAGATCCGGCCGGTGATGTCGTTGTACGACTGCCGGCAGGTGGGGTCCTATCCGACGACATTGCCGCTGATGCGGGGGTTCGTGGACCGGACGGCGGCGATGGAGGGGCATGGGGGCGTGTTGTCGGTGTCGATCGGACACTGTTTTCCCTATGCGGACGTGCCGGAGATGACGGGGCGCATCCTGGTGGTAACGGATGGGGACAAGGCGCTGGCGGATCGGTTGGCGAGCGAGATCGGGGTGGAGTTCGTGGGGATGCGGGGGCGGACGGCGCCGGAGTATCTGGAGCCGGATGCTGCGATCACCGTGGCCTTGGGCAATAACGGGTCGCCGGTGGTGATCGCGGACCCGGCGGATAATGCGGGGGGTGGGGCGCCTTCGGACAACACGACGATCCTGCGGTGCATGATCGCGCGGGATGTGCAGAACGCGGCGCTGGGGCCGATCTGGGACCCGGTGGCGGTTGGGCTGTGCTTCGACGCCGGGTTGGGGGCGACGCTGCCGCTGCGGTTCGGGGGCAAGATCGGCCCGGCTTCGGGGATGCCGGTGGATGCGGTGGTGACGGTGGCCGGGTTGGCGCGGGATTGCCGGCAGAGTTTCGGGCCGACGCAGGTGAAGCTGGGGGATTGCGCGTGCGTGCTTGTGGGGGGGATCGAGGTGGTGCTGATCACGAACCGGAGCCAGGCGCTGGGCCTGGAGCTGTTCCGTAATGTCGGGGTGGAGCCCACCGAGAAGCGGATGCTGGTGGTGAAGTCGACGAACCATTTCCATGCGGCGTTCGGGCCGATTGCGGACAAGGTGCTGTATGTGGAGAGCGATGGGCCCCTGCCGCGGCAGTATGAGCGGATTGCCTATACGCGGGTGCAGCGGCCGATCTGGCCGTTGGATGCGGAGGCGGCGGGGGGACTGATCGTTTGACCTGCCGTGGTTGGTTACTCGGGGCCGGGCTTGGTCTGTGTGGTTGAACCCTCGTCCAACCCTCTCGCACGGGAGAGGGTTTTTTTGTCAGGCGGGTTTGACGCCCCAGGGGTAGGGGGCGCCGCCTTGGCGGACGCCGGTGATGGATGCGCGGAATATGGTGCGGATGAAGGCCTGGCCGAGGGGGATGGAGGCGACGCCTTCGAGGGCGGCCTGGTTGATGCCGTCGGCGAGGCGCTTGCGGGTGGGGTCGTCGGGGGCTTCGAGCCATTCGGCGACGAGGCGTTCGGTGGAGGGGCTGTCCCACCAGCCGAACCAGCCGTCCTTGCCGAGGCCGCGGACGGTGCTTGAGGTGGCTGGTGTGGCCCAGGCGGTGGCGGAGCCCCAGGTGTGGAAAATGCTCCAGCCGCCGCGGGCGGTGGGTTCGCGGGAGGTGCGGCGCTGGATGACGGTGCCCCAGTCGCTTTCGGCGAGCTCGACGTTCATGCCGGCGTTTTTCAGGGCGGCGTAGGTGACCTGGCCGAGCGGGCCGATGGTGGGGAAGTCGGTGGGGTTGAGGACGACGACCTTTTCCCCGTTGTAGCCGGCGGCGGCGAGGGCTGCTTTGACGGCGGCCGGGTCGTGGGGGCCTTTGAGGGGGCCGGCGCCGGCTTCGGATTCGAGGGGCGTGCCGCAGGGAAACAGGCTGTAGCAGGTGCGCCAGACGGTGCGGTCCTCGGTGCCGTAGACGGCGGCCATGTAGTCTTCCTGGTCGACGGCCATCATGACGGCGCGGCGGATGGCCTGGTTGTCGAAGGGTGGTTGCAGGTTGTTGAGGCGCATGACGGCGCAGTTGCCGGCGGGGTTGAGGATGATCATGCGCAGGTTGGTGTCGCGTCTGAGCATGGGGATGAGGTCGGAGGTGGGGTTTTCCCACCAGTCGACCTCGTTGTTGCGAAGGGCCGAAGCGGCGGTGGCGGCGTCGGGGATGATGTGCCACTCGACGCGGTCGTAGTGGGCGATCTTGGCGCCCGTGGCCCAGTCGGGGGTTTCCTGGCGAGGGACGTAGCCGGGGAAGCGGGCGTAGGCCATGCGGCTGCCGGGGTTGAACTCGTCGTTGAGGAAGCGGAAGGGGCCGGAGCCGACGACCTCGGTGATGGCGGTGGTGGCGGGGGTGTTGGCAAGGCGCTCGGGCATGATGAAGGGGACGCGGGAGTCGGGTTTTGCGAGGACGTCGAGCAGGAGGGGGAAGGGTTTGGCGAGGCGGATTTCGAGGGTGCGGTCGTCGGGGGCGGCCCAGGTTTCGACGATGGCGCCAAGGAGCTTGCCGAACTCGTCGGCGGCGCAGAAGCGCTTGAGGCTGGCGGCGCAATCGATGGCGCGGACGGGGGTGCCGTCGTGGAAGCGGAGGCCTTCGCGGAGACGGATGCGCCAGGTCCGGCCGTCGGGCGAGGTGGTGTGGCCCTCGGCCATCTGCGGCTGTGGGCGCATGCGGCCGTCGACGGCGTAGAGGGTGTCGTAGACGTAGTAGCCGTGGTTGGCGGTGACGGTTGCGGTGGTCCAGATGGGGTCGAGGGAGACGAGGTTGGATTGGGGGATGAAGCGCAGGGTTGTGGTGCGCTGGCCAAGGGCGGGGGTGGCGAGTGACGCGGTTGCGGTGGCGAGCAGGGTGCGGCGGCGCATGGCGGACGTCCTTGCAGGGGCAGTATGAACGTAGGGCCACGGTGGCGGTGGGGCAAGGTCGGATAGCCCTCTCCCAATGGGAGAGGGAGCCGCCCAGCTTTTACTTGGACGGCAGGTCGACGCTCATAAGGATCTTGTTGTCCTGGGAGAGGAGATAGCCGGCTTCGCTGCTGACGCGGAGATATTCCTTCCAGTCGGGATCGGCCTGCATGGCGGCGCGCTTGGTGGCGCGATCTTCGGCGCTGGCGTAGGCCCATACGTGGACGTAGCTGTTGACGTCGCCGACGTCGGTGGTGGCGTAGAGGACGGGTTTGCCGAGGTGGCGGGTTTGGGCCTTGAAGCCGTGCTCGACGTAGATGTCGAGATGCTTGCGCACGGTGCCTGCTTTGCAGATGTAGGTGCGGTGGTCGTAGATCATCCGTTTGCTCCTTAGGCGAAGACGGTGTCGATGGCGTGGCCGAGGCGGTCGACGATGTCAACGAGGTCGGGTTCGTCGACGATGTAGGGGGGGGCGACGATGATGTGGTCGCCGGTGGCGCCGTTGAGTGTGCCGGTGCAGGGGTAGATTCCGAGGCCGTTGTCGAGGGCGGCGCGTTTGACGCGGTCGGCGATGGTTTGCGCGGGGGCGAAGGGCTGGCGGGTGGCGCGGTCTTCTACAAACTCGAGGGCGTAGAAGAGGCCTCGGCCTCGGAGGTCACCGACGTGTCGGTGGTTGCCGAAGCGGTCGGTGAGGAGGCGTTCGAGGGTGGCGCCCTGGCGGGCGACGTTGGCGACCAGGTTTTGTTCGGCGATGATGCGCTGGACCTCGAGGGCGGCGGCGCAGGCTACGGGGTGGGCCTGGTAGGTTTGGCCGTGGACGAAGCCGCCTGATCCGGCGCGGAGGCCTTCGATGATGGACCCAGTGACGAGGATGCCGCCGATGGGGGCGTAGCCACCGCCGAGGCCCTTGGCGATGGCCTGGATGTCGGGGGCGACGCCTTCCTGTTCCCAGGCGTGGAGGGTGCCGGTGCGGCCCATGCCGCACATGACCTCGTCGAGGATGAGGAGGGCGCCGTGGCGGTCGCAGATTTCGCGGATGGCGTGGAAGTAGCCCGGGAGGGCGGCGACGCAGCCGGTGGCCGCACCCACGACGGGTTCGGCGCAGAAGGCGGCGACGGTGTCGGGGCCGAGGCGTTGGAACTCGGCTTCGAGTTCGGCGGCGAGGCGGGCGACGTATTGGACGTCGCTCTCGTCGGTGGCCTGGTGGTGGTAGGCGAAGCAGGGGGAGACGTGGCTGAAGGCGGTGCTGAGCATTGGCTCGAAATGGGCGCGGCGCATGGCGTGGCCGCCGGTGGCGAGGGCTCCGAGGGTGTTGCCGTGATAGCTGCCGCGGCGGGCGACGATGTGGGTGCGGCGGGGCTGGCCGATTTCGACGAAGTATTGGCGGGCCAGTTTTATGGCGGCTTCCATGGCTTCGGAGCCGGAGCTGACGAAGAAGGCGTGGGTGAGTCCGCCGGGTTCGTGGGCGAGGAGGGTTTCGGCGAGGGCTTCGGCGGGTTCGGAGGTGAAGAAGCCGGTGTGGGCGTAGGCCATGGTGCCGGCCTGGGCGGCCATGGCGGCGGCGACCCGGGCGTTGCCGTGGCCGAGGCAGGCGACGGCCGCGCCGCCGGAGCCGTCGATGACGGTCTTGCCGCTGGCGAGGTGCAGGCGGATGCCTTCGCCGC
>JAYVEG010000039.1:0-6860 GCA_043748985.1 Rhodospirillales bacterium
ATCCTTGTCGCCGCTCTTCTGTTGGGCGGTGCCGGTTTCCTGGTTGTGCGATCCTACGGTCTGCCGGGTCCCTTGGCGGACGGCCGGGCGATCGTGGTGCCGCACGGCGGCATCGACCAGATCGCGGATGTGCTGGCTCGCGAGGGCGTGATCGGCAATCCGCTGTCGCTGCGCCTCGCGGCTCTGGCCACGCGCGGGCAGGGCGCGCTGCACAGCGCCGAGTTGTATTTCCCTGCGCACGCCAGCCTGGCCACCGTGCTGGTGGTGCTTCGCACGGGCAAGCCGGTGCAGCATCGCTTCACGATCCCCGAAGGGCTGACCGCGGCCCAGGTCGCCGCTTTGCTGGATCGCGCGCCCGCGCTGGAGGGCGAGACACCGATACCCGCCGAGGGCTCGCTGCTGCCCGAAACCTATTCCTACGAACTGGGTACGGCCCGCATCGCCGTGCTCGACCGGAGCCGCAGGGCGATGGATAAGGCGCTGGACCAGGCCTGGGCCACCCGCACGCCCACGGCGGCGATGCTGACCACACCCCGCGACGTGCTGATCCTGGCCAGCATCGTGGAACGCGAGACCAGCCGTGCGGATGAGCGGGCGCGTATCGCCGGGGTGTTCGTCAACCGGCTGCGGCGCGGCATGAAACTGCAATCCGACCCGACCGTGGTGTATGGCGCCAGCGGCGGTTCGGGCGTGCTCGACCACGGCATCACCCGGGCCGAGCTGGACCGCGACGACCCCTACAACACCTATCGCATTCCCGGCCTTCCGTCGGGCCCGATCAGCATGCCGGGCCTGGCGTCGCTGAAGGCGGCCACCCAGCCCTGGCCGGGCGACGAGCTGTATTTCGTGGCCGATGGCCAGGGCGGCCACCTGTTTGCCAAGACCGAGGCCGAACACCAACGCAACGTCGCCAGATGGCGCGAGGTGGAGCGGCAACGCGCGGCCCTTCCCCCAAAACCTGCGCAGAACTGAGCCCCGATGACCCAAGCTGCCCCCGTCGCCCCGCTGGCCTCCATGACCGGCTTCTCGCGCACCGAGGGGGTGGAGGCGGGGTTGGCCTGGGCGTGGGAGCTGCGCAGCGTCAATGGGCGCGGGATGGACCTGAAGATGCGGCTGCCGGGTGGGTTCGACGCGCTGGAGCCGGCGCTGCGGGAGATGGCGGGCAAGGCGCTGAAGCGCGGCAACGTCGGCGCCAACCTCACCATCAAGCGGGAGGAGCGTCAGCGCCTGGTGGCCGACCCCTTGGTGCTAGACGATCTGCTGACCCTCGCTGCCGCCATTGCCGCGCGTATCCCGGGCGCCCCGCCGCCGCGGGTGGAGCTACTGCTGGCGCTGCCTGGCGTGATGCGCCCGCCGACGGCGAGCGAGGATGGCGTCGCGGAGGTCGCGTTGGCCGCCGTGCGGGCCGGCTTCGCAGCCGCGCTGGCCGGCCTGGTCCTGGCCCGACGGGAGGAAGGCGCCCGCCTCGGCGGCCTGCTGGGCGCGCAACTCGACGCCATCGCATCGCTGCGGGCGCAGGCCGAAGCAGACGCCGCGGACCAGCCGCGCCTGCAACGCGACCGCATGATGGACAGCCTGGCCAGCCTACTGCGCGAGCCCGGCCTGCCCGCGGAACGCATAGCACAGGAGGTTGCCCTGCTGGCCACGCGCGCGGATGTGCGCGAGGAGCTGGATCGCCTGAGTGCGCATATCGACGCCGCCCGGCAGTTGCTGCACGAGGGCGACGGAATCGGGCGCCGCTTCGACTTCCTGGTGCAGGAGTTCGTGCGCGAGACGAACACGCTGTGCAGCAAATCGGCCTCCGTGCCGTTGACGGCCACGGGGCTGCGCCTGAAGGCGATCATCGAGCAGATGCGCGAGCAGGTGCAGAATGTCGAGTGAGAGCCCATCCCGACGCGGCATCTGCCTGGTGCTTGCTGCGCCCTCGGGCGCCGGGAAAAGCAGCATCCTGCGCGCCCTGTTGGCGGACGAGTCGGAGCTGAGCCTGTCTGTCAGTGCGACCACACGGGCGCCGCGGCCCGGCGAGCGCGACGGGGTCGACTATCATTTCACCGACAGGGCCGGGTTCGACGCGATGGTCGGCTCCGGCACCATGCTCGAACATGCGACGGTGTTCGGCCGTAGTTATGGCACCCCGCGCGCGCCTGTGGAGGCGGCGCTTGCAAGCGGTCGTGACGTGGCCTTCGATATCGACTGGCAGGGGCATCGCCAGGTCCGCGACGCCCTGCCGTCCGATACGGTGAGCGTGTTCCTGCTGCCGCCGTCGCTCGAGGCGCTGCAGGCCCGGCTGCGGGGCCGGCAGGGCGACTCGGAGCATGAGATTGCCCGGCGCATGGCGGCAGCGCATGACGAGATCAGCCATTGGGACGAGTTCGACCATGTCGTGGTCAACCGGATATTCCCGCAGGCTGTCGCCATGGTGCGGGGCATCCTGTACGCCGCCCGGTGCGCGCGGGCGCGGCAGCCGGGACTGCCGGCGTTCGTGGCCGGGCTGCTGGCCTGACCCGAAGGCTTTGACGCGCCACGTTGCTCGGGCTAACTCACCCTAAAGGGAGAAAGCGTGGGCTACACGTTCCATTTCGAGGATATCTGGGCCGCCCGCGAGGAGCTGTTCTGGGGCACGGTGCTGACGCTGGAGCTGTCGGCGCTGTCTATGGTGCTTAGCCTGGTCGTCGCCATCTTCGGGGCGTTGGGCCGCACTGGCGGGCCGCCCTGGCTGCAACGCTTGATCGCCGGGTATGTCGAGGTCATCCGCAACACGCCGTTCCTGGTGCAAGTTTTCGTCATCTATTTCGGCCTGCCCTCGCTCGGCATCCGTCTGGAGGCGGAGGTTTGCGCCGTGCTCGCGATGGTGCTGAACGGCAGCGCCTACACCATCGAAATCATCCGCGCCGGCATCGAGAGCGTCGGGCACGGCCAGACCGAAGCGTCCCGTGCGCTGGGGCTGCACCGGCTGCAGACGTTCCGGCTGATCGTGCTGCCGCAGGCGTTGAAGGCGGTGCTGCCGCCGCTGGGCAGCCAGTTCATCCTGCTGATGCTGAACAGCTCCATCGTCTCGGTCATTTCCGCCGAGGAGCTGACGGCGGCGGCACAGGACATCCAGTCGCGCACGTTCCGCAGTTTCGAGGCCTACATCGTCGCGATGGTGATCTACTTCGCGTTGTCGATGCTGTTCAGCGGGGTGTTCGCCGCTGTCGAGCGCTTTGCCTTTGCGCGGGTGCCAAGCCGATGAGCAGTGCTCGCAGGCCACCGACATGAGGCAACTGACCTGGGGCGATTTCTGGTTCCTGCCTTATGCCGCACGGTGGACCATCGTGCTATCGGCCATGGCGTTTGTCGGCGGTGGCGTGATCGGCGTGGCGATCGCGCTGATGCGCGTGTCCGATAGCCGGACCTTGCGGTGGATCGCGATCGCCTACATCCGGGTGTTTCAGGGCACGCCGCTGTTGTTGCAGCTGTTTCTCGTGTTTTTCGGCAGCGACATGCTGGGTTTCGGCCTCCCGCCGCTGATGGCAGCGGCGTTGGGCCTCAGCCTCAACGCCGGCGCGTTCCTGGGTGAAATCTGGCGTGGCTCGATCCAGTCGGTGGCGTTCGGACAGACCGAAGCGGCGCGCGCCCTGGGCCTGCATTACGGGCCACGCATGATCAAGGTGGTGTTGCCCCAGGCTCTCCGGGTCGCGACGGCGCCGACGGTGGGCTTTTTGGTCAACCTGGTGAAATCCACGTCGCTGGCGGCCGTGATCGGCTTCGTGGAGCTGACGCGCGCCGGACAGCTGTTGAACAACGCGACGTTTCGACCGTTCCAGATCTTCGGGGCTGTCGCGCTGATCTATTTCCTGCTGTGCTGGCCATTGACGGTACTGAGCCGGCGGCTCGAGACGCGGCTGGGTGCGGCCTACAAACAATAATGATGAGGAAATGACAACCATGACGATCCAACGAGGCCTGCGATACCTGCTGGTGGGTGCCATGGCGCTGGTCGCCGGCCTGGTGCTGGGCAGCTCGGCGCGCGCGCAGACGGTCGATGAAATCCTCAAGCGCGGCACGATCAACATCGGCGTGCTGGTCGATCTGCCACCGTTCGGGCTGCTGAACGACAAGCAGGAGCCTGACGGCTATGATATCGAGGTCGCCAAGCTGCTTGCCGGCTACCTGGGTGTGAAGGCCAACCTGGTGCAGCTGACTGCTGCCAACCGACTGCCATTCCTGCTGACGGGCAAGGTCGACCTGATCGTCGCGACCTTCGGCATCACGCCGGAGCGCGCCAAGCAGGTGCTGTTCAGCATCCCCTACAGCGCGATCGAGAACACCGTCTACGGCACCAAGGGAAAGGCGATCACCAAGATCGACGACCTCAAGGGGCTGCGGATCGCGGTGCCGCGCGGTGGGGTGCAGGACGTGATCCTGACGAAGGCGCTCGGTAACTCGGCGCGGATGATGCGGTTCGACGACTCGCCCAGCGCGTTCCAGGCGATGCTGACCGGCCAGGTCGATGCGCTGGCGGAAACCGGGATCACGTTCGACGCGATCATGAAGCAGAATCCTGATGCGCTGGTGGACAAGAAGTTTATTTTGCTGCGCCAGCCGAACGGCATCACCATGCGTGCCGATCAATTCAACCTGCACCGTTGGGTAAACACCTTTATCTACTTCACGAAGAACAACGGCGAGCTGGGTGCGCTGTGGCAGAAGTGGTTCGGCGCACAGATGCCGGAGCTGCCCGTTTTCTGAGCCTGGTGCCCGTTGATCGAGGTCGCGGGCATCGTCGCACCGGTTTTCCCGCTGATCCTGTTGGGGGCCGGCGCGCCCACGCGGGCACTGTGCGGGCTGGGAGCGAGCCTGGCGGACTTCGCGGCCCAGGGCAGAGTGCGGGAAACCGGACTTGCCACTATGCTGAATCTGGTGATCCAGCCGTTGCTGGTCTGGTCGTCGGCCCGGCTGGTGGGGCTGGCCGCGCTGCCGACGGCGGTGCTGGTTATCACGGCCGGCGTGCCGACGGGCGCCAACGCGTTCTTCCTGGCCCGGCGCACGCAGATCGCGACGGCCTTCGGCGCCGGGACAGTCGCTGTCGCGACCGCGCTGTCACTGGTTACATTGTCGCTGCTGCTGGGCTGGGTCCGCTGATCGCGTCACAGGACGACATGGCCGCCGAAGGTCAGCACGATGAGAACGGAGACGAGACACAGGATCACTACGATCGACAGGCCCCAGCGTAGCGCCATGTAGGACCGGGGGATGAGACCGGAATGAGTGCCGCGCGCCTCGGCGATCGTCAGGCCGATGAAGCCGGCTGCCTGGATCGCGAGACCTACCAGCGGCAGGCCCACGAAGGTCACCACAAGTCCGGCCCAGCCGATCAGAGATGGCGTCACGCCCAGCCCGAACCGCAGGCGCTGAGTACGGGCCGACTGGTTGATCCCGACCTCGAGTGCCACGCCCCAATGCACGCCGCCCAGGAAGGCCAGGATGACGGCGGCATAGGCCTGCAGGGCCAGCAGCGACAACCGTGGCCAGTCGCCCTGCAGCGACACGGCGCCCAGGCTGGTGGCCACGAAGGGGATCAGCCCGGCGACACCGAGCAGGACGGCGAACAAGGGAAGCGTGCGCATGCGGGCGGTGTAGATCAACCGCGTGGTTGAGGGAACTGGGGCGGAACCGGCGGGCGGTGCCACTTTCCCGGCATCCGCGCTATAGGATCGCGACATGGGCCTCGGTTTCGAACTTTTCACCGTCTTTCTGCTGATCCTGCTCAATGGCGTGTTTGCCTTGAGTGAACTGGCGCTGGTTTCCGTGCGGCGGGCACGGCTGATGGTGCTGGAGCGCCAGGGTGTGCCGGGGGCGACGAAGGCGCGGCTGCTGTCGGACGACCCGCAGCGCTTCCTGCCGGCCGTGCAGATCGGGATTACGCTGGTCAGCGTGCTGGCCGGCGTGTTCGGGGGTGCGCGGATCAGCGGCCGGTTGAGCGCGTGGTTCATGACGATCCCCTCGTTGCAGCCGGTCGCCGAGACGCTGGCACTGACGATCGTCGTTGTGCTGACGAGCTATCTGACGCTGGTGGTGGGCGAACTGGTGCCGAAGCAGCTGGCGTTGCGGCAGCCGGAGCGGGTGGCGGCTGCGATCGCGGGGCCGCTGTCGTGGCTGGCCAAGGCTGGGGGGCCGGTCGTCTGGGTGCTCGGGCAGTCCTCGAACCTGGTGCTGCGGCTGTTCGGGCATCACGATGGCGACCGGCCCGGGGTGACGGAAGAGGAGCTGAAGGCCGTGCTGGCGGAGGGCGCGCAGGAGGGTGTGCTGGAGAGCGAGGAGCGCGACATGATCGAGCGCCTGCTGCGCCTGGCCGACAAGCCGGTGCGCGCGATCATGACACCGCGGACGGAGTTGTCGTGGATCGATCGCAACGACGGGCGCGCGGACATCGTGACGACCTTGCGGGAGGCGCCGCACAGCCGGTTCGTGGTGTGTGACGGCGCAATCGACAACGTGGTGGGCGTGGTGCAGGCGAAGCTGCTGCTGGACCGGCTGCTCGGCGGCGGCGACCTGGACATCGGGGCGGTGCTGCAGAAGCCCATGGTGATCCCCGACACCGCCACGGCGCTGGATGCGCTGGAGCGGCTGAAGGGCGATACGGTCGGCCTTACCCTGGTGATGGACGAGTATGGGAGTTTCGAGGGCGTGGTGACCGCGGCGGACGTGCTGGAGGCCATCATTGGGGAGGCGCGGCCGTTGCCGGTGGATCCGTCGGCGCCCGCCGTACCTGCCGGGCCGATGATGCTGGACGGGGCGATGCCGGTGGACGAGATCAAGTCGCGGTTGGAGCTGCCGGATCTGCCGTCGGAGGGGAGCTATCACACGTTGGGCGGGCT
>JAYVEG010000040.1:0-19314 GCA_043748985.1 Rhodospirillales bacterium
CCAGTAACTCACAAGGTTGGTCATCACGGCAAACCTTAAATGAAACGGAGACGCGCGGGTGGGAGCGGCATTCCGAACAAGACGGTGGAAGTATCCGGACAGGAGGGCTGCGATGACGAACCGGCTCAGCGGAATGGCCGCGAAGACGAGCAGATAGATGAAGATGTCGACGTTCGTACGCTCGACCCCGACCATCGTGCCGGACGAGACGGCGGCGATCAGCACAACATAGACCGCGCGCCGGTCGGGCGCGGAGGGCAGAGCAAACAAGGCGAAGAAAAGCAGGATGCCGGCGATGGCGGTTTCTGCCACGGCCTGATCGACGTATTTCAGAAAGCCAAGATGTAGCAACATGGGCGAGTAGTTGAAGCCCATGTTATCGCCGGATTTATAGCAGGTGTTGTTGACATAGACATCGACACCTTCGCTCCAGCAGCGGACGGAGGCGGGGATCCACGCCCACTCGGTGAGCAGCCGCACGGCGGGCAGCTTGATCATCAATCGCGGGATGAGCGTGTATAAGTCGGGCGCCCCGATATAGCGGCTGGTCATCCCCGCGACGACGAACAGGCACGTCACCGGGACGGACCACCGCGACATGCCGGTGGGCTGCGCCGGCGTTAAAATCGTCCGATCGGTCAAATCGAAGACCACGCAACCATCGAAGGGCGGCTGCGGAACTGCTTCGGGCGATGATCCAGGCACCATTGCTCGATGTAGCGGCGCGACGTCCAGGCCGCGCACCATGTGATCACGCCTGCTGCCAGAACGATCAGTACGGGATGGCCTTTCAGCTTCCAGGAGTGATAGGTCACGAACTGCAAGACGATGATGTGGATGAGATACAGGCCGTAGGACAGGTCGCTGACATGACGGACAGCCCGTCCGATCCAGCCGTTGTTCTGCGGGATCCGCAGGAAGGCCGGCAGGGTGGCGGCGCTGCCCAATCCCATCAGACTGAACGATGCCGCCTTCTGGAAGACGTCGAACGTCACGACCTCGGTGTATGCCGCGTAGACATAGAGGTTAGCCACGATCCCGAAGGCCAGGAGCGGGCGCCATTGCCTGAGCAGGATGGACCCCCTGGCCCTCAACAGCGCGACGGCCAGGCCGAATGCGATCGCGTCCAGCCGAAGAACAACCACCTTCCTGATCGAGGCGTCCCATGCCGTGGACGCCGGAAGATCAAGCCTGGCGATGAACGGAAGAACAATGAAGGCTGCCAACACGAGCCACTGGCCCTTCCGCCCCCAGACCGCCGCCCCGGCCAGAAGGCCGATGCTGGCGAAAAGATAGAACCACTCCTCGACGGCCAGGGACCAGGTCACGTTGAAGAACATGTCCTGGGGCAAGGCGCTGGTGAAGTTCTGCGTCAGGGTTCCGTAACGCATCAGCTTGGTCCAGATGTCGGCCGGCGGCATGAAGATCAACAGGAACGCCAGGCAGACAAAATAGAGCGGCAACGTCCGCATCCAGCGCCGGGCCATGAAGACCAGCCAGCTGCGCGGGGTCGGCTGCCGATCGGAGATCTCGATCAGCAGGCCGCCGATCAGGAAACCGCTCAACGCGAAGAACAACTCGACGCCGATGACGCCGGCCCAATCGATCCAGACGGGCACAACGAAGCTCGAGTCGCGGCTCGCGGCGGCGATGCCATGCGCGGCCAGCACGCCGCCGATTGCCAGCGTGCGGCAAACATCGAGACCGAAGGACCTGCTTGGCGTGGGAAGGACCGCGTGTTCCATCGTGGGTGATTTGCCTTGCGTTATCATTCCGGCCGTCGCGCGGTGATCGTGTAGCCGAGGCAGTCGTTTCCCCAGTCGCCCCGGATGGTCAGGTTGGCGACCACGGCGACCGCGCCCAACAGGGGCAACAGCAGAACGCCGACGGCGCGCTTGCCGGGGCCCGGCTGATGCTCGCCGGCGCCGAACAGCAGCATGAGGGGAAGCGCCATGACCTTGTAGCAGGCCACGGTCAACGGGTTGCCGCGCGCGTGGACGACGACGTGGTCGAACCCGGCCCGGGTGAGCAGGCGATGCAGCGAGGACGGGGTGTAGCGCCAGTAGTCGTGCGGGATGAAGTGCCACCGTGCGGCGAAAGGCACTGTCATGACCAGGCGTCCGCCGGGCCGCAGGACGCGGAAGACGCGGGCCAGGAACGGGTCGGGCTCGGCGATGTGCTCCAGCACCTCCGTCGAGAGGGCGGTGTCGATGGAGGCATCGGGAACGCCCCAGTCCTCGCCATCGAAATAGTGCGTGTCGGGGACGTCGTAGCCGAAATGGTCGCGGGCGTCGGTGGTATCGATGCCCCGATAGGTGACGCCTTCCGGAACCAGGTCGCGATACACCTGCGCGCCGCAGCCGATGTCCAGCAGGACGCCGCGCGCGGTGCCGAGTTCGGTCGACATGTCCGCCCAGCCCGTGCCGGCCTGCAGGTCCAGGAAGCGGCGTAGGCGGTTGCCCCAGCGGTTGCGCCAGGTCGTGTTCGGCTTGAACACGGGGGGGCGGAAGTCTTCGCGCGCCCGCTCCACCAGGTTCCGGCGGGTCATGGCGCCGTGTCCCGGCTGAATACCCAGAGCCGCTGGCCGGCAAACGACAGCGCTGCCATGGGAAGTGCCAGCATCGCCTGGGCCGGCAGGGCAGCGATGCCGGCCGCACGGACCGCACGCAGGGCCGCCATGTTGGCCAGGAGAACGACCCCATAGAGCACGACGAACCGCATCACCCGTCCGCTGCGGCCGAAGACCAGGTTACGGGCGGTGTAGAAGTTGAAGGCTGCCCCCAGAATGGTGGCCAGCACCAAGGCGAGACTCGCCGCGATGCCGGCCACGACGAAGACTGCGTAGACGGCATAGCCGAACGCCGTGTTTAGCATGCCCACCAGGCCGAAGCGGACGAGCAGCAGGAACATCTGCCGGTAGCGGATGTGCAGGGGATCACGCACCATGTCAGGCGTGTTCGTCGGCACGCCAGGATCAGCCATTCTGCAAGGACGAGACCTGGCCGGTTTCGGGCGCCACACGGACCTCGCCGTCGCGGATGAAGTTGCGGCGCACGAAATGCGGCCTTCGCTTCACCTCCTCGAAGATCTTGGCGATGTATTCGCCGATCAGGCTGATCGCCAGGATGTTGATCGACCCGAAGAAGATCACGACGAGCACAAGGCTGGTGAAGCCGCGCGGCGCCGCGTCGGGGAACAGCAGCCGGGACAGGATGGACACCACGCCCATCAGGACCGAAAGGCCGAACATGACGAATCCCGCCGCCGTCAGGATGTTCAGCGGCGTGTTGCTGAACGACAGCAACCCCTTCTTCGCCCAGCCGATGTTCTTCAGCAGGCTGTTCGTCGTCACGCCGAACATGCGCTCCGGCCGGATGTAGTCCACGCCGGTCTGCCGAAAGCCCACGAAGGCGCGGATGCCGCGGATGAACAGGTCGCGCTCGGGGAAGCTCAGCAGCGTGCGCACCACGCGGCGATCCATCAGCGAGAAGTCGCCGGCGTCGCGGGGAACCTTGATGTAGGAGAATTTCTCGAAGACGCGATAAAACAGCTTGTACGAGATCGCCATATACAACGGTGCCTCGCGCTTGACCCGGCGGCCATAGACGACCTCGAATCCGGCGCGCCATTGCTCGACGAACTGCTCGATCAGCTCGGGCGGATCCTGCAGGTCGCCGTCGAGCAGGACGCAGGCGTTCTTGCTCGCGACCTCCATGCCGCTGCGGAAGGCCGACTGCGAGCCGAAATTGCGCGAGTGCGAGATGCCGATCACATGGCGGTCGCGGGCGGAGATGGCGCGGATCACCTCCTCGGAGTCATCGGGGCTGTTGTCGTTGACGAAGATGATCTCGTAGCCGACGTTCAGCTTGTCGAAGGTGTCCGAGAGGCGCTTGTGCATGATCGGGATCGCCTGGGCGTCTTTGTAGCAGGCGATGATGGCCGTCACGGACCAGGTCTCGTCGCGGCCGAACTTCTTCGAGGACTGGACGTAGCGGTCGGGACGCTCGATGCCGCGGACCCAGTCGGTCATGCGGGCCATGCCCTCTCGCAGGGGCGTGCGCGCGGCCCAGCCGAGGTCGGCGGCGGCCTTGGCCGGGTTCGCATACCAGTGGGCCACGTCCCAGCGGCGGGCGGGCATGGTGAATTGCGGCTCTCCGGGCAGAGCGAACAGGCCCTGGCAGAGGCGGGCGAAGTCGCCGATCGTGGTCTTGATGCCGCTGCCGATGTTGTAGCTGTCGCCGAAGCGTGCCTCGGGCAGGTTGAGGGCAGCGTCGAAGAAGGCCTCGCAGGCGTCGTCGACATACAGGAAGTCGCGCGAGATCTCGGGATCGACGAACTGCGAGGGCTTGCCGGCGATGCCGTTCAGGATGGCGACTGGCACCAGGCGGGACGAGTCCTCGTAGGGGCCGTAGATGGAATACAGGCGCAGGTTGACGCCGGGGAAGCCCTGCTTCTTGCCGGCGTAGTACAGCAGCCCGGCGGCCGCACCCTTCGATACGGAGTAGTGGCTGTTCGGGTGCAGGGCGATGTCCTCGGCCGGGCCGGAGGCGTCGTCGCCGTATTCGCTGGAACTGCCGGCATGCACGTAGCGGTGGACGCCGCGCTGCTGCAGCGCCTCGACCAGGCGGGCGGTGAGGTCGACGTTGGTGCGATAGATCAGCGAGGCGTCGGTCTGGAAGGAGTAGGCGCCGAAGGCCAGGCAATTGAACACCGTCCGTGGCCGCACGGTGTCGAGCAGGCCTGTGAGGCTTTGTTCGATCAGCAGGTCGCCGGGCACGACATTGTCGGCGGGCACGCCTTCGAGCCGCCAGGCGGAGGCTGTGGAGCTGGTGCCGTAGGCGTCGGGCCGGTGCCGCAGCAGCATGCGCAGCAGGTTGGCGCCGATGAAGCCGCTGGCGCCCAGCACGAGCACCGGGCCCTGCAACTGCTGGATCTTGGCTGCGAGTATTGCGTCGCTCATGCCGCGACCAGGGGCCCTGTGTTGGCCAGAACGGTGGCGGCGTCGATGCCGCTCTCGGCGCGGTGGAACACCTGGCTGCCGTAGCGGCCCGACAAATACCCCTGGGCGTGGAAGTGGCCGAACCGGCGGGGGTGAACGCCGCGTTGCATCAGGGCGTGGCACAGCATCTGCCCGGCGCTGCCGTGGGCCACATGTTCCTCCATGACGAACAGCGCGCCCGTTGCCGCGATCCGCTCCAGCACGGCGCGGGGCACGGTGTCGGCGTGGAGCGGAAGCTCGGTCACGACCCAGATCTCGGGCCGGTCGGCGGGATCGAGCGCCGTTGCGGCGGCGAGCAGGCCGCCGGTGCCGGGTCCGACCGCGACCAGCACGCCGGTTTGCCCGTCGAGCAGCTTGCGCCAGGGGGCGTAGGCGGGCAGGTCATAGTCCTTCGGCTTCTCGTCGCGGCCCAGGCGCAGATAGGCGGGGTGTTTGTGCCCGGCCATGAAGGCGACGATCGGCGCCACGTCGTCGCTGAAGGCCGGCACATAGACGTGCATGTTCTGCAGGCCGCAGAGCACGCCGTAATCCTCGATGGCATGATGCGTGGCGCCCATGACGCCATAGGCGTAGCCGCCGCCGTTGCCGACGAGCTTCACGTCGAAATCGTGGAGGCAGACGTCGTTGCGGATCTGCTCGAACGGCCGGCCATAGATGAACGGCGCGATGCTATAGGCCCAGCACTGCTCGCCGACGCTGGCGGCGCCTGCCGCGACGGTCACCATGTTCTGCTCGGCGACGCCGGCGTTGATGAAGCGGTCACCCATGGCTTCCTGCAGCGGTTCCAGCGCCATGAAGCCGAGGTCGCCGGTGAGGAAGACCATCGGCCTGGTCGCACTTATGGCCACCATCGCGGAGCAGAAGGCGTTTCGCATCTCAGGTTTCGTCCAGCTCGGCGGTGTCCAGCTCAGCGGTGTCCAGCTCAGCGGTATCCAGCTCAGCCTGGGCCTGGGTGTGCTGCGCCTCGGTCATGGGCAGATAGTGCCACTCCATGCGGCCTTCCATGAACGAGACGCCGCGGCCCTTTATGGTTCGCAGCACGACGATCAGGGGTGCAATGCGGGGGATCTGCAGCACGGCGTCGAGAGCGGCCGGGTCATGGCCGTCGATCTCGTGGACGTCTAGGCCGAGGCCGGCGAGTTTGGGGGCGATAGGCTCCAACGAGGCGACGTCGGACGTCGAGCCGAAGCCTTGCAGGCCGTTCGCGTCGACCAGCGCCACGAGGTTCGCCAGCTTCTGATGGCGGGCGAAGAGGAGCGCCTCCCAGGTGGAACCTTCCTCGCACTCGCCGTCCGACAGCAGGCAGTAGACGGTGCCGGGATCGCCGCGCAGGCGCTTGCCCAGGGCCACGCCGGCTGCGAGGCCGAGGCCGTGGCCGAGGCTGCCGGTGGCGAAGGCGATGCCCTTGTGCCAATGGGCGACGGGGTGACCGGCGAGCTGGGTGCCGTCTTTATGGAAGGTGGCAAGCGCGTCCTCGGGAATGAAGCCCATGGCCCACAGGGTGATGTAGAGCGCGCCGGCCGAGTGGCCCTTCGACAAGACGAACTGGTCGTGGTCCGACATGACGACGCCGTGCAGATGCAGCATGGCATCGAGCGCGGAGAGGTTGCCGCCGATATGCCCGACCTTCGCCTCGTAGTGCATCTGCAGCAGCCGTGCCCGGGCGCGGTTCGCCGACACGATATTCCGTTGCGGCCGCGTTGCTGCCAGGCTGGGCACTTCCGACGTATCCTTGTTCACATATCACGAACAAGTTACGCCGATTCGACATGCCGCGACAGCCCCGAGTGGGGCGCCGGCGCGCGATAATTTGTCCGCGACTGCCTGAAAAGGTCAGCCCCGGCCGAGGAACGGCATCTTCGGCGCCATGATGGTGACGGTGTGGACGTTGGCATCGAGCGGCAGGCCGGCGATATGGACGACCATGTCGGCCACGTGCCTCACGTCCATCCGCGGCTCGACCATCATGGCGCCGTTGGGCTGGGGGACACCCTTGGTCATGCGCTCCGTCATGGGTGTGACGGCGTTGCCGATGTCGATCTGGCTGGCGACGATGTCGAAGGGGCGGCCGTCGAGGGAGAGGCATTTCGTCAGGCCGGTGATGGCGTGCTTGGTGGTGGTGTAGGCGATGCTGCCGGGGCGCGGGGTGTGGGCGCTGATGCTGCCGTTGTTGATGATGCGGCCGCCCTGGGGGGTCTGGTGGCGCATGATGCGGAAGGCCTCGCGCGCGCAGTAGAAGCTGCCGTTGAGGTTGGCGCCGACGACGGCCTGCCATTTCTCGATCTCGAGCTCGTCGGGTGTGACGGCGGGGGTGCCGGAGCCGGCGTTGTTGAACAGCATGTCGAGGCGGCCCCACTTCGCTTCGACCTGGGCGAAGGCGGCGGCGACGGCGGCAGGGTCGGAGACGTCGAGCGGCAGGACGAGGTAGGCGGGGGAGCCGGCGGCGGTTTCCTCCAGCGCGTCCTTGCGGCGGCCGACGATGCCGACGTGCCAACCGGCGGCGACCAGCGCCTGGGCGCAGGCCCGGCCGACGCCGCTGCCGGCGCCGGTGACGACGGCGATTTTTTCGTTATTCATTGAAACGTTCCTTCCCGGCCTCGGTTCGGCCTCTGGTGAGTTTCACCCACCCTACGATGTTTTACTTGCCGGTGAAGGCCGGCTTGCGCTTTTCCATGAAGGCGGTGCGGCCCTCGGTGTAGTCGGCGCTGTCGAAGCAAATGGAGACGGCGGCGGTGACGGCGTCCATGTCGCGGTCGGCCGGGTCCTTCATGGTTTGGCCGAGGATGAACTTCATGCCCTTTACCGAGAGCGGCGCGTTGCCGGCGATGCTGGCGGCGAGCTTGTCGACGGTCGTGTCGAGTTCGGCGTCGGGGACGACCTCGTTGACCAGGCCGATGCGGCCGGCCTCGGCGGCGTCGATACGGTCGCCGGTGAACAGGAGCTTGCGGGCGTGGGCGTGGCCGACGAGGGAGATCAGCCGGCTGACCATGTCGAAGCCGTAGGCGATGCCGAGCTTGGCGGCGGGGATGCCGAAGGCGGAGCCGGCGGAGCAGATGCGCAGGTCTGCCTGCATGGCGATGCCGAGGCCGCCGCCGAGGCAGAAGCCCTGGATGCGGGCGATCACCGGCTTTTCGAAGGCGGCGAGCTTGCGGCGGCCGGCGCTGGTGAGTTTGTCGTAGTCCTTCTGCGCGTCGGCGTTGCTGCGGCTTTTGGCGAACTGGCTGATGTCCGCGCCCGAGACGAAGGCCTTGTCGCCGGCGCCGGACAGGACGACGACGCGGACTTCGGGATCGTGCTCCCAGGTGTCGAGGATGGCGGTCATGCCGTCCCACATCTCGACTGACATGGCGTTGCGCTTTTCGGGCTGGTTGAAGGTTATGCGGCCGATTCCGCCGTCGAGATGGGCCAGCACCTTACCGCCGGCGTATTCGATCGGGCCCACCATGTCGTTCGGCATTCTTTCACCACTCCCGTTTCCCGGGGGGACGCTAGGCGAGTGCTGCATTGTTGACAATCGGCAAGCTGCGGCGAACCTTCGGCGCAAGAACAGGGGGGATGGAAATGGACGAGCTGCTGCCGGCGACACCGGTGCTGATGGACGGGTTCACGCGGCGCCGGATCACGACGGCCGGGGCAGAGATCGAGGTGGCGGTGGGCGGCAGCGGGCCGCCCCTGCTGTTGCTGCACGGCAACCCGCTGAGCCTGGTCAGCTGGCATCGTATCGCGCCGAGCCTGGCCCGGCATTTCACCGTCGTGGCGCCGGATTTGCGCGGCTATGGCGATAGCAGCAAGCCTCCCGGTGGGGATGATCATGCCGCCTACACGTTCCGGGCCATGGCGCAGGACAATGTGGAGGTGATGGAGCAGCTGGGCTTCACGCGATTTGGCGTGGCCGGGCATGACCGGGGGGCTCGGGTCGCGTTCCGGATGGCACTGGACCATCCGGACAAGGTCACCCGGATGGCGGCGCTGGATATCGTGCCGACGTATGAGGTGCTGACGAACGTGACGCTCGGCTGGGGGCTGGAGTCCTATCACTGGTTCTTCATGGCGCAGAAGGCGCCGTTCCCGGAGCGGCTGATTTGTGCGGATCTCGACTATTACATCCAGTACAAACTGAACAAGAAGGGCGTGGGGCTGTCGATCTTCACGCCGGAGGCCATGGCCGAGTATGTGCGGTGCACGACGCCGGAGCAGATCCATTCGATCTGCGAGGATTACCGGGCGACGGTGACGTTGGACCTGGAGATGGACCGGGCGGATTACGGGACGCGCCGGATTGCAGCACCGGTGCTGGTGCTGTGGGGCAGCAACAGCCATGTGGGGCGACATTTCCGGCCATTGGAGGCTTGGGCGCCCTGGGCGCCGGACTTACGGGGGTTCGCGGTTCCGACGGGGCATTATCCGGCCGAGCACCGGCCCGACCTGGTGTATCCGGCGTTCCGGGACTTTTTCGGTGGGGGGGAGCCGGCGGCGTTCGTGGGGTGAGGTGGGGGTGGGCGGGGTCTTGGAGCGAGTGGTTTGTGCTGGTGGTTGGAACCCTCGTCCCGGCCATTTGCGAACGGAGAGGGGGAAGTGGGTGCGGCCCCTGATGGGGCGGTTTCGGCGTGGTTGTGGGGGGGTGTTCAGCCGCTGGTTTCCCAGGATTGGGGAGGGAGGCGGTCGCAGCCGGCCAGGGTGCGGAGTTGGGTGGCCTGGTGGTGGAAGTCGGGGGTCAGGGCGGCTTGGGCTTCGGCGGCCAGGCAGATGAGTTTGTGGAGGAGGGCGGCGAGGCGCTTGGCGAGTTGACGAGGGGAAAGGGTGGTTTTGGGGAAGCGCGCGCGGGGCCGCGGGTTTGCGGGGGCCGGGCGTGGCGCGCGGGGGCGCAGTGGTGGGAAGGTCGGGTTTTCGGCGAGGCTTTCGGGCTCGATGCGGATGGTGAGGGCGATTAATTCGCGGATGATGGCCCAGAAGCGGTCACCGAAGCGGGTGCGTTCGACCCAGGGGCGGGTTTGGGTGTTCTCGATAGTTTCGATGACGGGGACGAGCGCGTCGATGATGCCGTAGATGGCGGCGATCATCCTTGCCAGCAGGCTCTCGTGCGGACGGGCTTGCAGAGCTGAGGGGATGGCGAGCGTCATGGGAGTATTATGACTATTTTCCTGGACAAAAGTCAAGTGTTTTCGGGGGCGTTCGTTGAATTGTCGGGGTTGGGCTAACCCTCCGCGCAGCTCAGCGCCAGCAAGTATTTGGCAAGCTGTTCGGACGTAAGATCAGCAGGGATCGATCCGTTGCTGCATTACGTGGCATTCGGGCGGGCTGAGGGTTGCACGACCTGTAATGCGTAGGCGAACACGGAAAAGCCGTTGCGGGGTCCACGCCTGATCCCCTACGTCACGACCACGTCTTCGGGAGCCAGATTTTGACCGTCGTCAGCGATTATCGGGCGCTGCTGTCCAACCTGAGTTGGACGGACCAGTCCGGTGCGGCCATTACGCTCACCTACAGCTTCTCGACCGCGGCGACGCCGTATCTGCAGGGCAGCAACGCGGCCGCGGCGGCAACCTTTCACGCGCTGACCGAGGACGAGAAGGCCACGGTGCGCACGGCGCTGGCCGCGTGGTCGAGCGTGAGCGGCGTCACGTTCCAGGAGGCGTCGCACACGGTCGGCGACCTGACCTTTGGCATGTACGACCTGACGACGGTGTCGGGCAGCAGCGGCGAGGCGGGGCTGGGCAATTATCCCAGCACGGCCACCTACATCGATGCGAACGGCGTGCCGCGAATCTACAGCAATTTCCTGTCGCAAGGCGGCGACGTT
The DNA here is from genome assembly GCA_043748985.1 of Rhodospirillales bacterium. Lineage (GTDB taxonomy): Bacteria > Pseudomonadota > Alphaproteobacteria > Acetobacterales > Acetobacteraceae > JBBROS01. The sequence continues at coordinate 10,800 of JAYVEG010000040.1, forward strand.
TATTTCGATAACTCCTATCAGACCAACCCGGCCTTTTTTTCGGACTTCGCGCACGTGGCGATCCACGAGATCGGGCATACGCTGGGGCTGAAACACCCGTTCGACTCGGTGTCGATGGGGTCGGGCTATACCCTGGACACGTCGCTGGACAACGGCACCGAGACGGTCATGTCCTATACCGGTGCCCGGATGAGCACGCTGGGGCCGCTGGACATCCAGGCGATCCAGTCGATCTACGGCACGAAGCAGGGGGCGTCACACCCCTTCACCGAGGTGTGGAACGCAGCGACGGAATCGCTGACGGTGACGGGGAATGCCACACTGGCGGAGAGCCTGTACGGCAGTGGCGGCAACGACGTGTTCTACAGCCTGGGGCCGCACGACGCCCTGTCGGGCGGCGAGGGCGACGACCTGTTCTACCTGTCCGGCAAACCCGCCGGGGTGAATGGCGGCAGCGGCACCGATACCGTGGTCACGGGCCTGATTTATTCGGCGAGCGGCACGCCCGTGGGCAGTTCGGGCGAGACGACGCGGTATGTCGCTGTTGCGGCCTACAACGACTTCCAGACCTACGTGAACATCGCCTATCTGGACTTCGAGAACGGCATCTACACGACGGCGGCGAACAGCTTTGCCAGCTATGACAGCGTCGCGAGTCCGGGGACGACCAACCCGGACCTGTATAGTTGGAACGCCGCAGCGGGCGGGACGTGGGGCACGGGCACCTGGTTCGACCTGTCGTCGACGCTGACTCTGCTGCCACCCGGCGCCAACGACGCGGCGGGCATCGTCGGAAGTGCCAGCCCCTCGGCGCCTGCGACGATCGGCGGGATCGGCAATGCGGCTTCGTTGGCGCTCGGCGGCTATGCCAATGTGGCCGGCACGTTCGTGCTGGGGTCGTTGGCGGTCTCGGCCGGAGGGCTCATGGTCGCGTCCGGCGGGCGGGTGACGGCGACGGGGACGGCGAGCGTGGTGCAGGCGGCGGGTCTGGCCGGGTTGACGGTTGCGGCAGGGGGGGTCGCGCGGGTTGATGCGCTGGTGCTGGCGAGCGGCGGCGGGTTGCAATATGCGTTGGGTGGTGGGACCGCGACGGTTGCGGCTGCGGGCACGCTCGAGGTCGGCACGGCGGGGACGGCGGTGGCCGGCAGTGTCACCATCGATGCGGGGCGCGTGCTGTCCGGGCTCGGCTCGGTCGGGTCGGCGGTGGTGAACAACGGCACGGTCCTGGCGTCGGGGGGGCAGCTTGGGGTGACGCGGGGGCTTTCGGGCGCCGGGTCATTGCAGATCGCGGCGAGCGGGACGCTGATCGTGGCGGGGGCGTTGCCGCAGGCGGTGGCCTTTACCGGCGTGGGGGGGACGCTGGACTTGTTGAACCCGACCTCCACTGGCGTGCAAGCGGGCGTGATCAGCGGGTTTGCGGCTGGCGACACGATCGAGATGCTGAGCGGGGGAACAGCCACTGGTGCGAACTGGAACCCGAACACCGGTGTGCTGAGCCTGTCGAACGCAGGCGGGTTGGTGGCGCAGATGCAGCTTGCGGGCAATTACGGCGCAAGCCTGTTCCAGGTGAGCACGAAGGCCGGCGGCTATGCGGATGTGACCGTGACGGCGCCCGATCCGCTGTTCGATGCCTCTTACTACCTGGCGCAGAACCCGGATGTGGCGGCGGCCGGCATCGACCCGTATCAGCATTATCTCGCCCATGGCTGGCGCGAGGGGCGCACCCCCGATGCCTGGTTCGACGGCAACTACTACCTGAAGCAGAACCCGGATGTGGCGGCCGCGGGGATCAACCCCCTGCTGCATTTCGAACAGTATGGATGGAAGGAGCTGCGGCAGCCGAGCCTGCTGTTCGACGATGCAAAATACCTGTCGGCGAACCCGGACGTGAGGGCGGCGGGGCTGGACCCGTTGCAGCACTATGTGTCGTTCGGCCAGGTGGAGGGGCGTGCCAGTTTCCCGACCGGAGGCAGCGCCGCGGCCGACCCGTTGGTGAACGCGGCCTATTACGACCAGCAACTGGGCGCGACTCTGATGCCGGCTGCGACTGCCGGGGCACAGCAGGCGGCGTGGGGCTATGACAATGGCGGGTGGCAGAAGGGGCTGAGCCCGGACGCGTTGTTTGATACCGCATACTACCTGTCGCACAACCGGGACGTTGCCGCGGCGCACGTCGATCCGCTGCTACATTACGAGACCTTCGGGTGGAAGGAGGGGCGCGACCCCTCGGCGCAGTTCAGCACGAGCAAGTATCTGACGGCCTATGCGGATGTGCGGGCGGCCGGGCTCGATCCGTTGTTGCATTATGTGGTGTATGGGCAGGGTGAGGGGCGGACGGCGTTTTCGGCTTGAGGCCGGGGGGGGACGGAGGCTGGGGTGGGCATTGCGCCGCATGGGCCGAGTGTCGGGTTTCCCGGCAAGAACCCTTCCCCAACCCTGTCTCCGAGGGAGAGGGTTTTCCGTCCCTATGCGGGGATTTGGGCGATCGTGGCCGGGTCGATCGAGAGCCAGATGGGATCACCGACTGCGAGGTTTTGTGACGGGGGGGCGGTGACGCGGATTGGGGTGCCGGCGGCGGTGGGGCGGACGACGTAGTCCCAGTATTCGCCGAGGTAGGCGCGTTCGGTGACGGTGCCCTCGATCCACCAGGCGGTGGCGTCGTCGCCGCGGGTGGGATGCAGGCCGATGCTGCCGGGGCGGACGGAGAAGGAGACGGGACCGGAAACGGGTTGGGGCAGGAGGGCGGCGGGGACGGTGGCGCCTGCGAAGACGACCTGCCCGGCTTCGGCGATGCCATCCAGGAAGTTGGTGCGACCGATGAAGCCGGCGACGAAGCGGGTTTGCGGACGGGTGTAGAGGGAGACGGGATCGTCCACCTGTTCGATTCGGCCGGCGTTCATCACGACGATGCGGTCGGACGTGACCATCGCCTCGCTTTGGTCGTGGGTGACGTAGACGGTGGTGATGCGGAACTCGTCGTGCAGGCGGCGGATTTCGAAACGCATCTCCTCGCGCAGGTTGGCGTCGAGGTTGGAGAGGGGTTCGTCGAGGAGAAGGATTTCGGGCTCGATGACGATGGCGCGGGCCAGGCTGACGCGCTGCTGCTGGCCGCCGGAGAGTTCGGCGGGGTAGCGGTCGATGAGGGCGCCGAGCTTGACGACGTCGAGGATGGCGGCGACGCGGCGGCGGATTTCGTCCTTCGGGAGTTTGCGGACCTGTAGGCCGAAGGCGACGTTCTCGCCGACGGTCATGTTCGGCCAGATCGCGTAGGACTGGAAGATCATGCTCATGCCGCGGCGTTCGGGGGGGACGAGGCGGCCGGGGGCGGATAGGAGGGCGCCGTTCATGGTGATGCGGCCTTCGGTGGGTTCCATGAAGCCGGCGATCATGCGCAGCGTGGTGGTCTTGCCGCAGCCGGAGGGGCCGAGCAGGGAGACGAACTCGCCGTCGCGGAGGGCCAGGGTAACGTCCTGAACCGCGGTGGCGGCGCCGAAGCGCTTGCCGATGCCGTCGAGGACGAGTTTTCCGCCGGCGGCGTTGCCGCCAGAACTCAGGTCAGCTGCCAAAGGTGTCACGCCATTGCTCGATGACTTCGGGGATGCCGGCGACGATCTCGGCGGTGGAGAGGCGGACGATCTTCACATCGGCGAGTGGGCGGTCTCCTGGTGCGACTTGGGTGCCGACGCGGACGGGGATGCGGTGGTTTTCGGATGAGAGGGCGGCGTGGGCCTCGCCCATGAGGAACTCCATGTAGAGCCTGGCTGCTTTGGGGTGGGGGGCGTTGGTCATGACGGCAGAGGGGGAGACGATGATGGCGGCGCCGTCGGCGGGGTAGACGACGCCGATGGGGTTGCCGCGAGCCTTCTGCATCAGGGACAGGCCCATGGGGCCGATGGCGACGATGCGCTCGCCGGAGTTGACCACGCCGACGGCGTCGTTGACGGAGCGGCCGATCAGCGGCTTGTTGCGCTCCAGCTTTTCGAAATACTCCCAGCCGTAGAGCTTCTTCATGGTGACCACCCAGGTGCCGACGGTGCCGGAGTAGGCGGGGTGGCCGACGGCGACCTGGTTGCGCCATTTCGGGTTGTGGAAGTCGGTCCAGATTTTCGGGGCGTCGGCTTCCTTGACGCGGGTGGTGTTGTAGATGGGCAGGACCAGTTCCGAGAGGGTGGCGTAGTAGGTGCCGGTGTTGTCGATGTCGCGGAAGTCCGGTTGGAGGGAGGCTGCGCCCTCGGGGGTCCATTTGACGAACTTGCCTTGGGCGGCGAGGGCCTCGTCGTGGCCGAGGTCGGTGGAGCTGAAGACGTCGCAATTGGCGATGCCGTTCTTGAGGTCCTGCAGCAGGCGCTGATAGGCGACCTGTGCGGTGGTGCGGATGAGGCTGACCTTGATGCCGGGGTAGGTTTTTTGGAACAGGTCGGCGGTGAGCTGGGCGGTCTCGCCGTCGGTGTGGGCGGTGTACCAGGTGACGGAGCCCTCCTGACGGGCGGCCTCGATGAGGGCGGGCATGTCTGCGCGGGCCACGCGGGCCAGGGCCAGGCCGGCGCCGGCCAGTATCACTCGACGTGTCAGCATCATTTACTCCCGTGTCCGCCGCAGCATGAAATCCCGTCCGACGAGGCTCATGCCGATGGCGACGATGGCGAAGGTGGCGGCGAGGAGGAGGAAGCCGAGGGCGGCGAGCAGCTCGAAATTGCCCTCCTCGCTGAGGTCCAGAAGCATGATCGACATCGGCCGGGTGCTGGGGCCGTAGAGGAACATGGCGGTGCTGAGTTCGCGGCTGGCGGGGATGAAGACGAGGAGCCAGGCGCCCACCAGGCTGCGCTTCATCAGGGGTGCGATGACCCGGCGGATGGCTGTGCCGCGGCCGCCGCCCAGGATTCGGACGGCTTCCTCCATTTCCGGGTTGATGCTGCGCAGGCTGGCGCCGACGCTGGAGTAGGCGACGGGCAGGAAGCGGGTGGTGAAGGCGAGGATGAGGATGAGGCTGGTGCCGTAGAGGCTGAAGGGCGGGGGGGCGTAGGCGCCGTAGAAGGCGATGGCGAGGACGATGCCGGGGATGACGAAGGGGGTCATGCAGAGCAGGCTGAGCACGCCGCCGAAACGGACCATCCGGCGGCTGACGATGTAGGCGATGCCGATGGCCAGCAGCATGGCGAGCGTTGCGGCGGCGCCGGCGTAGGTGAAGGAGTTGACGATCGAGCCGCGCGCGCCGGGGTGGCGGAACAGCAAGTATTCGAAGTTGTTGAGGGTAAGGTTTTCGAGGCTGAGGCCCCTGCCCCAGGCCTTCGCGAAGGCGGCCTGGCCCAGGACGAGGCTGGGCAGGACGAGGGCCATCAGGACGATGAAGGCGCCCCAGGCGAAGGCGACCCAGCGCCAGAGGCCAAGCTTGATCATGCGGCGCTCGCCGCCCTTGCCGCCCAGGGTGATGTAGCCGCGACGGCCGACGAGGCGTTGCTGGAGGAGGTAAAGGCCGACGGTGACCAGGAGCAGGGGCATGGTGTAGGCGGCGGCGACCTCGGCGCGGATGGGGGGCGCGAAGAACTGCATGAGCTGGGTAGTGACGACGTTGACGCGGGCGGGGAGTGCGATGAGGGCGGGGGTGCCGACGAGGCTGATGGTTTCGAGGAAGGTGACGATGCCGCCGGCGAGGAGGGCTGGAAGGATGAGCGGCAGGGTGACCTTGCGGGCGGTGCGGAGCGTGCCGGCACCGAGGATGTTGGCGGCGTCCTCCATTTCCGAGGAGACGACGTCCAGGGCGCTGGTGGCGAAGACGAAGAGGAAGGGGAAGGTGTAGAGGGCGATGACGAAGGCGAGGCCCTCGAAGCTGTAGATGTCGAAGATGGCGCCTTCGAGGCCGGTGAGCGCACGGAAGGCGAGGTTCAGCCAGCCGGCGTTGGGGCCGGCGAGCAGGATCCAGCCGATGGCGCCCAGATAGGGCGGCATGACGAAGGAGGCGAGGACCATCATGCGAATGGTGGATTTGGCCGGCATGTCGGTGCGGGAGACGAGCCAGGCGAGCGGGACGGCGAGGACGAAGCAGATGGCGGTGACGTATGCGCCGAGTTGCAGGCTGGTGAAGAAGGCCTGCACGTAGCGGGGCCTGCTGAAGGCGAAGACGTAGTTGGCGAGGGTCCAGCCGCCGGCCTTCGGGTCCGTCACGGAGCTGGCGACCAGGCGCAGCACCGGGTTCAGGACGAGCAGGGCCAGGATGGCGGCCAGCACGATGGCGCCGACCATCCAGGGGTCGACGCGGCGGCGGCCCATCGTGGGTGCCGTCATTCGGATCAGGGTTGGCGCGCTATCCACCCCCCGCTATCCCCCCAACGCGTCTCTCCAGCGCTCGGTGACGTCGGGGATGCCCTTCACGATCTCGGCGACGGTGGGGCGCCTTGTCTTGATGGACGAGAGGGCGGGGGTGTCGGTGGCGCTGGGAACGTCCGCGTTCAGGGGCACGCCGCCCTGCTGCACCAGCAGGGTGGAGTTCTCGGTCCCGAGCAGCCATTCCATGAACAGCTTGGCGGCGTTCGGGTGGGGGGCGTCGGCCATGATACCTGCAGGGGAGACCATCAGGAGGGCGCCGTCGGTGGGGTAGTTGACGACGATGGGGTTGCCGCGGCGGCCGCTTTCGATGGCGACGTAGGCGGGCGCTGCGGCGACGATCCGCTCGGCGGCGTTGAGCTGGGTGACGCTGTCGTTGGAGGAGCGGCCGACGAGGGGCTTGTTGGCGGCGAACTTGTCGAAGAAGGCGTCGCCGTAGAGCTGCTGCATGAGGAGCGCCCAGGTGCCGGCATAGCCGCTGAAGCCGGGATGGCCGACCGCCACCTTGCCGCGCCATTTGGGGTCCAGCAGGTCGGTCCAGCTTTTGGGGGCTTCGGCGGCGGTGACGTGCTTGCTGTTGTAGGCGAGCGCCATCATTGAGATGAGGGCGGGGTAGTACATCGCGTCGACGAACAGGTTCTTGTCGCGGAGCGCCGGGTCGATTTTGGCGGCGTTGGCGGGGGTGTACGACAGCAGGCGCTTTTCGCGGACCAGGTCGTCGAAGTGGGCGATGTCGCTGCTGCTGTAGACGTCGCAGTTGTGCAGGCCGGCCTGCTGGTCCTGGCGGAGGCGCTGGAACGCCACCTGCGAGGTGGAGCGGATGGTGTTGAGCTTCACGCCGGGATAGGCGCGTTCGAAGCGGCCGACCATGTCCTGCGCGATCGTGTCGCCGATGTAGCCGTTATACCAGGTGAGGCTGCCCTCGCGCTTTGCGGCCGCGAGCAGGGCGTCCTGGGCGCGGGCGGCGCGGGCCAGTACGGGTGCTGCGAGGGCCACTGTCAGCAGGGTTCGGCGGCGCATCGGACGACATCTCCAGCCGCGGCCTCTGTCGGGCCGGCGTGCCGGATGAGTGTGCGGGGGTGGCGCGCGGGCGGTCAAGAGAGGCGGTGTGGGCGCCGAGTGCGGGTGGCAAGCGGCCCAGCCCCGCGAACACAGTGCTTTCATTCCGCCGCCGCCGGCCTCATATCCCGGCGATGCCGTTTCCAGACCTGAATCCCGCGCTGACGCGTGCGCTTGCCGCGCGCGATTATCTTGAACCCACGGATGTGCAGTCCGCCGTCTTGGTCCCCGAGGCGATGGGGCGAGACCTGCTGGTGTCTGCGCAGACGGGGTCGGGCAAGACCGTGGCCTTCGGGCTTGCGGTGGCGCCGACGTTGCTGCCCGATGGCGAGCGGTTCGGGCCGCCCGGGGCGCCGCTGGCGTTGGCGATCGCGCCGACGCGGGAGCTGGCGATGCAGGTGAAGGCGGAGCTGACCTGGCTGTATGCCGACACCGGGGCGCGGATCGCGTCGTGCGTTGGCGGCATGGATGCCCGGGCCGAGGCGCGGGCGCTGGCGCAGGGTGTGCATATCGTGGTGGGCACGCCGGGGCGGCTGCGGGACCATATCGAGCGCACGCGGCTCGATCTCAGTCAGCTGCGCGCGGTGATCCTGGACGAGGCGGACGAGATGCTGGACCTGGGGTTCCGCGAGGATCTGGAGTTCATCCTGGACGCCACGCCGTCTTCGCGGCGGACGCTGATGTTTTCGGCGACGATCGCCAAGGAGATCGCCTCGCTGGCGCGGCGGTATCAGCAGGACGGGCTGCGGATCGACACCGTGCGGCGGGATACGCCGCATGCCGACATCGAATACCGGGCGGTGCTGGTGGCGCCGCACGATATCGAGCGGGGGTCGGTCAACGTGCTGCGGTATTTCGAATCGCGGGCGGCGCTGGTGTTCTGCGCGACGCGGGACAATGTGCGCCGGCTGCATGAGCGGTTGCAGATGCGCGGGTTCAACGCCGTGGCGCTGTCGGGTGAGCTGAGCCAGAACGAGCGCACGACGGCGCTGCAGGCGCTGCGCGACGGGCGGGCGAGCGTTTGCGTGGCGACCGACGTGGCGGCGCGGGGGCTCGATCTGCCGGACCTGGATCTTGTGATCCATGCGGACCTTCCGACCAACAAGGAGACGCTGCTGCACCGCAGCGGGCGGAC
>JAYVEG010000041.1:0-19298 GCA_043748985.1 Rhodospirillales bacterium
TGTCGGCCCCACGATCATAACACCGGTTCCCACAGTTCTACGAAGACACGAACAATCCTGCCGGACACTGGTTCCCACAAGCGTGAACGCGCCGGAGACGCATTACGCTTGTGACCTACGTCACAGCGGGGTGTCGGCATCGCCGTCTCTCAAGCGCGACGTTGACGGGCGGGGGTTGCTGCGCCTATAAGCCGCGCCTGCGCCGGACCCCGGCCGGGTTCCGGCCGCGGTCGTTGGCCGCGAGTTCATGTTACGGCCTTTGGCCGCACGTTCGGAGAGATCAGTTGAAGCGCACCTACCAACCCTCGAAGCTGGTCCGCAAGCGTCGCCATGGATTTCGCGCCCGCATGGCGACCGTTGGTGGTCGTAAGGTGCTCGCGAACCGCCGGGCCAAGGGCCGGCAGAAACTGTCGGCCTAAGCCGCCAAGGGCGCCTGTTGCGATGGCGCCGGGTGTCTTGTCCGACCGTTTGAGCGGCAGCATGACAGTTGCAAGCACGCCGGGTCGCCTGAAGCGGCGCGCCGAGTTTCTGCGTGTGGCCGCGAAAGGGCGGAAGACGCCGTCATCGGGCGTGGTGATGCAGGCGTTGGCTCGTGAGGACGATGGGCCGGCTCGGCTGGGCTTTACCGTCACCAAGAAGGTGGGCAATGCCGTCATCCGCAACCGCACGAAGCGTCGGCTGCGTGAAGCCGCCAGGGCTGTGCTGATGTCAACGGATGTCCGCGGTGTGGACTTGGTGCTCATCGGCCGCGACAGCACTCGTGATCGGCGTTTTACGTTGCTGGTGGATGATGTGCGGCGTGCCTTGGTCAAGCTGGGCGCAATCTGATGCGCCTGGCCTCGGAGGCGTTGGTGCTGCTGGTGCGGCTGTATCAATGGACGCTCCGACCATTCATCGGCGCGCAATGTCGCTTCGAGCCGAGTTGCAGCCACTATGCCATCGATGCGCTGCGGCGCCACGGACCCGTGTACGGGAGCGTGCTGGCGGGCGGGCGCGTGCTGCGCTGCAATCCCTGGAACGCGGGCGGCTGGGACCCCTGTCCCTGTCGCGCGCCGAAGTTTCGCCCGTCAGCCCTGCGCGCTGACCGACAGACGGACCCGATCTGATGGACCAGAAGCGCCTTTTCATTGCGATCGCCATTTCGATTGCGATTTTGCTGGGGTTCCAGCTGGTGATGCCGAAGCAGCCGCCGAAGCCGCAGGAGGTCACGCAGGCCACTCCGAGCGCCGCGTTGCCGCGGCCTACCAATGACCCGGCCTCGCCGGGGACGCAGCCGGTGAGCGTGGCGGCGCCGTCGGCGCAGCGCGATGCGCCGCGGATGAAGATCGCGGCCCCGCGGGTGCAGGGCAGCGTCAATCTGGCCGGTGCGCGGTTGGATGATCTGGTGCTGCGCGACTACCACGAGGAGGTCTCGGCCAGCAGCCCGCTGGTTCGGGTGCTGGAGCCGCGGTACGACCCGCAGCCGTATTATGTGCAGTTCGGCTGGACGGCTGATGGCGATTTGAAGGTTCCGGGACCGGATGTGCTGTGGACGGCGTCGGCGCCGGAGTTGACCAATACAGCGCCGGTGACGCTGTCGTGGGACAATGGCGCGGGCCAAGTATTCGAGATCGTGCTGTCGGTGGACGACAATTTCATGTTCACGGCGGAGCAGCGGGTTCGCAATACGGGCGGCGCCGAGGTGAAGGTGTATCCCTGGACACGCATCCGGCGGGAGTACACGCCGGTGACGGCGGGGTATTACATCCTGCACGAGGGTCCGATCGGGTATCTGGAAGACCGGCTGAAGGACCCGAGCTACGCGGACCTGAAGAAGGAGGCCGAGAAGGGGCAAGGGAATGTCGGGCTGCAGGTGAAGTCGACCGGTGGTTGGGCGGGGATCACGGACAAGTACTGGCTCGCGGCGTTGATCCCCGACCAGGCGGTGCCTGTGATCGCGAGCTTCCGGCACTTTACGGAGAACTCGGCCGACCGCTACCAGGTCGATTTCCTGCCGGCCTCGCCGACGATTGTGGCACCTGGGGGAACCGGGTCCAGCACGAGCCGGGTATTTGCGGGCGCCAAGGAGATCCACCTGATCGATAACTATGAGGAGGCGCTGAAGCTTCCGCATTTCGACAAGGCGATCGATTTCGGCTGGTTCTATCCGTTCACCAAGTGGATCGCGCTGGCGCTGGACTGGCTGTTCAAAGTGACCGGAAATTTCGGCGTGGCGATCCTGATCTTCACGGTATTCGCGAAGACACTATTCTTCCCGTTGGCGAACAAATCCTACAAGTCGATGAACCGGATGAAGGAGCTGAACCCGCGCATCCAAGAGGTTCGGACGCGGTTGAAGGACGATCCGCAGAAGATGCAGGCGGAGATCATGCAGGTCTACAAGACCTCGGGCGTGAACCCGGCCAGCGGGTGCCTGCCGATGGTGGTTCAGATCCCGGTGTTCTTCTCGTTGTACAAGGTGATTTTCGTCACGATCGAAATGCGGCATGCGCCGTTCTTCGGATGGATCCACGACCTTTCGGCGGTGGATCCGACGAACGTGTTCAACCTGTTCGGGCTGCTGCCGTTCGATCCTTCGCAGTATTCGCATCTGCTGCACCTGGGGGTGTGGCCGCTGATCATGGGCGTCACCATGTTCCTGCAGCAGAAGCTCAATCCGCCGCCGCCTGATCCGGTGCAGGCGCGCATCTTTCAGTTCATGCCGATCATCTTCACGTTCATGCTCGCGAGCTTTCCGGCCGGGTTGGTGATCTACTGGAGCTGGAACAACCTCCTGACGATTGCACAACAATGGACGATCATGCGGCGCAGCAAGACAGCCAGGGCGAAACTGGCCCGCACCTGATCGGTGCGTCGGGGTTAGACGCGGAGGCGCTGGAGGCGGGGCGGCTGTTGTTTGCCGCCGAGTGCCAGTTCTTCTTTGCGGCGCAGCGGCTGGACCAGCTGCCGCCGCCGGCCTTGCCGGAGCTTGCTTTTGCAGGGCGCTCGAACGTGGGTAAGAGCAGCCTGATCAATGCGTTGACGGGGCGGAAAGCCTTGGCGCGGGCGTCGAACACGCCGGGGCGAACGCGGCAGCTGAACTTCTTCAATCTGGGCGAGCGGATGACGTTGGTGGACATGCCGGGGTATGGGTATGCGCAGGCAGCGGCGAGCGTGAAAGAGGATTGGCAGGGGTTGATGTTCAATTACCTGCGGGGGCGGCCGACGTTGCAGCGGGTGGTGCTGCTGCTGGATAGCCGGATCGAGCTGAAGGCTTCGGATACAGCGGTTATGGATTTGCTGGACAAGGCGGCGGTGACTTATCAGATCGTTTTGACGAAGGCGGATGGGATCAAGCCTGGGGCCTTGGCGCGGAAGCATGCGGAAGTGCTGGGGGTGGCGGCGAAGCATGCGGCGGCGTTTCCGCTGGTGATTGCGACGAGCGCGGAGACTGGGGCGGGAATCGAGGAGCTTCGGGCTTTGATTGCTTCATTGGCGGCTTAGGGGGCTTGCGAAGGGGGCGGACGAGAAGGGCTGTCCAACTCGGGTCTGTCGCCCCCAGGGCTGTGTTCTTCCTTGTAGACTGAAGGTAAGAAAAAGTAGCACGGAGGGAAGAGAAGATCGGGCAGTAGTTGGGCTCGGTGAACCCCGGCAGGCTTGCCCGTTACCTTTACCTCTACGACAACCCGTTCAGCGACCAGAAGATCGAGACGGTAGGCGGCGTCCAATAGGAGGTCTTCGTAAGTCAGTGGGTGTGGTACTTGTCTGGCGATTGGGTTTGCCGCGCTTGATGAGTTCGTGGGCCAGACATGGTTCGTATGCTGATTCGAGCAGGCCGGGGCCGAGGATGCGGTGAACCTTCAGGTCGGAATTGACGATTGCGGCGCATCGTTGAACGGTCGTTGCATCGAGGTTCTGGCGGGCGGTCATTCCGCCAGGACGGGGGCCGTGACGATCTTTCGGCGTTTGCCTCGGGCGAGGCGTTCCAGGGCGAGGTAGACGACGGGGGTGGTGTAGAGGGTTAGGAGTTGGCTGACGATGAGGCCGCCGCAGATGGCGGTGCCGAGGGGGCGGCGGAATTCGGCGCCGACTCCGGAGGCGAGGGCGAGGGGGACGGCGCCCAGGAGTGCGGCGAGGGTTGTCATGATGATGGGGCGGAAGCGTTCGTTACAGGCTTCAAGGATGGCTTCGTAGGGGGGGAGGCCGCGTTCTCGTTCGGCTTCGAGGGCGAAGTCGACCATCATGATGCCGTTCTTCTTGACGATGCCCATGAGCAGGATCACGCCGATAATGGCCAGGACGCCGAGGTCGGAGCCGGTGACGAGCACGGCGAGGAGTGCTCCGAGGATGCCGGAGGGGAGCGTACTGATGATGGTGAGGGGGTGGAGCCAGCTTTCGTAGAGCACGCCGAGCACGATGTAGATGGTGATGAAGGCGGCGCCGATGAGCAGGGGCTGCGTGCTGAGGGATTGCTGCAGGAAGGCGGCGTTGCCGGCGAACTGGGTTCGAACGCCCTCGGGCATGCGGAGGGTGCGGGCCTTTTCCTGGACGATGGCGATGGCGTCGCCTTGGGACGTGCCGGGCTTGAGGTTGAAGCTGATGCTGGATGCGGGGAATTGGCCCTGGTGGCGGACGGCCAGCGGGGCGGTGTTGCGCTCCATGCGGATGACGGCGGAGAGGGGGACCTGTGAGCCGCCCTTGCCAGGGACGTAGATGCGGTCGAACGAGCTGGGGTCGCGTTGCAGCTCGGGCAGGGTTTCGAGGACGACGCGGTACTGGTTGCGCTGGGTGTAGATGATGGACATCTGGCGCTGGCTGAAGGCGTTGTTGAGCGCGGTATCGATGGCGTTGACGGAGACGCCGAGGCGGGCGGCCTGCTCGCGGTCGATGACGGCGTCGGCCTGGGGGGCGGGGCGGTCCTGGTCGGAGCTGACGTCGGTAATGCCATCGACGTTCTGGAGTGCGTCCTCCAGGCGGGTGGTCCAGGTGCGGAGCTCGGCCAGGTCCTGGTCGAGCAGGACGAACTGGAAGCCGCTGCCACCGGAACGGCCGCCGCCGCGGAGATCCTGGGCGGAGTAGAGGAAGGTCTGGATGCCGCCCATCTGCATGAGGGCCGGGCGGAGGCGGGTAATGACCTCCTCGCTGGTGAGGCCGCGCTCGGCGGCGGGTTTGAGGGAGATGGTGAGCTGGCCGCGGTTCGCGGATGCGAAGCCTGAGGTGACGCCGACGGTGCTGCCGACGTAGTCGACGGCCGGGTCCTGCATGATGACGTCGACGACGCGTTTCTGACGTTCGACCATGGCGGCGAAGCTGATGTCGGGGCTGGCGATGGTGCCCCCCTGGATGAGGCCGGTGTCCTGGATGGGGAGGAAGCCTTTCGGGACCTGGATCCATGTGACGACGACGGCGGCGATGATGGCGGGCGTGACGAGGGCGCCGAGCCAGCGGCGGCGCAGCACCCAGGCGAGGGAGCTGGCGTAGCCGCGCTGCAGCCGCGCGAAGCCGTTCTCGACGCGGGTGTCGATCCAGGCCCAGGCGCCGCGAGGCGGGCGGCCCTGGCCGAAGACGCCGCACATCATGGGGGTGAGGGTGAGGGACACGATGGCCGACGTGCCGATGGCGACGGTGAGGACCATGGCGAATTCGTGGAAGAGTTTGCCGAGCAGACCGCCCATGAACAGGATGGGTATGAAGACGGCGATCAGCGAGATGCTGATCGAGATGACGGTGAAGCCGATCTGGCGGGCCCCGACGAGCGCGGCCTGCAGTGGCTTCATGCCCATTTCCTGATGGCGGTGGATGTTCTCGATCATGACGATGGCGTCGTCGACGACGAAGCCGACCGAGATGGTGAGCGCCATGAGGCTGAAGTTGTTGAGGCTGAAGCCGAGCATGTACATGGCGGCCAGCGTGCCGGAGAGGCTCAGCGGGACCGTTACGGCTGCGGCCAGCGTGGGGACGAGGCGGCGCATGAAGAGGGCGACGACTATCAGGACCAGCAGAACGCTGATACCGAGGGTGATCTCGACGTCGTCGACGCTGGCGCGGATGGTGGCGGTGCGGTCGCTGAGTGTGATGACCTTGATGTCGGGCGGAAGCCAGCTGAGCAGTTGGGGGAGGACCTGCTTCACGCGGTCGACGGTCTCGATGACGTTGGCGTTCTGGGTTTTGGTCAAGGTGAGCAGGATGGCGGGCTGCTTGCCCTGCCACGCGGCGAGTCGGGTGTTGGCGACGCCGTTTATGACCTCGGCCACGTCGCCGAGGCGGACGATGGCGCCATTCTGGGATTTCAGGACGAGACGGGCGTAGTCCTCGGCCTGGGTGATCTGGCCGTTGAGCACGAGGGTTTCTGCACGCTCGGGGCCGGAGAAGCTGCCGATGGGGCCGTTGACGTTGGCGTTACGGATCGCGGTGTAGACATCCTGGCTGGACAGGCTGGTGGCGCGAAGGGCGGCCGGGTTGAGACGGACGCGGACGGCGGGTTTCTCGGCGCCGTTGACGGTGACCTGGCTGACGCCTTCGACCTGACTGAGGCGCTGGCCGAGGATGGTGTCAGCGGCGTCGTAGAGCTGTCCGGTGCTGAGGGTGTCGCTGGTCATGGACAGCGTGAGGATGGGCGCGTCGGCGGGGTTGAACTTCCGGTAGTAGGGGCGGGTCGGAAGGTCGCTTGGCAGGTCGGTATAGGCGGCGTTGATGGCGGCCTGGACGTCGTCGGCGGCACCCTCGATGGGGCGGTCGAGGTCGAACTGGATGACGATCGAGGTGTTGCCGATGTTGCTGGTGCTGGTGATCTCGGTGACGCCGGGGATCTCGCCGAGGCGGCGTTCGAGGGGGGCGGCGATGCTCGCGGCCATGGTCTCGGGGTCCGCACCGGGGCGGGCGGCGAAGACCACGATGGTGGGGATGTCGACGCTGGGGAGGGCTGCGACGGGGAGAAACCGGACGGCGACGAGGCCGGAGAGCATGAGGCCGAGTGCGAGGAGGAGGGTCGCAACCGGGCGACGGATGAAGGGTTCGGAGATGGTCATAGGGGTTGGGTGACGGTTTTCGCCGTGGGTAGGGGGTTGGGCTGGCGGTGCGAACCCTCGCCCCGGCCCTCTCCCAAGGGAGAGGGGGAAATGGGCTTGCTCATTCCGCAGCCACCGGCCCTTGCCGCGTGAAGCGGAGGCGGGCGCGTTCGAAGAAGAGATAGATGACGGGGGTGGTGTAGAGGGTGAGGACCTGGCTGAGCAGCAGGCCGCCGACGATGGTGAGGCCAAGAGGGTATCGGAGCTCGGAGCCGGTGCCGTTCTCGAGCATGAGGGGGAGCGCGCCAAGGAGGGCGGCTGCGGTGGTCATCATGATGGGACGGTAGCGGAGCACGCAGGCTTCGGTGATGGCGTCGAGTGGGGATTTCCCGTGCAGGCGTTCCGCCTCGATGGCGAAATCGATGAGGATGATGGCGTTCTTCTTCACGATACCCATCAGCAGGATGATGCCGACAACGGCCACCAGGCTGAGATCCTGGCCGGCGAGCATCAGGGCGAGCAGGGCGCCGATGCCGGCCGACGGCAGGGTCGAGAGGATGGTGATGGGGTGGATGGTGCTTTCATAGAGCACGCCCAGGACGATGTAGATGACGACGACGGCGGCCAGGATGAGCCAGGGTTCGGAGGCGAGGCTGGTCTGGAACTCGGCGGCGTCGCCCGAGTAGCTGCCGACGATGGTGGGCGGGAAGCCCATCTCGGATTCGGCCTGGGCGACCTGCGCCACGGCGTGGCTGAGGCTGGCGCCGGGACGGAGATTGAAGCTGAGGGTGATGGAGGGGAACTGGGACTGGTGGGTAACGGCCAAGGGAGCTGTTTCGCGCACGATGGTGGCGATGGCGGAAAGCGGCACCTGCGGGGTGGCGGATGTGTTGGTCTGCTGGGTCGCGGTTCCGTTGGCATTGGTCCCGGTGTTGGCGTTGGCGAGGTTTGTGACTGGGATGCGCAGGCGCAGGAGCGAGGCCGGGTCCGCCTGCCACTCGGGATCGGCCTCCAATACGACGCGGTATTGGTTTGCCTGACTGAAGATTGTGCTGATCTGGCGTTGTCCGAAGGCGTCGTAGAGGGTGTCCTGCACGGACTGCATGGTGACGCCCAGGCGCATGGCGGCGTCGCGGTCCACCTGGACACGGGTGGCGAAGCCGTCGGATTGCTGGTCGGTGGTGACGTCGGCGAGGTCTGGCATGGTGCGCAGGCGGGCAAGCAGCCTGGGCGCCCAGGTGGCCAACTCCTGCGGGTCCGTGTCCATCAGGGTGTACTGGAACTGCGTGCGGCTGACCCGGGCGCCAATCTGGATATCCTGGACGGGCTGCATGAAGACGGACATACCGGGCACGCCGCCCATGGCATCCTGCAGGCGGGCGATAACCACGGGGGCGGGGTCGCGCTGGGTGCGGGGTTTGAGCGCGATCGTCATCCGCCCTGTGTTCGGCGTCGCGTTGATCGACCCGGCACCCACGAAGCTCGACACACCGGTGACGGCTGGGTCCTGACGAGCGATCTCGGCCAGTTGGGTCTGGAGGATCTGCATGCGGGGGATCGACGCGCTTTGGGCAGCTTCGGTGACGGCGATGATGACGCCGGTGTCCTGCTGGGGCAGGAAACCCTTGGGGATGATCATATAAAGGATGATCGTGCCGGCCAGCGTGGCGACCGCGATCAGAAGGGTCAGGCCCTGAAAGCGCAGAGCGACCTTGAGAGTGCGCTGGTAGCCCCGTGCGGTCCATTGGAAGCCGTGCTCAAACCAGGCTGTCAGGCGGCTCGGTTTCGGGTTCGCCTTCAGGAAGCGGCCGCACATCATGGGGGTGAGGGTGAGCGAGACGATGGCCGAGACGATGACGGAGGTGCTGAGGACGACTGCGAACTCGTTGAACAGGCGGCCGACGACACCGGTCATGAACAGCAGCGGGATGAAGACGGCGATCAGGCTGATGGTCAGCGAGACGATGGTGAAGCCGATCTGGGCGGCGCCCTTGTAGGCGGCCTCGAGCGGGGGCACGCCGTCCTCGATGTAGCGGACCACGTTCTCGATCATGACGATGGCGTCGTCGACGACGAAGCCGGTGGCGACGGTCAGCGCCATGAGGCTGAGGTTGTCGAGCGAGTAGCCCAGCAGGGCCATGACGCCGAAGGTGCCGATGAGCGACAGTGGCAGGGCGACCGCGGGGACGATGGTGGCGCGCGCGCTGCCGAGAAACAGGTAGATGACGAAGACGACAAGGCCGATGGAAAGGGCGAGGGTGAACTGCACATCATCGACGGAGGCGCGGATGGTCTCGGTGCGGTCGGTCACGACCTCCATCCGGACGGCGGCGGGGATGGCGCGCTGCAGGGCCGGCAGTGCTGCCTTGATGGCGGCGACGGTGCTGACGATGTTGGCGCCGGGTTGGCGCTGGATGTCGAGCACGACGGCGGCCCGGCCGTTGAACCAGCCGGCGACGCGGTTGTTCTCGACGCCGCCGACGACGCTGCCGACATCTGATAGGCGTACAGGCGCGCCGTTGCGGTAGGCGATGATCAGGCTGCGGTAGGCTTCGGGAGTCAGGAGCTGATCGTTGGCGCCGAGGGCGTAGGCCTGGCGGGGGCCATCGAAGCCGCCTTTGGCGCCGTTGACGTTGGCCGCCGAGACCGCGGAGCGGACGTCTTCGAGGCTTAGGTTGTAGGCGGCGACGCGGGCTGGGTCGATGCGGACGCGAACGGCGGGGCGCTGGCCGCCCTGGACGGTGACCTTACCGACGCCGTCGATCTGGCTGAGCTTAGGTTGCAGGAGGGTGTCGGCGGCGTCGCTGACGCGGTCGATGGTGATGCTGTCGGATGAGAGGGCAATGCTGATGATGGGCGCGTCGGCAGGGTTCACCTTCGCGTAGACCGGCGGATAGGGGAGGGTGACGGGCAGAGTGCCGGCGGCAGCGTTGATGGCGGCCTGCACGTCCTGCGCGGCGCTGTCCATCTTGCGGGTGAGGTTGAACTGGAGGGTGATCTGGCTGGTGCCCTCGCTGCTGGTGCTGGTCATGCTGGCCAGACCGGTGATCTGGCCGAACTGGCGTTCGAGCGAGGCGGTGATGAGGGTTGCCACCGTGTCAGGCCCGGCGCCGGGAAGGGAGGTGGTGACCTGGATGGTGGGGAAGTCGACGGTGGGCAGGGCAGAGACGGGCAGGGCGCGGTAGCCGAGGACGCCGGCCAGGATGACGGCGATGGCGAGCAGCCATGTCGCGATCGGGCGCGCGATGAACGGGGCGGAGATGTTCATGATGGGAGAAGCAAGCCCATCATCACCCCGCGGTTCGCTGGCGGCGTTGGGCCGTGCCGGGGGCGTTGCGTTCGCGCGGGGCAGCGTCGGGGGCGTTCAGGTCGGGACCGGCGACGGCGACCTTGGAGGTGTCGTTCAGACGTTGGGCGCCGTCGATGACGACCTGGTCGCCGGGGTTGAGGCCAGCGGTGATGACGCTGAGGTTCTCGTCCTCGTGGCCGACCTTGACCGTCTGGCGCTTGACGGTGTTGTCGGTGTTGATGACGAACACGAAGGTGCCGCGGGGACCCCGCTGCACGGCGGCGGCGGGGACGGTGGTGACGGCCTTCTGCAAGTCGACGAGGAGGCGGACGTTGAGGAAGCCGCCGGGCCAGAGCTTGAGCTGGTCGTTGGGGAAGGTTGCCTTCAGCTTGATGGTGCCGGTTGCGCTGTCGACCTGGTTGTCCAGCACGGCGACGCGGCCGCGGTCCAGCAGGCGGCCGCCGCCACCACCGGCCAGGGCCAGAACCTCGGGCATCGTGTCGGCCATCGAGGCGGTGACCGGGCCGAGAGATTGCTGCGGCAGGGTGAAGATGACGGTGATGGGTTTCAGCTGGGTGATGACGGTGATGGGCGTCGAGTCGGATTGGTGGACGATGTTGCCCTGGTCCACCTGGCGGATGCCGATGCGGCCGTCGATGGGGGCCTTGATGGTGGTGTAGCTGAGGTTCGTAGTAGCGGTGTCGATCTGCGCCTGGTCGCCGCGGACAACCGCTTCCTGGGTGGCCACGGCGGAGCGGGCGGTGTCGATCTGCTGCTGGCTGCTGCCGAGCGAGGCGGCGAGCTTCGAGTAGCGGGCGAAGTCGAGTTTGTTATTGGAAAGCGTGGATTCGTCCTGCTGCTTCTTGGCGACGGCCTGGTCCAGCGCGGCCTGGTAGGGGCGCGGATCGATTTTGGCGAGCACGTCCCCGGCCTTGACGTCCTGGCCCTCGCGGAAGCGAATTTCCGTCAGGGGACCGTCGATCTGGGCCTTCACGTTGACCAGGTTGAAGGCCTGCACGGTGCCAAGTGCGTCAAGGTAGATTGGGACGTCGTGGGTCTCGGCCTTGGCGGCGACGACGGGCACTGGGAGGTCCGGGTCCGTGCCGCCGCGGCGCCGCGCTGCGCCGGCAGCGGCCGGGCGGCCCGGGTCGCCTGCCTGCTGCGTGGCGGCCGGGAGGTAGTGGGTCGTATACCACCAGTAACTTGCCCCGCCGGCGGCGCCCAGCAGCACGAGGACGAACAATAGCCGCTTCATGGCGTGGTCCCCATGGGGTTCGGGCCGACCTGGAAGCCGCCGCCCAAGGCCTTGTAGACGTTGACGAGAGCCTGAAAGCGCGACAGCCGGATCTGTGTCAGAAGATCGAGATCATTAAATAGTGTCGCTTGCGTGTTCAACGAGGTGATGATGTCGATCGTTCCGGCCTGCAGCTGTGCATTGGCAATGGACGACGACCGTTGCGCCACGCGGACGGCCTCACGCTCGAGGGTTTCCTGCTCGGCGGCGAATTGCAGGGCGGTGAGGGACTGCTCGACATCCGTGAAGCTTTGCAGGATAGCCTTGCCGTAATTGGCGGCCAGTTCTTGGGAGCGACCCTTGGCGACCTCCAGTTGGCCGCGGCGAAGGCCGTTGTCGAAGATGGGCTGGGTGAGCCCGGCGGCCAGTTGGGCGACGAGCGTGCCGGGCCCGGTGAGCATGCTGAGTGCGGCACTGGTGAGGCCGCCCGACGCCGTCAAGGTCACGTCGGGGAAGAACGCAGCGCGGGCGGCGCGGATGTTGGCGTTTTGGCCGATGAGCAGCGATTCGGCGTAGGCAACGTCGGGTCGGCGCAGAAGCAGTTCGCTGGGCAAGCCGGGTGCGACCTCGGGGAGGGGCAGGTCTTCGAGCGAGCCACCTTCGGGGTTGACGCGCTCGGGCGGCGTGCCGACGAGGATGCCGAGTCCCAGGCGCTGCTGCTGGATGTTGTTGCGCAGGTTGGGGATGTTAGCCTCGATCCCGGCGACCAGCGCTTCCTGCTGGGAGACGTCGAGGGCGTTGGCGGTCCCGGCGCCGAGGCGGGCGCGGTAGGCACCGAGAATGCGGCGAGAATCGGCGAGGTTGCGTTGGGCGACGCGTAGCCGGTCCTGGGCGGCGAGCATCTGGAAATAGGTAATGGCAACGGAAGTGACGACCGTGAGGGCGACCGTTTCTTGGTCGAAGCGGTTGGCCAGCGCGCTGGCCTGGGCGGCCTCGAGCGCGGCGCGGTTCTTGCCCCAGAAGTCGAAGTCGTAGCTGGCCGAAAGGCCGACGCTGTAGGTGCGGTTGTCGAAGTAGCGGCCGCTGCCGGTGCGCAGGCTGCTGCTGGAGCGGCTGCTGCCGGTGCCGCTGCGCTGGTAGTTGTCGTTCGCGGTGCCGTTGAGCGACGGCAACAGGGGCGCGCCGCTGATGCGGACCTGGGCGTCGGCCTGGATGACGCGGGCAGCGGCGGCCACCAGATCGTTATTGTAAGTGCGGGCGCGGTCGATGAGGCCGTCGAGCTCAGGGGAGCGGAAATTGCGCCACCATTGGGGGGCGGGCCAGGCTGCCGCGGCACTGGACGGGGTGGCGCTAAAGGCCGGCGGGACATCGGTAGCCGGGCGTTCATAGGCGGGGCCCAGGGTGCAGCCAGCGAGGGCGGCGGTGCCGAGCAGGAGCGTGCGGCGGTTCATGGAAGTTGGCTCATGGGCGGCGGCGCCGCAGGGTTTCGGCCAGGCGGGCGCGGCCATCGGGCGAGAGTTTCGTGACCGCAAGTACCAGGCTGTCGTCGAAGCGGGTGGCGCTTTCGCGCATGCGGTTCTGCAGCTCCGCCAGGGCGGCGTGCGCGGCGGCCGGGTCGAAGGGATCACGCGCCACGGATTGGGCGACGGCGGTGCGCGATTCGTTCAGGCGGTCGCGGCCCATCTCATACCAGGGGCGCTCGCGGGCCATTTCGATGCGCAGGATGTCGGCGTCGGCGGTCGGCAGATCGCGCGCCATGCGGGCGACAAAGCCCTCGAAGCTGGGCGGCCCGGGTGGCAGGCGATTGGCCATGCGGATGAACAGCGGCACCAGCAGTAGCGCCAGGCCGAAGACATTCAGGCACAGTGACGTCCACAGAACGCGTGTCCGCCAGGGCTCCAGAAGTCGAATCGGTTTCATGGTTTCACGGCCTGGCGGTTACTGAGCCGGGGATTACTGAGCCGGGGGTCACTGGTCCGGCGGTCACTGATCGAGTGCGGCCAGCACCGGAGCGGGAGTTGCGGAAAATAGCGCCGTGAACGCATCCATTGCCGCGTCCGTGTCGGTTCGGAGCACGCCAAGATAGATGCCGGCGGCAAGGCAGGCGACGACCGCGCCCCAACGAAGGCCGCGCATGATCGGCGTGATTGGGGCCAGCGCACGTTGCACGGGGAAGGTGATCCGCTCGAGCGCCAGGGCGTCGAAACTGGGTGCGTCCTCGTTGGTCAGCGCCTCTGCCAGCAACTCGCGGGCGACGGGGCTGCGGCGGAGCAGGCAGACGGCGGCGTTGCGCTCCGAGGCGGGCCAGTCGGCCAGGGCCGACCCGCGAGCGCGCAGGGCCCAGGCGAACCGGCGCTGCGTCATCCACAGCATGCGGGCGCCAGGCAGGCTCATGTCTGGCGGGTCTCGATATAGGCGCGAAGGGCCTTGCGGCTGCGATGCAGCAGGCCTTCGAGGGCTCGGGCTGAGACGCTGAGCGCGTCGGCCGCGCGCTGGCCGGACCAGCCTTCGCCGTAGGTGAGGGCGATGGCGGTGCGCTGGCGTTCCGGCAGGCTGGCGATGGCGTCGCGGAGGAGTTTGTGTTGCTGGCGGCCAGCCAGCGCCAGCTCTGCGGAGGGGCCCGCGTCGGCTAGGTCCTCGGGGATCTCGGTGTTGTATTTGGTCGCGCGAAGGCGGTCGATCGCAGCGTTGACGGCGATGCGGTGAAGCCAGGTCCCAACGCTGGCCTGTTCGGGGCGGTAGCTTGCGGCCTTGGTCCAGGCGCGGAGGAGTGCGTCCTGGGCGACGTCCTCGGCAGCGGCCTGGTCGTCCAGCACGCGCATCGCGGCGCGGCGCAGGCGCAGGCCGTAGCGGGCCGAAAGCACGTCGAACGCCGCACGATCGCCTTGCGCCGCGTGGCTGATCAGCATGTCGTCGGGAGTGGTGTCGTCAGGCATGAGACCAACATAGCGATTGCATGCCAAAGCTACGAGGGGGCTGGCGGAAAACCCATGCGCCGTCAGAGTGCGGCGAGGATGCGCTCGGCGAGCTTGAGGTGAGGACGGTCGATCATCTTGCCGTCGAGGAGGAACACGCCGGCGCCGGTGTTGGCGGCGAACCCGTCCCGCACGGCGTGGGCCCAGCGGACCTGGTCGGGGGCGGGAGAGAACGCTTCGGCGACGGGGGCAAGCTGGTCCGGGTGGATGCATAGCTTGCCGGCGAAGCCATCCCGGGCGGCGGCGGCGGCCTCGGTGCGCAGACCTTCTGGGTCGCGCGGGTCGGGCCAGGGGGTGTCGATGGCGGGCAATCCGGCGGCGGCGGCGGCGATGAGCGTCAGGGCCCGGGCGGCGGCTGCGGCAGCGTTGTAGACGCCGGCAGGGCGGGGGGCGACGCCAAGGTCTGCCGAGAAGTCCTCGGCGCCGAAGCACAGGGCCTGCAGCCGCGGCGGCGCGCCACGATAGTCCATTGAAAGAATCGAGGCTGCGGATTCGGTGACGAGGGCGATGACGGCGATCGTGCCAGGGGTAAGGCCGGCTGCGACCTCGAGGGCTTCCATGTGGTGGTCGAGCGCGGCCATGTCGTGCGGTCCCGTACATTTGGGCAGCATGATCGCGGCAGGGCGGGCAGGGACGATGGCGGCGAGGTCGGCCAAATAGTGCGGGGTGCCGCGCGGGTTGATGCGGACGATGGTGCCGGGACGCGATAGGTCGGGGACCAGGGCAGCGACCATGGCGCGGGCCTCGTCCTTGTGGCCCGGCGCGACGCTGTCCTCGAGGTCGAGGATGATGCCGTCGGCCATGGAGGCGAGCGCCTTCTCGGTCTTGCGCGCGCTGTCGCCGGGGGCGAACAGGAGGTTTCTGATCTTCAACACCGTTGTCCCACCCGTGTTCCTTGGGAACAATCTTGCGCCGCCCTGGCCGATATGCAAATCAGCGTCTCACGGAACGCATAACAAACAACGGGGAGGCGCCGGGGGTGACCGACACCATCCTGGAGACCATCGGACTCACGAAGGAGTTCCGTGGATTTGTCGCGGTAAAGGAGGTCAACCTGGCGGTGAAGGCCGGGACGATCCATGCCTTGATCGGCCCGAACGGGGCCGGGAAGACGACCTTCTTCAACCTGCTCACGAAATTCCTGCCGGCGACGCGCGGCAACATCAAGTTCAAGGGTCAGGACATCACGGGCCTGAAGCCGGCGGACGTCGCGCGGCTGGGGTTGGTCCGCAGTTTCCAGATCTCCGCGGTGTTTCCGCACCTGACGGCGATCGAGAACGTGCGGCTGGCGTTGCAACGGGAACGCGGTTCGTCGTTCGATTTCTGGCGGTCGGATACGCTGCTGCACCAGTACGACGACCGGGCCCGCTCGCTGCTGGTGGATGTGGGTCTGGAGGGTTACGAGGATACCGTGGCGGCGTTGCTGTCCTACGGCCGCAAGCGGGCGTTGGAGATCGCAACGACGCTGGCGCTCGATCCCGAGATGCTGCTGCTGGACGAGCCGACGGCGGGGATGACGCATGAGGACGTCGACCGGATCGTGGCGCTGATCCGTCGCATCCGCACCGGACGGACGATCCTGATGGTGGAGCATAACCTCAGCGTAGTGGAAGGTTTGTGCGACCGGATCACGGTCCTGGCGCGCGGGCAGATATTGGCCGAGGGCGACTATGCCGCGGTGAGCAAGAACCCGGACGTGGTGACCGCCTATCTGGGCGCACCGGACGCCGAGATGGCGGGTGCGCATGCTTGAGGTGAATGGTCTGAACGCCTGGTATGGCGAGAGCCACGTGCTGCACGGCGTGGATTTCAACGTCCAGGAAGGCGAGGTCGTGACCCTGCTGGGGCGTAACGGCGCCGGCAAGACCACGACGATGAAGTCCATCATGGGCCTCGTGCCGCGGCGGGATGGCAGCATCCGGTTCAAGGACCGGGAGACCGTGCGGATGGCACCCGACAGCGTGGCGCGCGCTGGGATCGCGTTCTGTCCGGAGGAGCGCGGCATCTTCGCCAGCCTGAACGTGACGGAAAACCTGATGCTGCCGCCGCAGATCGCACCCGGCGGCATGACGGTTGCCGAAATCCACACGTTGTTCCCGAACCTCAAGGAGCGAGCCAACAGCCAAGGCACGAAACTCTCGGGCGGCGAGCAGCAGATGCTGGCGATCGGGCGTATCCTGCGGACTGGGGCGCGGCTGCTGCTGCTTGATGAACCGACCGAGGGCCTGGCGCCTGTGATCATCCAGCAGATCGGGCAAACGATCCGCGAGATCAAGGCGCGGGGCTTCACGGTGCTGCTGGTGGAGCAGAACTTTCGGTTCGCGGCAACGGTCGCGGACCGGCACTACGTTATGGAGCACGG
The DNA here is from genome assembly GCA_043748985.1 of Rhodospirillales bacterium. Taxonomy (GTDB): domain Bacteria; phylum Pseudomonadota; class Alphaproteobacteria; order Acetobacterales; family Acetobacteraceae; genus JBBROS01. Next base: position 16,847 of record JAYVEG010000041.1, read on the forward strand.
CCGGGTGATCGACATGATCCCGAATGCCGAGCTTTCAGCGAACATGAGCAAGCTGCACGACTATCTCGGCGTCTAGACCGGGGCAACTTATAAGGGAGGTACGCAATGTCTCTTTCTCGTCGCGGCTTGCTTGGGACGGCCGCTGCGCTGCCGCTGATCGGGTCTGCCCGGGCACAGGGCACCAACACGCTGCGGATCGGCGTGCTGACGGATCTTTCGGGACCATACCAGGACCTGGCTGGGCCGCTGGCGGTGAGTGCGGCGCGACTGGCGCTGGAGGATTTCGGGGTGGCGGGGAAGGGCTGGACCGTCGAGGTGCAGCAGGCCGACCACCAGAACAAGCCCGATATCGGCGCGGGCATCGCGCGGCAGTGGTTCGACGGCGGAACGGATTTGATCGTCGAGGTCGCGAACTCGGGCGTGGCGCTGGCGGTTGCGGGCGTCGCGAAGGACAAGAACAAGGTCTATATGAATTCGGGTGCGGCCACCTCGGACCTGACGGCGGCGCAGTGCAACGCGAACACCATTCACTGGGCCTATGATACCTACATGCTGGCGAAGTCGACCGGCGGGGCGTTGGCGAAATCGGGCGGGGACAGCTGGTTCTTTATCACGGCGGACTATGCGTTCGGTGCGGCGCTGCAGCGGGACACGACGGAGTTCGTGAACGCGGCTGGCGGCAAGGTGGTGGGGTCGGTGAAGTATCCGTTCCCGGGCACGACCGACTTTAGCTCGTTGCTGCTGCAGGCGCAGTCCTCGGGGGCGAAGGTTCTGGGGATCGCCAATGCCGGGACGGATACGATCAACACGATCAAGCAGGCGCAGGAATTCGGCATCAAGATGAAGTTGGCGGGGCTGCTGCTGTTCCTGAGCGACGTGCATTCTTTGGGGCTGCAGGTGGCGCAGGGGATCAACCTGACCGACAGCTTCTATTGGGACCATAGCGACCGCACCCGCGCGTTCGCCGCGCGGCTGAAGCCGAAGGCGCCGGACCGGCGGCCGACGATGGTGCAGGCCGGGGTGTATTCGAGCGTGCTGCACTATTTGAAGGTCGCCGCCGAGGCCGGGGTGCCGGAAATGAAGAAGGACGGCGCTGCGACGGTAGCGAAGATGAAGGCGATGCCGACGGACGACGACGCGTTCGGGCCGGGCAGCATCCGCGTGGATGGCCGCAAGCTCCACCCATCGTATCTCTGGCAGGTGAAAACGCCTGCCGAGAGCAAGGGGCCGTGGGACTACTACAAGCCGGTGGCGAGCACACCGGCGGACCAGGCATTCCGTCCGCTCGACAAGGGCGGTTGCAGCCTGGTTAAAGCCTGAAGACAGAGGGAGGAACCTGCCATGACACTCGATCGCCGCACCCTACTGGGCGCCACAGCCGCCACCACCTTTTTAGGCTCCCGCGCCAGCCGTGCGCAGGGGAAGGTCGTGAAGCTGGGCGTGCTCAACGACCAGTCCGGCCCGTATCGCGACATCGGCGGCATGAACGGAGTGGCCGCCGTGAAGCAGGCCGTCGCCGAGTTCGGGGCCGACTTCAAGGTGGAGGTCGTCAGCGCGGACCACCAGAACAAGCCTGACATCGGCATCGGCATCGCCCGGCAGTGGTTCGACCGCGATGGCGTGGACATCATCCTGGACGTGCCCACCAGTTCGGTGGCGCTGGCGGTGAACAACGTCTGCAAGGAGAAGAACAAGGTCTACATCAACACGGGTGCCGCAACCGGCGACCTGACCGGAGCGCAGTGCACGCCGAGCACGATCCATTGGTCGTACGACACCTACATGCTGGCGCGCAGCACCGGTGGCGCGATGGTCAAGGCCGGCGGCGACAAGTGGTACTTCGTGACCGCCGACTACGTGTTCGGCCAGCAGTTGCAGCGCGACACGTCCTCGTTCGTGACGGCGGCGGGCGGCAAGGTCATGGGAGCTTCGCCGTATCCATTCCCGGGGACGAGCGATTTCTCATCGTTCCTGATCTCCGCGCAGTCCAGCGGTGCCAACGTCCTGGGCCTGGCCAATGCGGGGGCGGACACCGTCAACTCCATCAAGCAGGCCGCCGAGTTCGGGCTGACGAAAAAGATGAAGGTCGCGGCCCTGCTGATGTTCCTGAGCGACGTGCACGGGCTGGGGCTTGAGGCGGCGCAGGGACTGTTCCTGACGGAAAGCTTCTATTGGGACATGACCGACCGCACCCGGGCTTTCACGAAGCGTTTCCAGACCTTCATGCCGGGCGTGTGCCCGAACATGACGAACGCCGGCAACTACGCGGGCGCGCTGCACTTTCTGAAGGCAGTGAAGGCGTTGGGCGCCGACAAGGCCGGGGACGGCGCGGCGGTCGTCGCCAAGATGAAGTCCATGCCGGCCGAGGATGACGCGTTCGGCAAGACGGTCATCCGCGAAGATGGGATGGCGCTGACGCCGTCCTACCTGTTCGAGGTCAAGAAGCCGTCCG
>JAYVEG010000042.1:0-6756 GCA_043748985.1 Rhodospirillales bacterium
AGCCTGCCGCTCATCGCCCTCGACACCACCCGCCTCCGCCTCGACGGCGATGGCCAACTCGACCTCGCCCGGGAAACCATGGACCTGCACCTCCGCCCCACAATCCGCCTCGGCCCCACCTCGGTTGCCATCCCCATCCGCCTCACCGGCCCCTTCCGCGCCCCGAAACCCGCCGCCGACAAGGGCGTCGTCGCCCCCGGACGCTTCGGCATCTCCATCGGCGCCGCCGCCCCCGACCCCTGCGCCAGGCTCATTCCGGGTGCCGCACCATGAGCACCCTCCGCCGCTTCTGGGACCAGGCCGCCGTCATCGAAGGTGACGCCGGCTTCTCGATCATCCTCGACACCAGGCCGATGCGCATTCCCGGCGGCACCCCGCTGCTCATCCAGCACCGCCCCCTCGCGGACGCCGTCGCCGCCGAATGGCAGGCCGCCGGCAGCCACAAGGGTGGCGAACTCACCTACGACGCCGTCCCGCTCACCCGCCTTGCAGGCACCGCCCAGGACCGCATCGCCCCCAATCCGGGACCCGTCGCCAGCGAACTCGCCCGCTACGCCGAAACCGATCTCCTCTGCTACCGCGCCGAATGTCCCGAGCCCCTCGTCGCCAGGCAAACCCGCGTCTGGCAGCCCTGGCTCGACTGGCTGGACCAACGCCACGGCGTCCGCCTCCGCACCGTCGAAGGCGTCATGTTCCACCCGCAGGACCCGGCCGCCCTGGCCCGCATCCAACAAGTCATGCACGCCCAATCCCCCGCCATCCTCGCCGCCCTTGGCATCGCCATCCCCTCCCTCGGCAGCGCAGTCCTCGGCCTCGCCTTGGCCGAGGGCGCCATCGACGCGACCGCCGCCCACCTCGCCGCCTCCCTCGACGAGATCTTCGAAGCCGAAGCCTGGGGCGACGACCCCGAGGCTGAGCACCGCCGCGCCACCGCCGCATCCGACATCGCCCTCGCCGAGCGCTTCATCCGCCTCAGCAGAACCCCATGATCGCGAAACTCCTCCGCATCGAAGGCATCGTCCAAGGCGTCGGCTACCGCCACTGGATAACCCACACCGCAACCCGGCTCGGCGTCACCGGCTGGGTCCGCAACCGCGCCGACGGCTCCGTCGAAGCCCTCGTCGAAGGCGATGCCGCCTCGGTCGAGGAACTCCTCCGCGCCTGCCGCCGAGGTTCCCCCTCCGCCTCCGTCACCCTCATCCACGAAGACCTCGTCGAACCCGAGGAACTCGAAACCTTCGAACAACGCCCCATCGCCCCCTAAAAAAGCCCTCTCCCTATGGGAAGCGCTGGGTGAGGGAACTTGCTAAACAGCGCTCCCCCCCGCTTGCCAACGGCCCCGCGCGCCCCGACACTCGCCGAACGAAAAAAGCTTGGGGAAACGCCATCATGAACCGCCGCGGTCTCGTCGCCAGCACCGGAGCAGCCAGCCTCTCGCTGGCCGCCCTCGCCACCCCGGCCGCCGCCCAGTCGAGCGGCGGCAACACCACACTGGACAAAATCCTCAAGGAAAAGGTGATCCGCATCGCCTGCGACACCAGCTCGCCGCCCTTCGGCATCATCGGCGCCGACGGCAAGCCCGATGGCGTAGAAGTCGCCAACTGCAAGCAACTCGCCAAGGACCTCGGTGTCGAACTCGACCTCCAGCAGGTCGTCTCCACCCAGCGCATCCCCTCGTTGCTCGCCGGCCGCTGCGACCTCACCCTCTCCTCCATCTCCATCACCTTCGATCGCGCCAAGACCGTCGCCTTCTGCAACCCCAACGGCGCCCTCTCCATCGTCGTCTTCGGCCCCCAGAAAACCGCCATCGCCAAGGCCGCCGACATGGCCGGCAAGCGCATCGGCATAACCCGCGCTACCCTCGAGGAAGCCACGGTCCCCAAGGTCGCCCCCCAGGGCACCCGCATCGTCTGGTTCGACGACATCAGCGCCACCATCCAGGCCATGCTCTCCGGCCAGGTCGACGCCATTGCCATGACCGAGTTCGCCATGAACGCCATCATCGCCCGCAACCCGGCCGCCGGCATCGAGCTCAAATTCCTCGTCACCCGCGCCTTCTACGCCCCCATCGTCCGCCACGCCGACGTCGAGCTCCGCGCCTGGGTCAACACATGGGTCTTCCTCAACGCCCGCAACGGCGTCCTCGCCGAGATGTACAAGCGCTACACCACCGTCGACCTCCCGGACCTCCCATCGATCTAGTGCCAGCTACACGTCCCCCTCTCCCGCGGGGAGAGGGCCGGGGCGAGGGCTCCTTGCCGACAGGCCCGCAGCCACCCCCGGGAGCAACGCACTAGATGCACTACGTCTTCCAATTCGGCGTCGTCCAGGACAACTGGCGCCTTCTCCTCGACGGCGCACTCGCCACTCTGTGGATGTCAACCGCTGCTTTCGCCCTGGGCATCCTCGTCGCCATCCTTTGCACCCTGGCCCGCGACACCCGCCTGCGCACTCCCGTCCGCGCCTACGTCGAGATCATCCGCAACACACCCCTCCTGGTCCAACTCTTCATCGTCTACTTCTCCCTCCCCAGCCTCGGCATCCAGATGGACGCCGACGAAGCCGCCATCCTCGGCCTCGCCCTCAACTTCGGCGCCTACGCCACCGAGATCCTCCGCTCCGGCATCGAAGCCATCCCCCGCGGCCAGATCGAGGCCGCCACCGCCCTCGGCCTCCACCCCCTCCGCATCTTCCGCCACATCATCCTCTTCCCCGCCCTCAAGGTCTGCTACCCAGGCCTCGCCTCCCAATTCATCCTCATCCTGCTGGGCTCCAGCGTCGTCTCCGCCATCTCCGCCGAAGAGCTGACTTCCGTCGTCAACTCCCTCCAATCGACGACCTTCCGCAGCTTCGAATTCTACTTTGCCGCCACCGCCATCTACCTCGCCCTCGCCGGCCTCGCCCGCCTCACACTCGACCTCGGCTACTGGCTTACCTTCACGCGCGGCCGCCCGGCAGTCCGCACATGAGTCGCGCCTTCGGCCCCAACGAGCTGCTCTTCATCATCGAGGCCCTCCGCTGGACCCTCCTGCTCACCCTCGTCGCCTTCATCGGCGGCGGCATCGGCGGCTTCATCGTCGCGCTCGCCCGCACATCCCCGTCCCGCCCGGCCCGCTTCATCGCCTGGGTCTTCACCATGCTGCTCCAGGGCACCCCCCTCCTGATGCAGCTCTTCCTCGCCTTCTACGGCCTCGCCGTCCTCACCGGCCTCCGCCTCGACGCCTGGCCCGCCGTCGCCCTCGCCTTCACCCTCTACGCCGCCGCCTTCCTCGGCGACATCTGGCGCGGCACCATCGAAGCCATCCCCCACACCCAGTGGGAAGCCGCCACCGCCCTCGGCATGCATCGTTGGGCCACGCTTCGCACCGTCATCCTTCCCCAGGCCGCCCGCATCGCCATCCCCCCCACGGTCGGCTTCCTCGTCCAGCTCATCAAGAACACTTCCGTCGCCGCCATCGTAGGTTTCGTCGAGCTCACCCGCGCCGGCCAGCTCATGGTCAACGTCACCTTCCAGCCGATGATCGTCTATCCCCTCGTTGCCACCCTCTACTTCGCCATCTGCTGGCCCATCTCCCTGGCCGCCACCCACCTCGAACACCGCCTGGACAGAAAACTGACCCGCTAACTGCTCCCGCTCCCTCGGGGAGGGGGCCGGGGTGAGGGTCTCAGCCCCACAGCACCACCCCTAGACCCCAAAAACCTCCCCCCAAGCCCCCTGCAACGCCGCATCCGCATCGGCCATCGTCACCGGCAACCCCAGCGCCGCCAAACTCGTCACCCCATGCTCGCTGATCCCGCACGGCACGATCCCATCGAAATGCGCCAAATTCGGCTCCACATTCAGCGCCACCCCATGCCAACTCACCCACCGCGTCACCCGCACTCCAATGGCCGCGATCTTCGCCTCCACACCCCCCTCCACCACCCAGATCCCGACGCGGCCCACCCGCCGCTCCCCCCGCACGTTGAACCGGTCCAGCGCCCGGATCAGCCACTCCTCCAACCCTTCCACGAACCGCCGCACATCCCGCGCCGGCACACCCCCATGCGCCCGCGTCAAATCCAGCATCGGATAAGCCACCCGCTGCCCCGGCCCATGATACGTCCACTGCCCCCCACGCCCGGTCCGATACGTCGGAAACCCCCCCGCCGCCACCAGATCCCCATCCCGCGCGGATGTCCCTGCCGTGAAAAGGGGAGGGTGCTCCACCAGCCAAACCAGCTCCTCTGCCGTCCCCGCCCGGATCCCCGCCACCCGCGCCTGCATCGCCGCCAGCCCGGCCTCGTAGGCCAGCAGGCCGTCCGTCACCTCCCATCGCACCGCACCCGATGCCTCGGCCAAAACCTGCATTGCTCCCGTCTCACTCATCGGCTATACCGCCGCCTCCGCGATGCGGTCGTGGCGAAATGGTAGACGCGCAAGCTTGAGGTGCTTGTGGGGGAAACCCTGTGGAAGTTCGAGTCTTCTCGACCGCATATCCGGCTCATCGGTTCAAGCCGGCGACATTCGACAGCCCGCCCTGCAGATAGGGCGCTGTTGGCTTGCCTCCAACCAGCCCGTCTCCAATCAGCCCGTCTCCAACCAGCCTGTCTCCAACCAGCCTGTCTCATCGTGTTACCGATCGTCGTAATGGTATCCATCGCGTCAACCTCCTCGTAAACCGATCGAGAGACGGCCCATGCCGTTGCCGATAGGGCTCACTCCACAGCAGCAGGCCGAAGTCTGCTTCGTCGACGGCTTGAACGTGAACGGCACCGTCGGAACACAGAGTCTGTGGAGTTGGAAGGGCGACATCCCTGCAACCGATTCGGGCGCCGGGGCCACATACAAATGGGGCGGCGGGACATCGGGCACCGCCAGCGGCAGAATCAACTATCACTTCGATGCCGGGTCCGATTGGAGCGCCTTGCTGGCCTGATGGTCCAGCATCGCCAAACATCACCTTCAATCTCACGATCGCCACAACGGTCGCGCGTGCACTCGGTCTGTTCCGTTACGGCAGCACGACTCCGCCGTCAGCTCAGGACGAAGGGGTCTATGCTTCGCCCACCTAAACCGCCGGAAAGGTCAACGACCTTCGGCTTCAATTGCAACCTCGCCGCTGGCGCAAAGCCCTTCTTCGACTTCACCGTCGATGCCACCCCGATGGTCACCCTATGGGACAGCGACCTCAACAACACGCTCGACCTTTCCGAGCACACTACCACCGGCATCCGTCAGCTCCATCCCCGGCAACTTCAGCAGCTTCGCCGGCCTCGCCACGGCCGTACCCGAGCCCCTCCAAGGCGTCCTCGACATCGCCACACCCGACCTCGTCGCCGGCTGGGCCCGCGTCCCCTCCAACGAACCCGTCCGCCTCGAAATCATCGTCGACGGCCAGGTCGTCGCCTACACCAGCGTCAACACCCACCCGCCTGGACGGCCGCGGCGCCGGCTTCGGCAACGGCCGCTCCGGCTTCCACGTGACCTGCCTTGGCCTCGACCCGCGCAAACGCCACAGTCTGAAGGTCCGTCGCAGCGCCGACTCCGTCATCCTCGGCGCCAGAACGGTCGGCATCACGATGCCAGCGGCGGCCGTCGCCGCCTGACCCTCCATCACATCTGCCGGGCCGCCCACCGTAAAATCCCATTGCCCTTCGCCGCCGGTCATGCTGCAAGCTGCCCCATGAATACCGCCCCCGCTAAAGACCGAGTCCTCATTCTCGACTTCGGCAGCCAGTTCACCCAGCTTATTGCCCGCCGGGTCCGCGAATCCGGCATCTACTGCGAGATCCTCCCGCACAACGCCCCCTCGGCCCGAATGACCGCCTTCGCCCCCTCCGCCTGGATCCTCTCCGGCGGCCCGGCCAGCGTCAAAGACGCCGAAGCCCCCCGCGTCCCCCAAGCCGTCTTCGACTCCAAACTCCCCATCCTCGGCATCTGCTACGGCCAGCAAGCCATGTGCGACCAGCTCGGAGGAGTGGTCCAACTCGGCGACCACCAGGAATTCGGCAACGCATCCCTCACCGTGACCGATGACTGCGACCTCTTCCACGGCGTCTGGACCGTCGGCGGGCGCGAGCAGGTCTGGATGTCCCATGGCGACCACGTGACGCATCTCCCCCCCGGCTTCCGCCCCGTGGCCAGCAGCCCCGGCGCCCCCTTCGCCGCCATCGCCGACGATGCCCGCAAATACTACGGCGTCCAGTTCCACCCCGAAGTCGTCCACACCCCCCACGGCCGCCAGCTCCTCCAAAACTTCACCCACCGCGTCGCCGGCCTCACCGGCGACTGGTCCATGGCCGGCTTCCGTGACGCCCAGAGGCAGCGCATCAAAGCGCAGGTAGGGAAGGGCAGGGTGATCTGCGGCCTCTCCGGCGGCGTCGACAGCTCCGTTGCCGCAGCCCTCATCCATGAGGCCATCGGCGACCAGCTCACCTGCATCTTCGTCGACTCCGGCTTGCTCCGGATGGGCGAAGCCGAAGAAGTGGTGAAGACCTTCCGCGACCGCTTCAACATCAAGCTCGTCCACCGCGACGCCACCACCCTTTTCCTCGCTGCCCTCGACGGCGTCACCGACCCCGAAACCAAGCGCAAGGCCATCGGCCGCGTCTTCATCGAAGTCTTCGACGAAGAAGCCGCAAAAATCGGCGGCGCCGACTTCCTCGCCCAAGGCACCCTCTACCCCGACGTCATCGAAAGCATCAGCGCCCACGGCGGTCCCAGCGTCACCATCAAATCCCACCACAACGTCGGCGGCCTGCCCGCCCACATGC
>JAYVEG010000043.1:0-6655 GCA_043748985.1 Rhodospirillales bacterium
TGCCGGGCCGTATCGCCAGGCCAGCCTGGTGGCAGCAGTCCGGGCGGCAGGTGTCGGTCGCGTAGCGCTATCCGCCGCCAGGCATGGATCGTGGCGACCCGGCCAGCGATGGCGTCGAGGGAAGAGACTTCTGGCGCCGGCAGCAACGACGAGAAAACATTCTTAAAAGTTGCATACATCTCTGCGAGTTGCGTCAAAGGCCAGGCGCGGTCTGCCAAGGCCCTAGCAGTCGCATCGGTTCCGGATGCTTCAAGGCAAATCACGCCGGGCGGTGGGTTCCATGGCGCCAGCATGACCCCTGGCGCCAACAATGCGAACCCTGCTGCTTCCAGCGTTGTCCGATCTGCTCCAGGGTCGGGAAAAGCCAGCCGCAAGCGACCGTCCCACTGTCGGGTGGGCATGGCGTAGATTTGAGGCACCGCCGCCCCAAACTCAGTTTTGGCCGTAGGTGACAGAGCGTAAGCACTGTGCCGGCCAGTGCGGCGTCCGACCAGTACGCCGTCTTTCGCCAGGCGCGATACCGCGGTGCGAACCACCCCGTCCGACGCCCCCAGGCGTCGCATCAGGACCAGCAGGTCCGACAGCGCCAACGAACCGCCCCGCGGCAGGATCGCGTCGCCATAAATCGTGGCGATGACCGAGCCGGTCCGGAACGGCGTGGTGCTCAGGGCTGCCAGCGCCGCATCGAGCGCCGGCCAGTTCACCGCCCGCCCGACACCGGGATCAGCGCGCCGGTCACATAGGCGCTTTCGTCGGATAGCAGCCACAGCACGACGCGGGCCACATCGTCGGAGGTGCCCGCCCGTCCCAGGGGCACGCTGGCGCCCAGCCGCGCGACGCGGTCAGGCAGTCCGGCCTTCGCGTGGATTTCGGTGTCGATCAGCCCGGGATTGACCGCGTTCACCCGAATGTTGCGGGACGCCAGTTCCTTCGAGGCGCCGATGGTCATGCTGTCTACCGCACCCTTGCTGGCTGCGTAGTGAACCCACTCGCCGGGGCCGCCGAGTTGCGACGCCCGCGAGGAGATCGCCACGATCGACCCCTCCGCCATGCGGCGCGAGGCCTCTCGCAGCGTCAGGTAGGCGCCGCGGACGTTGATGGCCATCACGCGGTCCAGCGCATCGGTCTCCATCGCCGTGATGCTGGACACGGGGCCGGTCGTGCCCGCGTTGATCACCACGCCGGTGATCTTTCCCATGCCGGCGGCGGCGTCGAACAGCCGGATGGTGGCGTCCTCCTCTGCAGCGTCGGCCTGCACCGCCAGGGCCTGGCCGCCTGCCGCCTGGATGGCGTCGACGACCGAGGCTGCTGCTGCGGCATTGCTGGAATAGGACAGGCAGACGGCCCAGCCCCGCGCCGCTGCCATGCGGCTTGTGGCAGCGCCGATCCCCTGGCTGCCTCCGGTCACGACCAGGACGCTCATTTCAGGAACCCTACCAGGCGTTCGGCTTCGGCGACGATGGGGTCGGCGATGGTGGCGGCCCGGGCGGCGCCTTCGCGCAGGATGGCGTCGACATGGCCGGTGTCGGCAACCAGGCGGCGGGTTTCCTCGGCAATGGGTGAGAGGTGCGCCACCACCACGTCGGCCAGGGCCGCCTTGAAGTCGCCGAAGCCCTTGCCGCCGTGGTCGCGCAGGACGGTCGCTGCGTCGGTGTCCAGCAGGGCCGCCATGATGCCGACGAGGTTGCGGGCCTCCGGGCGGCCTTCCAGGCCTTGCGGTTCGCTCGGCAGGGGCTCCGCGTCCGTCTTGGCGCGGCGGATCTTGAGGGCGATCGTGTCGGCGTCGTCCGTAAGGTTGATGCGCGACTGGTCGGACGGGTCTGACTTGCTCATCTTCTTGTTGCCGTCGCGCAGGCTCATGACGCGGGCGGCGGGGCCGAGGATCAAGGGCTCGATGTTCGGGAAGAACTCGGTGCCGTAATCGTGGTTGAACTTTTGGGCGATGTCGTTTGCCAGTTCCAGGTGTTGGCGCTGGTCGTCGCCGACGGGGACCTTCGTCGCATGATAGGCCAGGATGTCGGCGGCCATGAGGGCGGGATAGGTATACAGCCCGGCGCTCACGTTCTCGCGGTCCTTGCCGGCCTTGTCCTTGAACTGGGTCATGCGGTTGAGCCAGCCGAGCCGGGCGACGCATTGGAAGATCCAGCCGAGCCGAGCGTGGGCGGGTACCGCGGATTGATGGAACAGGATGTGCTTCTGCGGGTCGATCCCGCAGGCCAGCAGGGCGGCGGCCATATCGCGTGTGGCCGCGGCGAGGCCAGCCGGGTCCTGCCATGTGGTGATCGCGTGCATGTCCACGACGCAGTAGATGCACTCGTGCCCGTCCTGCAGCGCCACCCAGTTGCGGACCGCGCCGAGATAGTTGCCGAGGGTAGGGACGCCCGAAGGCTGGATGCCGGAGAAGATGCGTTGCATGGGCGGGTTTGTTGCCCCGCCGCGTCACAGGGTCAAGCGCTGTCCCTCGTTGCGCGTCGGCTTCGGATCAGACGGGCTGCATCCCTGACGTCGAACGCCCCGAGCAGCTGTGCCGCAACCCCATACACCGCAAGGCCCGCCGAAACCAAAACCCCCAGCGCCACCCACCGCCAGGGTCCCGCCAGCCATGGCGCCAACCACGCCTGCGCATAGATCAACGCGGTCGCCATCGCCAACGCCGCACCGGCCATCCGCGGCAGCCGTCGCCGCAGGCGCTGATCCAGCCGTAGGCGGCCTGCGCGGACCAGCAGCACCGCCAGTGCGATCACGTTGAACAGGGCCGAGACGCTGGTGGCCAGCGCTGGGCCGACATGCTGGAGGGGCACCATGAACAGCAGGTTCAAGCCGAGATTCAGCGCGATCGCCACCATTCCCACGCGCACTGGGGTGCTTGTGTCGCCATGCGCGAAGAAGGCGGGGACCAGCACCTTCAGCAGTACGAAGGCCGGCAGGCCGAAGGCGTAGGCTGCCAGAGACTGCGATGCCAGCAGCGCGCTGGTGGCGTCGAACGCGCCGCGGCCGAACAGCACTGCCATGATGGGCTGCCCCGACACCGCCAGCGCCAGTGCGGCGGGAAAGGTTAGGCTGAGCGTGATCTCGATGGCGCGGTTCAAGGTGCCTACCGCCGCCTCCGCGTCGCCTGCGCGGGCCTGGCGCGACAGGAGCGGCAGGATCGCGGTGCCCACCGCGGTGCCGATGACGCCGAGGGGGAGTTGGTTCACGCGGTCTGCATAGTAGAGGAGGCTTGCCGAGCCGGGCGGCAGGAAGCTGACGATCACGACGTCGACCGCCAGGTTCAGCTGCGTGACGCCGGCGCCCAGCAGGCCGGGCCCCATGCGGCGCAGCAGGATCCGCATGTTCGGCGTCAGGCGCGGGCGCGGGACGTGCAGCGCCATCCCGGAGCGGCGCACCGCCCAGGCCAGGAGGGCCAATTGCAGCACGCCGGAGATCGACACGCCCCAGGCGAGCGAATGGCCGACGGTTGGGACGTAGGGCGTCAGCAGCAGCATCGCCGCGATGCTCACGCCGTTGAAAACCATCGGTGCCGCGGCGGCGGCGGCGAACTTGTCGAGGCCGTTCAGCACGCCCGAGAGCAGGGCCGCCAGGCAGATCAGGAACACATAGGGAAAGGTGATGCGCGCGAGGGCGATGGTCAGGTCCTGCTTGCCGGGCACGTCGGCGAAGCCGGGGGCAAGCAGGGCCATCAGCTGCGGCATGAAGACCTCGCCGAGGATGGTGAGCAGCAGCAGCCAGAAGGCCATGACGGCGATGGCCTCCTGGGCGAACTGCCGGGCCGCGGGGGCGCCCTCGGTTGCGAGGATGCCGGAGAATTCGGGGACGAAGGCGGCGTTGAACGCGCCCTCGCCGAACAGGCGGCGGAACAGGTTCGGCACGCGGAGGGCGATGAAGAACGCGTCCGCGACCGGGCCGGTGCCGGCCAGTGCGGCGATCAGCATGTCGCGCAGGAAGCCGAGGAGGCGGCTCGCCATGGTCCAGCCGCCGACGGTGACGATGCCCTTGAGCACCTATTCGTCCCGCGCCGGGCGCGCCATCAGGGCGGCGATGGCGTCCGGCAGGGTCGTCTGCCCGGCCAGGAGGGCTGCGACCGCGGCGCAGACCGGCAGCTCGATGTCGGCGGCCCGTGCCACCAGGGCTGGGGCGGTTGCCACGCCCTCCACCACGCCGCCTGCTGCGGCGATTGCGGTTTCGAGCAGTTCGCCGCGGCCGAGGGCAAAGCCGCAGCGGAAGTTGCGGCTGGATGCGCCGGTACAGGTCAACAGCAGGTCGCCCAGGCCCGAGAGGCCGGCGACCGTTTCGGCGCGGCCGCCGAGGGCGAGTGCGAGCCGGCCGATCTCTGCCAGGCCGCGGGTGATCAGCGCTGCCCGCGCGTTCTCTCCGAGGCCTGCGCCGATCACGGCGCCGGCGGCGATCGCGATGACGTTCTTTGCTGCGCCGCCGATCTGGGCGCCCACGGGATCGTCATTGCCGTAGAGGCGGAACCGTGCGGTACCCAGCATTGCCACGAAGGCCGCGCGCAGCCGGGGATCGGACGTTGCCACGACGGAAGCGGCGGGCAGGCCGGCCGCCACCTCGTGCGCGAAATTCGGGCCGGTTAGGATGGCTGCGGGGCGCCCGGGCTGGGCCTCGGCCAGGATCTCCAGCGGCAAGAGCAGCCGTCTCGCCTCGACGCCTTTGGCGCAGACGAGGACCGGGCCACTGCCTGGCAGGTGGGATGCGACGTCGTGCAGATGCTGCGCGGGCACCACCAGCAGCGTCGCTTCGGCGGCCGGCAGCGTGGTTGTCAGGACGATGCCCGGTGGTAGCGCGTGGCCGGGCAGATGCGGGCTGATGCGTCCCTCGATGGGGTGGCGGGACCACAGCGTCACGTCGAGGCCGGCACGATGCGCATGCAGCGCGAGTGCGGTGCCCCATGCGCCGGCGCCGATCACCGCGAGGCTATTCATCTGTCAGCCGGATATAGGCGGCCCCGCGTGTGTCTTCGCCCAGCGTGTCGCGCAGCGCCATCAGGATCGCCAAGGCCTCCGCCTCGAACCCGAAGGGCGGGTTGCGGACGATCAGGCCGCAGCCGTTCAGGCGGTCGGGGTCGGTGGGTTCGCGCAGCCATAGCTCGGCGGCCACCATGTTCTTAAGGCCGGTGGCCCGAAGTGCGGCGTGGAATTCGCTGACGGGCGTGCGGTGCTTGATAGGGTACCAGGCGGCATAGACGCCGTGGTTGAAGCGGGCGGCGCCGACCTGGAGGGCTTCGGTGATGCGGTCGAACTCGCCGGGCTGCTCGAAGGGGGGGTCGATCAGGATCAATCCGCGCTTCTGGCTGGGTGGCAGCAGGGCGGGGAGGGCCGCGTAGCCGTCGCGGTGGTGCACGGCCACCTGCGGCTCGTCGATGAACAGGCGTCGCAGGGCGGCGTGGTCCTCGGGGTGCAGCTCGCAGCAGGCGAGGCCGTCGCCGGTGCGCAGGCGCGCGCGGATGAAGCGGGGGGAGCCGGGATAGAGGCCGAGGCGTTCCGCCAGGCCGACATAGAAGTGCAGCGCGGGCGGGGGCGGCAGCAGCTTTGCGAAGCCGTGGCGCCATTCTCCGGTGCGTTCGGCGTCGGCCATCAGATCGTACGAGCCGCGGCCGGCATGGGTGTCGAGGACGAACAGGGGCGTGGGCTTCTTCGTCATGAAGCCGAGGATGGAGCAGAGCAGGGCGTGTTTCATGCAGTCGGCGAAGTTGCCGGCGTGGAAGGCGTGGCGGTAGTTCATCGGTTAGACCGCGCCGAGCCGTTCAAGCAGTGTGCGAGCGTTCACCACTTCCACGCGGCTACGGGAAGTCTCCGGGAAATGCCGCTTGTTGCCGGTAGCCACGATCATAACATCTGCCGAACCGGCGCAATCGATGAACTCGGTGTCGCCGGGATCGGGAGATGCAAACTCGCTTTGTCCGGGAATGACCATGCACGCGTTTTCTTGCACGAGTGATGACGGCAAATGGGCGGCGCGCTCGACACGTTCGGATTTGGGTCTGAACAGGACCTCGCTGTATTCCGTGAGGATCGGCTCCGAAATGCATAGATCGATCCGGGCGGGTTGGATCATCGTCACAACCCTTGCTTCGTTGCCGCGGACCGAAAGCAGGGCAGAGATCAGCACGTTGGTATCCAAAACGACTGGTATCACGCTTGCTGGGCTGCCTTGCTCTCGCGACGGCAGGCTGCGATGTCGTCGTCGATCTCGTTGATGGTCATGGTGTTCAGGCCTGCGTCCTCGGCCGCCTTCCAACAGTTTTGAAGTGCCGCCCCAAGCGGGTTGAGTTGTCGATCGGCCGTCACGCTCGAGCCAACGACCGCTTCTCGGCCGGGGTGTTCCACGCGACGGACGATGTGGGTGCAGGTGACGACGTCGAAGAGTTCTCCAAGCGTTGCAGTCTGGACGGGCGCGCGTGCAGGGTCGATTGGCTGATCCATGATGTCCTCGCGTTCCGCCGCAATCTAGGCAACCCCGGTCATCTCCGCCAGCGGCCAGCGCGGGCGGGGCGGGGTGTCCAGCGGATCGTGCAAGCCCAGGCGCAGCCGCTCGATCGTGGCCCAGGCCACCATCACCGCGTTGTCGGTGCAGAGCCGCACCGGGGGCGCCACCATCGTGACGCCGGCGGCCTCGGCCACTCGGGTCAGGGCGGATC
>JAYVEG010000044.1:0-18889 GCA_043748985.1 Rhodospirillales bacterium
CTTGCCGCACTGCTCCTCGCCTACCAGCAGCATCAGGATCGCCGCCTTGTCGCGCCCCTTCAGCTTGGCATAGTCCTGCTTCAGCGCCATGACGCCACCCTCCCTTGTCGCGGTCTGTATCCTCGCCTGCTCCCACCGCAACTCATCGCCCGTCCTCCGGTGCGATCCAGTTGCGGATCATGGCCAGCGTTTCGTCCGGATGCGCCGCGACCATGTCTGCCACCCGCCGCAGCGACGCGACCCGCAGCTCCCCTTCGACATTGGCCAGGCGAATCACCTCGTCCGCCGCCTCCGCGGCTGCACCCGCCCCGTTGATCGCGCCGCCGCCGGGCCGGGGCAGCGCCGTCCCATCGGCCGCCACGCCGCCACCCTCCAGCGACAGATCGGCACCGCCGCCGCCGGCCGCCATGGCACCCGCGAGCCGCGGCTGCGCCAGCGCGATCCGCAGCACCATCGGGCGGAACACCGCCAGCAGGCACACCAGCGCCGCCAGTGCGGCCAGCCCCGTCTCGATCAACCGCACCAGATCAGCCTTGTCGAACTGCGCCCAAACCGGCACCGCCGCCGCATCCGCCCCATCCTCGGGCAGGGTGAACCGCATCGACACGACCTCGATCTTGTCGCCTCGCTTCTCGTCGTAGCCGACCGCGCTGCGAACCAGGCTGGCGATCCGCGACAGCTCCTCCTCCGGCCGTGGCGACCAGGTCGGCTTGCCATCGGCACCCGCCACCGCGATCCCGTCCACCATCACCGCCAGGCTCAACCGCCGCAGCTGCGGCTGTTCGCGCACCAGCGTCCGCACGGTCTTCGAGATCTCGTAGTTCGTCGTCTCCTCGGATTTTTGCTCCTGCGTGCCGCCGGCATTGGCGGTGGGATCGGCGTTCGGCAGGTTGTTCTGCACCGAGACGTTCTGGGCCTGCTCCGTCGTCTTGCTGTTACCCGTGCTGCTCTGCTGGCTGCGGACCACCTGGCCCTCGGGATCATACTTCTCCAGCGTCTCGCGCACCTGGTCGAAATCCAGGTCCACCGTCGCCTCCGCCCGCACCCGGCCGGGCCCGACCGTCCGCTCCAGCATCTCCTCCACCGCCCGCGCGATCCGCAGTTCGGAGGCCCGCTTCAGTTCCTCCCCACTCTGCGCCGCAGCCAACCCGCCCGTCGGCGACCCTGCCCGGGTCAAGAGGTTGCCGCGACTGTCCACGATGGCCACGTTCTGCGGCTTAAGCCCGGCCACCGCCGCGGCGATCAGGTTCAGCACCGCCTGCACCGCCGGGGGGTCCATCCGCGCCGCGCCCACCATCGTCAGCACGACGCTTGCCTGCGCCTCCTGTCGTTCGCGCGCAAAAGGCTCCCGCCGCGGCAGCACCAGATGCACGCGGGCGGCCCGAACCCCCTGCAGGCTGCGGATCGTCCGCGCCAGCTCCCCTTCCAGCGCGCGCGTCTGGTTGATGCCCTGTTGGAACGCGCTGGCCGTCAGCCCGTCGGCGCGGTCGAAGATCTCGTAACCGATCGACCCGCCCGACGGCAGTCCGTCCTTGGCCAGCAGCATCCGTGCCCGCGCCACCTGGTCGGTGGCCACCATGATCCGGCTGCCGCCCGCCTCGATCTGGTGCGGGATCTTCGCGCGGTCCAGCGCGTCGGCCACCTGACCGGCGTCACGCATCTCCAGGTCGCCATAGAGCAGCGCCATCGGCGTGCCGGCGCCCCGGAACGCAACCATGCCCACCATCGCCAGCGACAGCACCGCCACCAGCGCCAATGCCGCCAGCTTCACCGGGCCGAGCGCCCGCAGGCCCGCCAGCATCGCCATCACCACCCCGTCCCATTCTGGAAGCGCGTCATGCGAGGACTCTGGCGGCGGAACCTTTCACCAGGGTTAACGGCGCGGCAAAACCTGCCTACCTGCCCGGTTACCTGCCCGGTTACCTGCCCGGTTACCGGACGGTTTGGACATTGTTCAGATCGACCGACAGACCGCCGAGCTGAACCGTCATCGCAGACCCGCTCCGCTGCACCCCCGTCACGGTCCCCAGCGTCGTGAACGGCACCGCCGTGCCATCGGCTGTCTTTGCCACTGCCTTGTAGGCGCCATCCGGCAGCGCCAGCCCATTCGCGTTCTTGCCATTCCACGTCCAGCTGTTGCTGCCTGCGTTCTGCGGCACCGTCGCGTCCGCCACCTTCGCGCCCGACGCCGCGTAGACCCCGATGCTCACTGGCTGCGTCGTCGTTCCCGTGAAGTGCAGCGTCGCCTGGCCCGACTGCAGGCTCAGCTGGTCGCCCGACACTTCCACCGTCTGACCCACAAGCGCCGAGGATTGCAGCAGGTTGCTGCCCTGCGTCGCCTGGATCAGCGTCGACAGGCTGCTGTTCGTGTTGATCTGCTGCTCGACGCTCGTGAATTGCACCAGCTGGCTGGTGAACTGGTTCGTGTCCATCGGGGCGGTCGGGTCCTGGTTCTGCAACTGGGTCATCAGCAGCTTCAGGAAGTCGTTGAAGTTGTTTGTCAGAGAACTCAATGAGGTGGTGGCGGCCCCGCCCGCTGCCGTGGCGCCCGCTGCTGTGGCGCCCGATGCTGCGCCGGCGGCGGTTGTACTCGTCGTGGATGCAACGCTCATGATGGGTTCCTTCGATCAGGCTGTGATA
Source organism: Rhodospirillales bacterium (assembly GCA_043748985.1). Classification (GTDB taxonomy): domain Bacteria; phylum Pseudomonadota; class Alphaproteobacteria; order Acetobacterales; family Acetobacteraceae; genus JBBROS01. The sequence goes on from JAYVEG010000044.1 coordinate 2,641, forward strand.
TCGACGCCGGCACGCAACCAGGCGCTCCGGGGCAGGGAGGTTGGCTGCTCGTCCTGCCCGCCGCCGTGACCCTGGGAGAAGCCGCCGCCGCTACCGGTATTGCCCCCGCCGCTGCTGCCCCCACTGCCTGCGCCACTGCTGCCGCCCCCGGCGCTGCCGCCTGAAAGACTGAATTGCAAAGTCCGTCCCTCGGGCGAGATCCCCGCAGCGGTCAGGGCCGTGTCCAGCTGCGGCCGATCCTGCATCAGCAGCATCAGCGTATCCGTCCGCTCCACCGCGAGCACGATATGCGCCGGCCCGTCGGTGGATCGCTCGATGCGAACCTGCACATGCCCCAGCTCGGCGGGTGCCAGGCGAATGACGACCGGCTGCATCTGACCCGGCCTGGCCGCCGCCAGTGCGACAAACGCCGCTGCCACCTGCGTCGCCGGTGGCGGCGGTGCATCGGTCGGGGCCGGCACAGCGGCGGACGCTGCACTGGCCGCCGGCGCGACCAGAGCCGCGAACGGCGACTGGGCAGGAGTTTGCGCCAAGACCGGACTTGTGGAGAACGAAGCCGGGACAGCAGGCGCCTCCCCCGTCGGGGCAAGGGGCTCGGGCGCGCCGCTGACAGACACGACCAACACCTTCATGGCCGCGTCTGCACCGGCATGGGCCGCCCCGGCCCCGGCTACACCGCCCGTCACACCCACAGGTGCAGACCCTGCCGCTGACACCGATGCAACCCGCGCCTCAACCGTCCGTATGCCCGGCGCCGTCACGGCAAGCGTCACCGGCGGCGAGCCGGGGCCGACCGCGCGGCCGGGCGGGCCTGCCGCCGGGAGCAAGGCGGGCAAAACCGCCGAGTTCGGTGCCGGACAGGTCGCTGCCTCTGCCGTCGAGACCACCGGGGCCGGTTTATCCTCGCCGGACTGCGTCCGGCCCGGCACTATTGTCTGTGGCGATGCCGGGCTCTTTGTGGACGGCCCGCCACCCGCCCTTTGCGCCGGGGCGGCCGCCGCCCCCGTCACCGCGCCACACAGCGCTTGAACAGGTTCGGTGTCCGGGGAAGCCGGTATACCCGCAGTCGGAGCCTCGTCGATCCCGGGCGCATCCATCTGTGAAGCATCGGATGCCGGCAAGGCCCGGGCGTTGGCAGGGGCCGCAACGGTTGCCGGTGTGGCGGCTGCAGGTCCCTCGGGCTCCCGTGCCCGCCCGCCGGATCGCACCGCCGCAGGCAGGCCCCGCTTTTCGCCCGACCCGGCCGGGATTGCTGCCTGACCGGGTGCCCCCACCGGCATCGCTGGCGCCGGCGTGGCAGGTGTGGACGTCACCACCGGGCCAGCCACTGGCACACCTGTCGCGACCATGCCTGAAGCGGGCACAGGCGCCGGCATTGCCGCCGGCCCTGGCATCGCGGCGGGTGCTGGCGTTGCCACTGGCTGACCGGCTGTCGGCACCGCTGTCTGCGGTATCCCCGGCCCGGAACCGGTCGCCCGCCCGCCCGGCCCGGTGAACGTCGGCGCAGCCGTTCCGGGCGCGGGCAGCGGCTGGGCCAATGCCACATGAGGGATAGCCAACCCTGCCTCTGACGCAACTGCCGGACCCGCCACCCCCTGCAGGGCAAGGCCCAGCAGATCGCCGAAGCCCGCCGGTCCAGCGGCAGCCGGCCGGCCCGCTGGCGCGTTCGAGGACATGGTGGCTGCGATGGCGGAGGGACTGGACATGCCACACCCTTCCGCAAGGGCCGGGCCAGCCGCGAAACCCCGGCAAATCCGGCACGGCACCGCCCGCAATACGCTGCACACGGCAAATCCTGCCGGGCCCAACCGGCAGTCCCGGCAACACCGGCCTGCCAACCAGCCGCCCGAAACCCAGAAGCGGCGGGCCGCAGCCGCTGGCACGGTTCCTGCCCTTGGCTGGGATGACCCCGCCCTCAGCGGCACACCCTCTCAGGAGCATCCCATGTCGCTGTTCGGCGCATTGAACACAGCCATCAGTGGGCTCAACGCCCAGTCCAACGCCTTCGGCAACATCGGCGACAACGTCGCCAACAGCCAGACCGTCGGCTTCAAGCGCGTCGACACCAACTTCCAGGATTACATCACCACCAGCACCGCAAGCAACAACCAGCCCGGCGCAGTCGTCGCCCGGCCCGATTACGTCAACACTGTCGAGGGCACCATCACCCAGACCGACAACGCCCTCGACCTCGCAATCGCCGGCCAGGGCTTCTTCAACGTCAGCCGCCCCATCGGCGAGAACAACGGCGCCACCGTCTTCCGCAACCAGCCGGAATACACCCGCGCCGGCGACTTCTCGCTCAACAAGAACGGCTACCTCGTCAACGGCAGCGGCGACTACCTCAATGGCTGGATCGCCGACACCGCCGGCACGCTCGACCAGACCAAGACCGCACCGATCCAGATCGGCCAGTCTGGTTATAGCCCGCAACCCACGAAGAAGGCTGTCCTCGCCGCCAACTTGCCCGCCTCGCCGGACGGCTCCGCCATCGCGACCCAGATCCCCATCACCGACGCGCTCGGCCGCTCTCAGACACTCAACCTAGCCTGGACGCCCGTCGCGGGAACCGCCAACACCTGGTCCGTCGCGGTCGCACAAGGCGACGGCACCTCGCTCGGCACCGCCACCATCGCCTTCGGACCCGGCGGCAACCCCGCTGCGCCCCAGGGCACCGTCGGCAGCATCACCTCCACCGCCGGCACGCTCACCGGCAGCACCTTTGCCGCCAGCGGTTCCGCCACCATCGGCCTCACCGCCAATTTCGGCGCCGGCAGCCAGGCGATCTCGCTCGATCTTGGCCATTTCGGCCAGGCCGACGGCCTAACCCAATACGCCGGCACCACCTACAGCCTGCGCGCCCTCTCCCAGGACGGTGTGGCACCCGGCAGCTACAACGGCGTCAACATGCACGCCAACGGCGATGTAGTGGTCAACTACGACAACGGCCAGTCCCGCGTCGTCGCGCGTGTCCCCGTCATCACCTTCGCCAACTCCGACGCCCTGCAGCGCGAAAACGGCCAGGCCTTCGAGACCACGCGCGACAGCGGCGCGCCACAGACGGTGCAGTCAGCATCCAACGGCGCCGGCTCGCTGGTCATCAGCTCCGTCGAGAGCAGTAATGTCGACATCGCCAAGGAATTCACCAAGCTGATCGTCGCCCAGCGCGCCTATTCCGCCAACACCAAGATGGTGACGACGGCGGACGAGTTGTTGCAGCAGACCATCGACATGAAGCGGTAAGCCATGCGCTTGGACGGCATCCTCAGCCAGGCCGCCTCGGGCCTGGACAGCATACAACGCAAGCTCGCCAGCGTCGCGCAGAACGTCGCCAACGCGAACACGCCCGACTATGTGCGCGAGACGGTCTCTGCCACCAGCGTGACGTCCGAGGGCATCGGCGGCGGCGTCCGCACCGGCCCAGCCACGCGCAGCGTCGACGCGGCGCTACAGGGCGACCTGTTCGCAGCCGACGCCGAAGTGGCCGACAACGACGTCCGCCAGACCGCCCTGTCGGCCATCGACCAGGCCCAGGGCGCCCCCGGCAGTGCCCAGGACCTGGCCAGCCTGGTCGGGGCGCTGCGCGACGGCTTCTCGACGCTGGCCACCGACCCCTCGAACCAGACGCAGCAGCGTGCGGTGCTGAACCAGGCCACAGCCTTGGCCGGCGGCATCAACACCCTGTCCACAGCCATCGGCAACGCCCGCCAGACGGTCCACGACCAGCTGCTGGACGACGTCACCCAGGTCAACACGGCACTGTCCAGCATCGGCCAGTTGAGCGACCAGATCATCGCCGCCCGAGGCCGCAACGAGGGCTCGGCCGACCTGGAAGACAGACGCGACACCGAACTTCGCACTGTCGCCCAGCTGACCGGCGCCCGCTTCGTCACCCAGTCCAACGGCGACATCCTGGCCGTCAGCGGCGGTACCGTCCTGCCCACCCGCGCCGCAACCGGGCCGCTGGCCCTCTCCGCCGCGACGCTTTCCGCCGGATCGACCGCCCCGGCGCTGACCGTTGCCGGCCGGGCCGCACCCATCGCCGGCGGCCGCATCGGCGGCGAGCTCGCACTCCGCGACACGATCCTTCCCGCGGCCCAGACCGACGCCGACAGCTTCGCCCAGGCACTGGCCACCGGCTTCCAGGGTGCTGGCCTGACCCTGTTCACCGGCTCTGCCGGCGTGGTGCCGCCCCCCGGCACGGCCGGCTTCGCGCAGTCCATCCAGGTCAGCGCCGCCGTCACCGCAACCCCCAGCCAACTGCGCGACGGGACCGCAGCCGCGGGAGCGGCCGGCAGCACCACGCTGATCGACACCGTGCTCGCCAGTGTGCTGAACGGCGGCAGCGGCACCATCGCCGGCCAGGCCGCGACCCTGGTCGCCGGTAACGCACAGACCGCCGCGAACGCCGCCGGTACGCTCTCCGCCAACCAGGCGGTGCAGGCCAGCCTGACCAAGAAGCTTGCGGCCGGCACCGGCGTGTCCGTCGATTCCGAGCTGTCGACCATGGTCCAGCTGCAGAACAGCTACGGCGCCAACGCGAAGGTCATCGCCGCGGTCCAGAGCATGTGGACGCAACTGCTGGGTACCATCCAATGATCAGCACCGCCGGCCTCGATAGCAGCCTCCTGTCCCGCCTTGCGGACAACAGCAACACCGTGAAGCGGCAGCTCGACCTGGCCTTGCAGCAGCAGGGCACCGGCAAGATCTCGGACACCTGTGCCGGCCTGGGCACCGGGCTGCGGACCAGCCTCGATCTGCGGCCCACGATGCAGCACCTGCAGACATGGCAGAACAACATCGACAGCGCGGCAAGCCGGCTCGATGTGACGCAATCCGCCCTGTCCCAGATCAGTGCGATCGCACAGGACTTCTACGCCAAGACCAACAACATCAACGGCGTCGGCGTCTCGGAAGTCAGCAGCATCGCAGTGACGGCAAAGCAGGCGCTGGAGCAGGTGGCTCAATTGCTGAACTCGAAGGCAGGCGACCTCTACGTCTTCGCAGGCCAGGACACGGCGAACCCGCCTGTGCCCAACACCAACTCTACAGTGGTCGCCGCGGCCCTGCTCGCCAGCGACACCGCGGCGCCGCCCTTCTCCACCACCATCGGCACAGCCGTCCCGAAGGTAGAGGTGGGCGACGGCCAGCAGCTGCAGGTCGGCCTGCTCGCCAACGCCAACACCCTTTCGACCTCTACGGCGCCTACCACAGGCTCCTACATGCGCGACGTCATGCGCGCGCTCGCGACGCTCGCAAACCTCACCCCCGGCCCCGCAGCCGAGGCCACCGCTGCAGACGTGCGAACCCGGCTGCACAGCGCCATCGGCGCCATGGCCGATGAAACCGGCGCGCTGGGCGACATCCAGGCCGGGCTCGCCACCCGCAAGACCACCCTGGCCGCCACCCAGACCGCCGCCAGCAAGCAGGTCTCGAACGCCGAGGACGTCGACATGGCCGCGACCTTGACGAAGATCAGCTCCCTGCAGACGCAGCTGCAGGCGTCCTACCAGCTGATCGCCGGGGCAAAGAGCCTGTCGCTGGTAAGCTATCTGTAGCGGATAGCGCCAAACATGCTTGACCTACGATGTGCTGTGCTCGCGGCGGCCAGGGCGCTCGCCGCCCAACAGCAGAGGTCCATCGCCGAGGTCATGTCGGACCTGGCCCGGCAGGCCTTGCGTCCCATCCCGGACGGCCGTTCCTGTCGCAACGGCATCCTTCTGAGGCCACATGCCCTGGTCAGACGATATCAGCCTCCTGAATGACGCCCATATCGACCCGGCCCGGTTTTTGAATGTGAGTCAGGTAACGGACAGCGTTCTCCTGGCGCTGGCCGCCGCGCGGGGGCTCACTGGCAACCTTTGACCGCCGCCTGGTCCACGATGCAGTGCAGGGTGGCGCCCAGGCGCTCCATCTGATCATACCACCCCGCTCCTTCTCGACCTGACTGGCCGCAACAATTCCAGGCCTTTCCTGAATGGCTTCGTCCGCACCCATCCCCCACGCTGGCGCAGTCGGATGAAACGGAGGGTCGTGCCATGATTGCCATGTTCAGGACCGTTGCGGAAAGTGTCGCACTGGGAACGGCACTCATCGTCGCCTCGTTGGATCTCTCCGCCGCCCACGCCCAAACCATCAACGTGATCCGCCCTGGCGCAGCAATGCCATCCGTCGTCTACCCCTCCGGCGCCGGGCGCGCAGAGGCGGTGGCGCAGCGGCAGCGCGATGGGCATTTCTATTTCGACGCTGACCTCGGCGGCACGCCGGTTCACATGCTGTTCGACACGGGCGCCAGCGACATCCATCTGCGCGCCGAGGACGCGGAAAAGGCCGGGTTCGATACGAACCGCCTGCGGTTCGACCAAACGGGACAGACGGCGAACGGGGCTTCGGCCGTGGCGCCGATCACCATTCCGTCCATCACGGTCGGCGGGATCACCCGCCACAACGTCCCCGGATCGGTTGCCAAACCCGGCGCGCTGCAGGTCAGCCTGCTGGGGCAGACCTTCACGTCCCGGCTGGGCGGCTTCAAGCAGGACGGCAACAAGCTGATCCTGCAAGACAGCAACTAGAGTTGTTTCCGGTCGAAGCGGATTGGACGAAAATCTCTGGAGTCTCGATTAAGAACGCGGAACTCCCGATGCTGCTCTCGTCCGTTCAGGGCTTTACCGCAACGAACCGCCACGGCACCGCACTCCCCTCGTTCGGGTCGATCACCAGCCGGTGTTGCAACGGCGGGAACGCCCGGCTCCGGCAATCCATCCGCTCGCATAGCCGGCAGGACAGGCCGATCCCCACCCGCCGCGCCAGATCGAGCCCCTCGGAATAAACCACCTCCCCCGCCCGATCGATGTCGCACCCCAGCGCCACCAAATGCCGCGGCGAAGGCTCCCCCCACCGCGCCGCAGCCCCCGTCAGCACCCGCCCGAAGCACAGGAACGCCGCCCCGTCCGGCAATTCCGCCGCCTGCACCACCATCCGGTCCGGCGTCGCGAACGCCGTATGCACCATCCAGCGCGGGCAAGACCCCCCGAACCGCGCGAACGGAAACCCCGAGGCCGAAAACCGCTTATCCACGTTCCCCGCGGGATCGACCCGCACGAAGAAGAACGGGATCCCTCGCGCCCCCTCCCGCTGCAACGTCGCCAGCCGGTGCGCCGCCTGCTCGAACCCGGTCCCGAACCGCGCCGCCAGCGTGTCGATGTCATATCGCAACCCCTGTGCCGCCGCGAGGAACGGCGCATACGGCAGCAGCAGCGCCCCGGCCGCATAGTTCAGCAACCCCAGCCGGATCAGGTCGGACGCCTCCGGCGAGCTTGGCGAGGCGGCCGCCGCCAACGCGTCGACGATCTCGCGCGCCTCCAGCAGCATCAGCTGGAACGCCAGATGGAACGCCCGCGTCTCCCGCCGCATCGTCTCCGCCAGGTCCAGCACCCGCGTTTCGGGCTCATAGCGCCGCAACGTGTCCAGCGGCCCCACCCGCACCCGCACCCCATGATCCCGCGCCAGCCGCTCCGCAATTGCCCGATCCAGTCCCGAGGCGCTGGCATCGCACTGTGCGGCCACACGTTCCGCCAGGCTTTCCAGCGCCGCGAAATGATTGCCCCGGTCCTGGAAGAAGTCCCGCGCTTCCTCGGTCGGCAGCAGCACGCGCCGCCCGCTCGGCAGTGCGATCCCGCTCGCATCCTCCTGCGCCACCCGCCACGCCCGGTACAGCGCCAGCATCGCCCGCGCCGCCCCAGGCGCACTGCCGGCCAGCGCCTGCAACTCCGACTCCGGCAGCGGCTCCAGCCCCAGCGCCGCATCGGCCAGGATCTCGCGGATGCCCGACTCCAACTGCCGCTCCGCACTCCCCGACAACGCCGCCAGGTCCGCCTGCAGCACCGTGCCCAGCTTCAGCAGCAACGACGCCGTCACCGCCCGCTGGTCATGCTCGATCAAATTCAGGTAGCTCGCCGAGATCCCCAGCCGCGCCGCCAGCGCCTGCTGCGACAATGTGCGCTCGGTCCGCAGCCGCCGGATGGTGCGGCCGATCAGCGGGCGCGACATTGACAATCTTTCCTTGTCGAGTTGTTCACTTGTAAATCCACCGACATGCTTGCGTTGTACTGACCCTATCGCCGCTTTCTTTTCAAACAGCAACGGCGTTGTTTGTCTGTGCGCCCCAACGAGGCCGCAGCCAGGAGACCCAGGACCATGATCCCACACCCCCAACCCTGCTTCGCCCCCGATGGCGGCGCCGGCACGCCCCCCGAGCCCGGCCGCTTCGACGGCATCGTCAGGGACTACACGCCCTCCGACGTCGCCCGCCTCTCCGGCTCGTTCCGCATCAAGCACACCCTCGCCGAGATGGGAGCCCGGCGCCTGTGGCATCTGCTCAAGACAGAGCCATACGTGAACACCCTGGGTGCGCTGACCGGAAACCAGGCGCTGCAGCAGGTGAAGGCCGGGCTGGCGGCAATCTATTTGTCGGGCTGGCAGGTCGCTGCCGACGCCAACACCGCGGGCACCATGTATCCTGACCAATCCCTCTATCCCGTGGATTCCGTTCCGCAGGTCATCAAGCGCATCAACAATGCGCTCCGCCGCGCCGACCAGATCGCGACACTGGAAGAAAAAGTCGACCGCACCTATTGGATGGCCCCCGTCATCGCTGACGCCGAGGCAGGTTTTGGCGGCCCGCTGAACGCCTATGAGCTGATGCGTCACATGATCGAGGCCGGTGCCGCAGGCGTCCACTTCGAGGACCAGCTAGCCTCCGAAAAGAAGTGCGGCCACCTCGGCGGTAAGGTCCTGGTGCCGATCAGCCAGCACATCCGCACCCTCAACGCCGCCCGTTTGGCCTCGGACGTCGAGGGCGTGCCCACTGTCCTGCTCTGCCGCACCGACGCCGAAAGCGCCCAGTTGCTCACCAGCGACGTCGACGACCGCGATCGCCCCTTCCTCAGCGGCGACCGCACCCCGGAAGGGTTCTTCCGCATCAAGGAAGGCGTCGGCAAGGAGTACGCCATCGCCCGCGGCCTGGCCTATGCCCCCTACGCGGACCTGCTCTGGTGGGAAACCTCCGAGCCCGACCTCGACGACGCCCGCGCCTTCGCCGAGGCCATCCATCGCCAGTTCCCCGGCAAGATGCTCGCCTACAACTGCTCGCCCAGCTTCAACTGGAAGCGCAAGATGAGCGTCGCCCAGGCCGAGGCCTTCCAGCGCGAGATCGGCGCCATGGGCTACAAGTTCCAGTTCATCACCCTGGCCGGCTTCCACAGCCTGAACCACTCCATGTTCGAGTTGGCGCGCGCCTACAAGGCCCGCGGCATGGGCGCCTATTCCGAGCTGCAACAGGCCGAGTTCGCCAGCGAAGCCCACGGTTACACCGCGACCAAACACCAGCGCGAGGTCGGCGTCTCCTACTTCGACGCCGTTGCCACCGCCGCCTCGGGCGGCCGCAGCAGCACGACAGCAATGGCCCACAGCACCGAGACGGCCCAGTTCCAGGCCGAGCCGGTTCCCGCGTAACCCCGCCAGCAAGGAGACCGAATATGTCCCACCACGATTACGATGAAGGCCTGGTCCATGCGCATAATTGGGCCAGCGAGGCCTACGACCGCACCGATATGCCCCAGGTGGCCGATGCGTCCAGCGTGAACACGCCCAGCAGCGTGTTCCACGACGACGCCCACCATCGGGAGTGACGAACCACACGGAGTGACCGCGCTCGGGACCGGGACATAACCCCACCCGGTTCCGATACGCCGCCCGGACCATGGCCAGGGGACCGCTCGCCCCGGCCGTTGTCATATCCGGGACTCTGCGACACGCTGGGTTGGCGATAGAAAACAAGGGTTCTTCCCGGCACGCCGCTCGCGCAGCCTGCGTCCCATGAAAGATAGCAGTTTATCAGGAACGCCGGCGGGGGCTGCCTGGGCCGGGTTGCCGGCGTTGGCCTCCACCATGGCCGCCGGCCGGCATCGGGCGCGCCTATTCGCTTATCACGGCTCAGCGAACGGGTTCGAGGATGCTGACGTAGTTCGCCACCGCCGCCCCGCCCATGTTGAACACCCCGGCCAGTTCCGCCTTCGGCAACTGCATCGCCCCGGCCACGCCCATCAATTGCATCGCCGAGATCACGTGCATGCTCACCCCCGTGGCCCCCACCGGATGCCCCTTCGCCTTCAACCCACCGCTCCGGTTGATCGGAAGCCGTCCCGTCGCCTGCGTCGTCCCATCCAGGATCGCCCGAGCCCCCTGGCCTTGCTTGGCCAGCCCCATCGCCTCATAGGCCAGCAGCTCCGCGATCGTAAAACAGTCATGCACCTCCGCGAACGACAGATCCTCCAACGTCAGCCCCGACTGCTCGAACGCCATGTGCCACGCCCGCGCCGCCCCATCGAACCGCGTCGGATCCCGCCGCGACAACGGCAGAAAATCGTTCACATGCACCGCCGCCCGGAACTTCACGGCCTTGCCCATGGTCCGCGCCGTCTCTTCGTCCGTGATCACCAGCGCCGCCGCCCCGTCCGACACCAAAGAGCAATCCGTCCGCTTCAGCGGCGGCGCGACATAGGGGTTCCGCTCGCTGACCGTGCGGCAGAAATCATACCCGAGGTCCTTGCGCATCTGAGCATAGGGGTTGTCGACACCGTTCTTGTGGTTCTTTGCTGCAATCGACGCCAGCGCATCCGACTGGTCCCCGTTCGCCTGGAAATACCGCTCCGCGATCCGGCCGAACACGCCGGCGAACCCGGCCTCGATCTCCCCCTCTTCCTTACGATAACAGGCCCCCAGCAGGTTTTCCCCCACCTGCGCATTCGACAGCCCCGTCATCTTCTCCGCCCCGATCACCAGTGCGAACCGACCCCGCCCGGCGCTTAGGAAATCCCGCGCCCCATGGATCGCCGCCGAGCCCGAGGCACACGCATTCTCGTAACGCGTCGCCGGCTTGAAACGCAGCGCCTCGATCGACTGCATCGGCAGCGACGACGGGAAGTCCTGCCGCGAGAACCCGTTGTTGAACATGCCCAAGAACGTCCCGTCGATCTCCTCCGCCGAGATCCCCGCATCTGCGATGGCCGCCCCGGCCACCTGCTCGATCAGACCTTCGACGTCCAGCCCTTCATGCTTGCCGAAATTCGTGTGTGCCCAGCCGACGATGCAGTGGTCCATGGCCTTGTTCCCCTCGTTCAGGGCACCATCGATCCGCCGCGCCGCTATGGCAAGCCATCCCGGCGCCGAGGCCTACCCGCAACCGCCAGCCCCGCAACCGCCAGCCCCGCACTCGCCAGCCCCGCACTCGCCAGCAATGCGCCTGCAAGCAGCGGCAGCGTCGCGGGCTCCGGCAGCTCCGTCCAGGTCGCCGCTGTTCCCACGTCCAGAGGCGCTCCCGCGCCTGGCCCCGTGCCGAAGCCCGACACGTCGGCAAGGTTGAGATTGCCGCCCAAGTCGGTCGCGAAGTCCCAGGCATCGGTCCGCACGCGAACGGCGACGAACTGGCTCATCATGTCGGTGAGGGTCGCGCTGAAGGCGGTCGGGTTCGTGATCGTCAACGGTCCGGCCTTGTTCGAACCATCATAGGCAAACGAGACGAAGTTGCTGGCATCGAGCGCCTGGCCCAATGCGTCGTTGACCAGCACAAGCGTGCCCGTCACCACGCTGGTGCCCGACTGCAGCCCGGTGCAATCAGAGCAAAGCCCGCTGAACGCATACGTGCTCGCCCGCCAGGCGATGCCGCGAACAACACAATCAGGAAACCGCACGACCGAAAATCCGGGGCACCGGCGACACCATTTTGATACGGCGTCTATCCCATATTCGTAACGAACCGATATTGAAAGCGAAAGCGATCGCTGGCAAATTGGCGTCGAGCGTTATTCACCTCGATCGCGTCAATTCCCCAAATACTTCGCCGTGACACTCACCCGCTCGCCATTCTGCTGCTGCACGCTTAGCCACACGTTCACGAACTGCTGGAACACCAGGTCGCGCGGCAGCATGTAGCCGAGGTCGCTATGGTCGAACGGCTCGTCCGGATGGATCGCGCATAGCTCCGGATGCAGCTTCTGCTGCAGCCGCGTCTCGACGCTGTCGGTCATCATCACATCGGCCCGGCCCGCAATGATCTCCTCGAAGATCACGGCGTTGTTCGGAAACTCGATCAGTGTCGCCTGCTTGATGTTGGCCTTCGCGAAGCGGTCATTGGTGCCGCCGGGATTGTAGATGACGCGCACGCCGGGCTTGTCGATGTCCGCCAGCGTCTGGAACTTGTCCTTGTCGGCACAGCGCGCGATCGGCCCCTTCCCGCCATGCATCACCGGTGTCGAGAACAGCGCCACCTTTGCCCGGTCGGTCGTCACCGTGATCCCGCCCATCGCAATGTCATAGGCGCCGGACTGCAGTCCCGACATCAGCGTCGGCCACGACGTCGGCACGATCTCGACCTTCACCCCCAGCGCCTTGGCCAGGCTGCTCGCCATCTCGACATCCAACCCCGAGAACACGCCGCCCTGATCCTTGATGCTGAACGGCTTGTAGTCACCCGTCAGCCCGACCTTCAGCGTGCCGCGGGCGATGACCGCGTCGATGACGGCCTGGGCGTGCGCGGGAACGGTAGCCACCAGCATCGTGGCAGCAAGCAACAGGGCGCGCATGGGGATCACTCCTTCAGAATGGGTTCGATAGCGTTGGCCAGGGCAAACAGCCGCGCGTCGCCCATGGTCGGCCCAACCAGCATCAGCCCGGCCGGCGCCTCCCCCGCGCGATGCGCCGGCAGGCTGATGCTGCAACGGTCCAGGAAATTGAACAACGCGCAGTTCCGCAGCACCAGCGCATTCACCCGGTTGAAATCGGCATCGTCCGTCAGGCTGGCGATCGTCGGCGGCGCGATCGGCGACGTCGGCAGCGCGATGGCGTCGTAGGGCGCTGCCGCCTCGTCGAAATCGGCGATGATCCGCGCCCGGTCCTGCATCAGCGTGATGTAGTCCCCCGCCGTCATCCCCCGGCCCCGCTCGATCCGGCTGCGCACCCGCTGGTCATACACCGTCGCCTGGTCCGCCAGCAGCGCCCGATGCCAGGCATGCGCCTCCGCCGCCGCAAACCCGCCCGAGGCATTGGCCTTGTTGATCGCCTCGAACTGCGGGAACGCCAGATGCGTGATCCGCACACCCAGGTTGTCCAACCGGTTCAGCGCCCGGCTGAACGCCGCCGCCGTTGTGGCGTCCATCCCGTCCATCACGAAATTGGCCGGCACCGCCAGCCGCAACCCGCGCAGCGCCATGGCCGGCACCGCCCGCGGCGTCTCGGCCGCCAGGATCGCATCCACCGTCGCGCAGCACTGCACGCTGCGCGCCAACGGCCCCACGCTGTCCAGCGACGGGCTCAACGGCAGCACCCCTGTGATCGGCACCCGCCGGGCCGTGGGCTTGTAACCCACCACCCCATTGAACGCCGCTGGGATCCGGCAGGACCCGCCGGTATCCGTGCCCAGCCCCATGAACGCCATCCCGTCCGCCACCGACACCCCGGCCCCTGACGAACTCCCCCCCGGCACATGCCCAAGGTCAGTTTTGCCGGCAACGCCGGCGCCCCGATCCCATGCCCCTTTCGGCGTCCCGAAATGCGGGTTGATCCCGATGCCGGAGAACGCGAACTCCGTCATGTTGGTCCGCCCCATCGGCACGAACCCCGCCGCCAGCAGCCGCTGCACGACGACCGCATGCGCCACCGCTGGCTTGGCCTGATGCAGGGCCTTGCTGCCTGCAGCGGTGGTCTCGCCGGCTACGTCGAACAGATCCTTCAGGCTGATCGGGATGCCGGCGAACGCCCCGGGATGCCGGTTCACCTTCCTCAGCGCATCCATCGCATCCGCACTCGCCCGCGCCGCCTCGGCGTATACCCGAACGAAAACCCGCGTCCCTTCGCCACCCGGGTCTTGGATACGCTCCAGACAGGCCTCGATCAGCGCGCGGGCGGTGGTGGCGCCCATGGACAGGGCTTCGGCGGCTTGAGCGATCGTTTGCAGCGGGGGGGTTTGCATGCGCCAGAGGGTGCAGCCCGGTTGACCGGAGGGCAAGCCCCGACCACAACCCCCACAACGCGACCTGAAACATCAGAGGACACGCCATGCCCGACCCCCGCCCCATCCTCCTCACCGGCGCCAGCGGCATGCTCGGCCGCCAGATCGCCCCCGCGCTGGCAAAACTCGGCTGGACCCTCCGCCTGACCGACATCGCCGACTTCCCGGACCCGCTCCCGCCGAACGCCACCTTCACCAAGGTCGACCTAACCGACGGCGTCCCCGTCCTGCGCATCGCCGAGGGCTGTGGCACCATCCTGCATTTCGGCGGCGTTTCGGTGGATCGGCCGTTCGAGGAGGTGATGGGCCCCAACCTCCAGGGCCTCTATTTCATCTACGAGGCCGCCCGCCGCGAGAACGCCCGTGTCGTCTTCGCCAGTTCCAACCACAGCATCGGTTTCCACGAGCGCACCACCACCCTCGACGCCGACTGCGACTTCCGGCCCGACAGCTATTACGGCCTCTCCAAGGCCTACGGCGAACTGATGGGCCGCCTCTACTGGGACAAGCACGGCGTGGAGAACGTCAACCTCCGCATCGGCTCCAGCCTGCCCGAGCCGAAGGACGCCCGCATGCTGGCGACCTATTTGTCCTTCGATGACCTCATCCGCCTGCTGGAGCGCTGCGTGCTCGCCGAAACCGTCGGCCACAGCGTCGTCTGGGGCGCCTCGAACAACCAGCGGATGACGTGGTGGCGCGGCGACCACCGCGCCCGCCTCGGCTGGGCCCCGCAGGACAGCGCCGATTCCTATGCCGCCCAGCTCGAAGGTGTCGTCAGCGGCAACCCCGTGCAGGAGCGCTACCAGGGTGGCATCTACACCACCAGCGGCTACTCCCGCACCGAGCCATCCCCCTCCGACGTCTTCGCCCCGCCCGCGGCGTGATCGCCGTCATCGGCGGCGGCCCGGCCGGCCTCATGGCAGCCGAAACCCTGGCTGCCGCCGGCCAGCCTGTCACCGTCTTCGACCGCATGCCCAGCCTCGGCCGGAAATTCCTGCTTGCCGGGCGCGGCGGCCTGAACCTCACCCACTCCGAACCGCTGGACCGTTTCCTTGGCCAATATGGCCCGGCCCGTGCAGCACTTGCGCCGGCCATCGAAGCCTTCCCGCCCGACGCCCTGCGCGCCTGGTGCGAGGCGTTGGGCCAGGAAACCTTCGTCGGCTCCAGCGGCCGCGTCTTCCCTCGCGCCTTCAAGGCCTCACCCTTGCTGCGCGCCTGGTTGCGCCGCCTGGGCGCAGCCGGCGTCCAGCTCCGCACCGGCCATCGCTTCGTCGGCTGGGATGGCGACGCCTTGCGCTTCGACACTGCCTCTGGCCCGGCGCTGGTGAACGCCGACGCCACCATCCTCGCTTTGGGCGGCGCCTCCTGGCCCCGCCTCGGTTCGGACGGCGCCTGGGTGCCGGCGCTCGAGGCTGCGGGCGCCGCAGTTGCCCCGCTGCGCCCCTCGAATGTGGGCTTCCTGCACCCTTGGTCGCCGCACGTCTTCCGCTTCGCCGGCGAGCCGCTGAAGCGCATTGCCGCGACCCACGCCGGCCGCACCGTCCGCGGCGAGGCCATCATCACCGCCGAGGGCATCGAGGGCGGCGCCATCTATGCTTTGTCTGCCGGCCTGCGCGATGCGATCGAAACCCACGGCGAAGCGATCCTCACGCTCGACCTCCGCCCCGACCTCGATATGTCTGCACTGGCGGCCCGCCTCGGCGGCGCCGGCATCTCCATGTCCAACGCCCTGCGCCGCGCCGGCCTCAGCGCGGCAGCCTCCTCCCTGGTAAGAGAAGTGCCCAGCGACTTGCCCCTGGCCGAACGGGTCAAGGCACTTCCCCTGAAGCTGACTGGCATCCGCACAATCGACCGCGCCATTTCGACTGCCGGCGGTGTGAAATTCAGCACACTGGACGGCGCAATGCTGCATACCCGGCCCGGCGTGTTCCTCGCCGGCGAGATGCTCGATTGGGAAGCGTCCACCGGCGGCTACCTGCTCCAGGCATGCTTCGCGACCGGCCGTGCCGCAGGAATACAAGCCTTGGAGTGGCTTGGGCGATAGACCACGACCGGTCGAGCGAGCCCGTTACCTATCCTGTCACGCGCGAGCTTGTGTCGAATGACCACGCCGTTCCGCGCAGAATTTATGTGAGGATACGAAAATCCTGCCATTGATGAGAGAAGCTGGAAGTTATCTTCAGA
>JAYVEG010000045.1:0-6624 GCA_043748985.1 Rhodospirillales bacterium
CCGGCCGGCGCCGTGGGCGGCGAGCTGACCGCGAACCCCATCGTCCGCAAGCTCAGCTTCACCGGCAGCACCGAAGTGGGCGCCAAGCTGCTCGCGCAATGCGCGCCGACCATCAAGAAGACCAGCATGGAGCTGGGCGGCAACGCGCCGTTCATCGTGTTCGACGATGCTGACCTGGACGAGGCGGTGAAGGGCGCGATGGCCAGCAAATACCGCAACACCGGCCAGACCTGCGTCTGCGCGAACCGGCTTCTGGTCCAGGACGGCGTGTATGACGCGTTCGTGGCAAAGCTGAAGGTGGCGGTCGAGGCGCTACGCGTGGGCGACGGTACCGAGCCCGGCGTGACCCAGGGCCCGCTCATCAACGCCGAGGCCCTGGCCAAGGTGCAGGAGCATGTCGCCGACGCCCTCGCAAAGGGCGCCCACATCGTGACCGGCGGCAAGCCCCACGCCCGCGGCGGCAATTTCTACGAACCCACCATCCTGGCCGACGTGCCGCGCAATGCGATGGTCTTCAACGAGGAAACTTTCGGACCCGTGGCGCCGCTGTTCCGCTTCCACACGGAGGCAGAAGCGATCGAGATGGCCAACGACACCGAATTCGGCCTCGCCGCCTACTTCTACGCCCGTGACGTCGGCCGCATCTTCCGCGTGGCCGAGGCCCTGGAAAGCGGCATCATCGGCATCAACGAAGGCATCATCAGCACCGAGGTCGCCCCCTTCGGCGGTGTGAAGTCCAGTGGCCTGGGCCGCGAAGGTAGCAAATACGGGATCGAGGACTATCTGGAAATCAAATACCTGGCGCTCGGCGGGCTATAGTGCCGAAAGACGACGGGCAGGCGTTGAAGCTGGAGCCGATGCGGATGAACCTGAACCTTAACACCAAACAAGCGGTCCGGGAGACACCTCCGAACATCGCGATCTTCCCGGCTACGGTCGCGGCGATTGCCGGCGCATCTGGATACAAGTTCGAACAGCAGCCGGTCCAGGCACCTGTCATCGCCTATGGTCCGACCCCAACGGCCGCCAAATGAGCAACTTCGACTACGACCTCTTCGTCATCGGCGGCGGCTCCGGCGGCGTCCGCTGTGCCCGCATCGCAGCCGCACACGGTGCCAAGGTGGGCATCGCCGAAGACACCTACTGGGGCGGCACCTGCGTCAACGTCGGCTGCGTGCCGAAGAAGATCATGGTGCAGGCCAGCGAATACGGCCGCATGGCAGAAGACGCGCACGGGTTCGGCTGGCGCGCCGAGCCCGGCACCCATGACTGGACGGCGCTCATCGAACGCAAGGACCGCGAGATCGCCCGCCTGCACGGCATCTACCGCGCCCTGCTCGGCGAACCCGGCGTCATCCTGCACGACGCCCATGCCCGCTTCACCGGGCCCCACACTCTGGATGTCGGCGGCAAGCAGATCACCGCCAGCCGCATCGTCATCGCAACCGGCGGCAAGCCGTCGATCGAACCCGCCATCAACGGCATGGAACTGGGCATCACCTCGGACCAGGCATTCCACCTGCCGTCCCTCCCCAAACGCGTGCTGATGATCGGCGGCGGCTACATCGCCGTGGAGTTCGCCGGCCTGTTCCGCGGCCTGGGGGCGGAGGTGGAGCTGGTGTTCCGCCAGACGCTGCCGCTGCGTGGCTTCGACATGGAGCTGCGCGAGGACCTGGCCGCCGCCATGGAACGCCAAGGCATCCGCCTTCACCCCAACCAGACGGTGCATCAGGTGGAAGCTGCCGGCGAATCACGCCGCGTCACGCTGACGAACGGCCACGTGATCGAGACGGACCTCGTCTTCTTCGCCGTAGGCCGCAAACCACATACCAAGGGCCTGGGTCTGGACGTGGCCGGTGTCGCGGTGGACGCCCGCGGCGCCGTGATCGTCGATGCGCTGAACGCGACCAGCCAGCCGCACGTCTTCGCCCTGGGCGACGTGTCCAACAAGCTGAACCTGACCCCGGTCGCCATCGCAGAGGGTCATCACCTGGCCGCCCGCCTCTTCGGCCCGCCGCCGCCACGCACCTGGTCGTTCGACGCCGTCCCCACCGCGGTCTTCAGCAACCCGCCCATCGCAACCGTCGGGCTGACAGAGGATGTCGCCGCCGCACGAGGGCCCGTCGACGTGTATGTCGCCCGCTTCACGCCAATGCGCCATGTGATGAGCGGACGGGGACAGAAAACGCTGATGAAGATGGTCGTCGATCAACCGACCCAGCGAGTCCTCGGCGTGCATATGCTGGGCGACGACGTGGCGGAGATGATGCAGGGGATCGGAGTCGCGCTGACCGCCGGCGCCACGAAGGCGGACTTCGACCGCACCATCGGAATCCATCCGACCAGCGCGGAAGAGTTTGTGACCATGCGGACACGAACCAGGGTCAGCGGGCTCGAAACTGCCTCAGACAAGGCCGCCGAGTAAACATTCGACGCAAACAGGCCTATGCAGGCTAGTCTGACAGCGGCAACATGCACGACTCGACGTGCAGGGCTGCAGGAAAGGCAGGCGAGCAGATGGATTGGGACAAGCTGCGGGTGTTCCACGCGGTGGCCGAAGCAGGCAGCTTCACGCATGCCGGGGAGACGCTTAACCTCAGCCAGTCGGCCGTATCGCGCCAGATCTCAGCCCTGGAGGAGAACCTGCAGGTGCCGCTGTTTCACCGCCACGCGCGCGGTCTGATCCTGACGGAGCAGGGCGAGAGCCTGAACCGGACAGTGCGCGAGGTCTTCGCAAAGCTGGCGATGACCGAGGCGCTGCTGACCGAAAGCAAGGAAAAGCCCGCCGGCCGTATCAAGGTGACGACCACGGTCGGCTTCGGCTCGACGTGGCTCGCACCCCGGCTACAGCAGTTCCTGACCCAATACCCAGACGTCACTATGACGCTGCTGCTGGACGACACCGATCTCGATCTCGCCATGCGCGAGGCCGACGTCGCCATCCGGATGCATGCACCGAAACAGCCGGACCTGGTGCAGCGCCACCTGATGCAGCTCACCTGGCTCGTGGTCGCCTCGCCCGAATACCTGGCCGCCCACGGCACGCCCCAGCGGCCCGAGGACCTGGACGACCACAAGATCATCCTGTTCGGCGACTATCGCCCGCCCGTGGCGGACATCAACTGGCTGGCCGAGGCCGGCCGCCGCGCCGGATCGCCCCGGCGGCCACTGCTCGAGGTGAACTCATTGCACGCCATGGCGCTGGCCATCCGCTCCGGCATGGGCATCGGTGTCCTGCCGGACTGGATGACCGACGATCTGGCGGGCCTGACAAAACTGCTGCCAGAGCTGAAAAGCCCCAAGATCGACGTGTTCTTCGTCTATCCCGAGGAATTGCGGAACAGCAAGCGCGTGGCAGTCTTTCGCGACTTCCTGCTGGCGCGCCTCCAGGAGATGCACTGAACCCCTCGTCACCCACCCTGCCGATCACCGGTAGGGCGGGTGCAACCCACCACCTGGCCGCAGCGCAAGCAACCGTCGGGCCGCCTCGACCCCACTGAGATAGGCCCCACCAACCGTCCCAGCCAGGCCGTCGGTGCGCGCCGCCTCACCCGCAAACACCAGGCGCTCACCCGGGAAGGCGGCTGCCAGCACCCCACGCTCGTCGGCGTCGCCCGGCCCGGCATAGGCATAGGCGCCCAGGAATGCGGCATCCGTGCCCCATGCCGAGATGTGCGCGGCCGATCCGATACCACGAAGCGCTGTGCCGCCCAGCATACGTCGCAACTCCTCGCGGGCCAGCGCCTCCATCGCGGCGGGATCGTCGGCGACCCCCCAGGCACGCCGCCCGCCCACGAAGCCCGCGATGTGGCTGCGGCCGAACGGCCACGCATTGAACGTCATCGCCCCCTCGCGATCGACCAGCAGCGTGTCGGCGGCCAGGCCCAGCCGGTCGTTCCCAGGCAGCGCGATCTTGGTCAGCAATCCCATCGGCAGCCCATGGATGGCGCGCTGCACCGCCAGCGGCAACTCCGGGTCGAACCGCATGCGCCCGGCCGCCAGCACGCCGGTCGAAACGGTGACGATGGCGGCGGCACCGCGGATAACTCCCTGCGCCGTACCGATCCGCACCCCCGGCCCCGACCAGTCGATCCGCTCCGCCGCACAGGACAAAATGGCCTCCGTCGCCAGCAACCGCGCCACGAACGCCCCGACCCCCTCGGGTGGCACCCGGTTCGGACCATCCAGACGGTTGCGCCACCAATCCTGCAGGCCCAATCGGTCCGCATCCACCGCGGCGATGGTCGCACCCTCCCATAGTGTGATCAACGGCTCCCAGGGATCGCCGGCCATGGCCGCCAGTGCGGCCTCCAGGCTCGTATCCGGCCCACCCAGCGCCGGCGCGACCACCGCATCCACCCCACTCCACGCAGCCTCATAGGCGGCAAGCTCCTCCGGGCTGGCCAGGCGGCCGGCAACCGTCACGCGCTCGGTGCGCAACGCGTCTGAATCGATCAGCGGTATGTCAGACAGGTCGACCAAAGGGTTGCGGTCCGCATCGTGTAGCCACGTGGCCCCCAGGTCGAACGGCTCACCGCAGACATCGGCCGTAACAGCCCGGCCGCCGATGCGCGACAGTGCCTCGATCAAGGTCGTGGGAACCCCGGCCGCACGCAGGCAGCGGCTGGCCGCAAGGCCGGCCACGCCAGCCCCGATCACGACCACGCCGTCGCGGTAGATGTCGGTCATGCGGCGCTCCGCCTCGCTTATGGGCATCTGCCGGGTGCAGGATTTGAACCCGCGACCTTCGGTTTACAAAACCGCTGCACTACCACTGTGCTAACCCGGCGCGACCCGACATGTCCGACGTTTCCCGGCCGGTTTCAAGCCCTGTTGCCACGCCTCACGAACCCGTTGATTTCAATGTGTTCATGAAGCGGTCGTCACGATGCCGAAAGGCTGGTGAAGGGGTCAAGGGTTCATGATCCGCTTCATCGACGGGCATCAGCCCTGAAATGTAAGAAGGATCTGAACCATGTTGAACCGTTTCCCCAAAATCGCCCGCACCGGGTTGATGGCAGTGCTGCTCGCGGGCAGCGCGCTGGGTGGCGCTGCCACATGGCAGGCGCATGCGCAGGTCGGCAATACCGCACCCGGGCCAATCCAGCCCCCCGCCGTCGCCAACCCGCTGCCCGACTTCTCCGACCTGGCCGCAAAAGTCAGCCCGGCCGTCGTCTCCGTCACCGTTCGTGAACGCGCCCGCGCAGATGGGCCCGAGGGGATGCCCGAGGGCATGCGCGGCATGATGCAGGGCGGCCCGCAGCGCGTGCAGATGGCACGCGGCTCCGGCTTCATCATCGACGCCGATGGCACCATCGTCACCAACAACCACGTGGTCCAAGGCGCGGACAAGATCTCCGTCACGCTGGCCGATGGCACCGAACTGCCGGCAAAGCTGGTGGGCCGCGACCCGCGCACCGACCTCGCCGTCATCAAGGTGGACGCCGGCAAGCAGTTGCCGTCCCTCAACCTGGGCGACAGCGACGCGGTGAAGCCCGGCCAGTGGGTGCTGGCCGTCGGCAATCCCTTCGGCCTGGGCGGCACCGTGACCGCAGGCATCGTCAGCGCGCGCGGCCGGGACATCGGCGCCGGGCCCTATGACAGCTTCCTGCAGGTGGATGCCGCCATCAACCAGGGCAACTCGGGCGGCCCCTTGTTCACCCAGGATGGCCGTGTCGTGGGCGTCAACACCGCGATCCTGTCGCCCACGGGCGGCAGCGTCGGGATCGGCTTCGCCATTCCCAGCAACCTGGTTAAGCAGGTCTCCGGGCAGCTTCGCACGGCCGGTCACGTGACCCGTGGCTTCCTTGGCGTAGAAACGCAGGCAGTCACTGCACAGATCGCGCCGAACCTCGGCCTGTCGAAGGACGCAAAAGGCGCGCTGGTCGCCGCCGTCTCACCCGACAGTCCGGCCGCGAAGGCAGGCGTGCAGCCCGGCGACGTGCTGACGGGCGTCGATGGGCGCCAGGTCACCAACCCGCGCGAACTGGCGCAGATCGTGGCCGATCATAAGCCCGGTCAGTCCGCATCGCTGGCGGTCCTGCGTGATGGCACCGCGCGCACCGTCGACGTGACGCTGACAGCCATCCCGGACGAGAAGCAGACCGCCGAGACCGGCGATCATGCGTCCCGGCAGGGCAACATCGGTCTGGCCCTGGCGCCGCTGAGCCCCGACCTCCGCCAGCAGCTGGAACTGTCCGACAACCAGCGCGGCGCCGTAGTGGCCGGGGTCCAGCCCGGCTCGGCCGCCGAGCAGGCAGGCCTGCGCCAGGGCGACCTGCTGGTGGGCGTGGGCGCAAAGGCGATCGGCAACCCGGCCGAAGCCGTCCAGGCGATCCGCACCGCGACTAAGGACGGCAAGGGTGTGGCGCTGCGCGTGATGCGCGACGGACAGGCCCGCTTCGTGGCAGTCGCGCCGTCCGAACAAGGCTGAGCCACCCGGCTCACCCGCGATCCGTCAACCGGCGGGCCGGGCATAGCGGGCGGTAACATGCTAGCCTAAGTGCGAACTTAGGGCCTGTCCGGTTCAACTTGAACCGGACAGGCCTTAGGCGCTTCCCGTCATATGCGTTCGGTCCGGCCCCAGCGCACGAACAATCGCCGCCATCAGGCGCAACGCTTCCG
>JAYVEG010000046.1:0-18887 GCA_043748985.1 Rhodospirillales bacterium
CTTCCGGGCCGAGGAACGCCAGGCAGTCGCTCGCGCCCGCACGGCACTGGAGGTCGTGGGCCTCGCCGATACCGCCGACCGGCGCGCCGGCAGCCTATCCTACGGGGACCAGCGCCGGCTCGAGATCGCGCGGGCGCTGGCGCCGGAGCCCCGCCTATTGCTGCTGGACGAGCCCGCCGCCGGCATGAACCCGGCAGAGACGGAGGCGCTGGGCCTGCTGGTGCGCCGCCTGCGCCAGCTCGGCACCACCGTGCTGCTGGTCGAGCATGACATGGGCTTCGTCATGGACATCTCCGACCGTGTCACGGTGCTGAACTTCGGCCGCAAGATCGCCGAGGGCGTGCCGCACGACATCCGCCAGAACCCGGCCGTCATCGAGGCCTATCTCGGCCACAAGGTCGCAGCCCGGCTGGCGGCCGGCGCGCGCGCTGGGGTCCGCGGCGCATGACCGGCCTTGCGATCGAGGGGCTCGAGATCGCCTATGGCCGTATCACGGTGGTGCACGGGATCAGCCTGCTCGTGCCCGAGGGCGCGGTCGTCTGCCTGATCGGCGCCAACGGGGCGGGCAAGACCACCATCATGCGCGCCATCTCCGGCCTCGTGCGCCCACGGGCCGGAACCATCCGGTTCGGCGCGGAGTCCATCGCCGGGTGGCCCGCACACCGGATCGCGGCGGCCGGGCTGCTGCAGGTCCCGGAAGGACGGCAATGCTTCGCCGAGCTGACGGTGGCCGAGAACCTGGCCCTGGGCGCCTACCTGGTCCCGGCCCGGTCCGAGATCACCAGGCGGCAAGAAGCCGTCCTGACGCGCTTCCCCCGCCTGAAGGAGCGGCTGGAGCAGCTTGCCGGATCATTGTCAGGCGGCGAGCAGCAGATGCTGGCGATCGGCCGGGCGCTGATGGGCGCACCGCGCCTGCTGCTGCTGGACGAGCCCAGCATGGGCCTCGCGCCGCTCTTCGTGGAAGAAATCTTCGCCATCATCGCCGCGCTGAAGGCAGACGGCACCACGATTCTGCTGGTCGAACAGAACGCGTCGGCCGCGCTCGATGTAGCCGACCACGCCTACGTGCTGGAAACCGGGCGGATCGTCCTGCAGGGGCCGGCAGCCGTCGTTGCGGCGGACCCGGCGGTCGCTTCAGCCTATCTGGGCGGGTAGTCGTGGCGACGCGCGCATGTAACAAAAAGCTACACCGGCAGGCATGGTAAATATCCATTAAACTCGATACGGTATAAGGGTGCTGTTCAAAGATTGAGGTGACTAGATTGTTTAAGACCATATTTGCCGCCGCCGCCCTGCTCGTCGGGCTGCTGACGACGGCGCATGCCAGTGACGCCGACTTTAAGCTGGTGAACAAGACCGGCTATCAGATCGACGAAGTCTACGTCGCCCCGTCCTCGTCGCAGAACTGGGGCAGCGACATCATGGGCAGCGCCGCGGTGCCAAACGGCACATCTGTGAACATCACCTTTCCGCACAGTTCGTCTGCCTGCAAATTCGACATCAGGGTGAAGTACAACGACGGCGACACCGCCGAATGGTCCAATATCGATCTTTGTAAGTATGAGGCGATCTCGCTCTACTGGGACGGCAAGCAGACCCGCGCCGTCGGCGAGTAGCAAACCCGGCCTCGACCCTCTCCCGCAAGCGGGAGAGGGAGAAGGTGGTCAGGCAGCCTTTGCGAGTTGCACGCCGCATGCGTCGAACGTCGCGAACAGCTTGCTTGCCACCTCGGCCGAAATCTTCGTGTGCGGCGGCCGGATATTCAACCAGGTCTCGTTCCCGGTATGGCGCGCCAGCAGCGTCTTCAGGCCCGGGATCAACGGCGCCGACGTGACCGCAGAGCGCATGGCCGACAGCGTCACCTGCGCCGCCGCACCGGCCGAGTTGTCCCAGTTCGCATAGACCTGCGCATTGGTGGCGCAGCTGACATTGCTCGCGGCCGAGATCGACCCGGCGCCCCCCGCCTTCAGATTCTGCAACAGCGCGCCGTCGTCGCCGCAATAGACCTCGAACCCGTCGCGGGCGAAGGCGTCGATGTAGGATTTCGTCTGGGCAAAGTCGCCGGTGCTGTCCTTGATACCCTGGAACGCGCCGGGGTGTGCCTTCAGCAGGCGTTCGATCAGCGGGATGGTGACCGGAACCGCGGATTGCGCAGGGAAGTGGTAGAAGTAGATCTTGACCGTGCCGCCGAGGCGCTGCGCCACTTCGCTGTAATAGGCGAACAGCCCGTCCTCGCTGGGGTTCTTGTAGAAGAACGGCGGCAGCACCAACACACCGCGGCAACCGAGCTCGCCAGCGCGGCGGGCCATGGCGACGGTATCGGTGATGGCGGGAACGCCACAGCCGGGCAGCATCAGTCGCGCGGGGATGCCGCGCTCGACCAGCCCCTCCATCAGCCCGATGCGCTCATGCAGACCCAGGCTGTTGGCCTCCCCGGTCGTGCCCAGCACGCCAAGCCCGTTGCAGCCGTTCGCCATCAGCCAGCGGCACTGGGCGGCCATCAGGTCAAGGTCGATCGAAAGATCCGCGCGCATCGCCGTCAGCACGGCCGCGTTCACGCCGCCGTAGAGTGCATTCCTGATCATCTTCCGGTCTCCTTTGTTTTACTTGGGGGGGAGTTGCCCGGGCCTTTCCGGGTCCGGGGCATCTGCCCTGGCCATTCCACGATGTGATGCTCCAACATCCCTGCCCGCCGCTCGTCAATGGCGCGGCCGCGGACGCTGACCCCTGCGCTGTGCACGGCATCCGGATCGTTCGACACCAGAGGGTGCCACCAGGCCAGGTCCTTGCCCTCCGCCACCCGGCGATACGCGCATGACGGCGGCAGCCAGTCGATCTCGCGCAGGCTTTCGGGCGTCAGGCTGACGCAGTCCGGCACCCAGTCGCGCCGGGTGTCGTACTTGCGGCAGCGGCAGCTGGTGGTGTCCAGCAGCCGGCAGGACACGTCGGTGAACGACAGCTCGTCGGTGTCGTCGTCGCGCAGCTTGTGCAGGCAGCACCGCCCGCAGCCGTCGCACAGCGATTCCCATTGCGCAGCGCTCATCTGATCGAGCGGGATCGTTTTCCAGAACGGGAGGTCATCGGCCATTCGCTGACATTAGCAGACGCGGCTACCGAACGCCCAGCAGCAGGAAGCACGCCGCCCCTGCCCCCAGCAGCAGCACCGGCGAGATACGCGTCCATACCAGCGCTGCCGTGGAAATTCCGGCGACCGCCCAGGCATACGGGCCGCCGCGGGACGCCTGGGCCAGGGTCAGCGCCGCCGCCAGGATCAGCCCGGCCGCGACCGGAGCCAGTCCCTCTTCGACGGCGCGTTGCCATCTTGCGCCGCGATGCCGGGTCCACAGCCTGGCAAGGCCATACAGCAGCAACGAGGATGGCACGAAGATCGCCACCGAGGCGACCAGCGCGCCTACCCAGCCATCGACCGTCCAACCGATCAGCGTGACCAGCAGCGAGCCCGGCCCGGGGGCCAGGCGCGACAGCGCGAACAGCGTGACGAAGGTCTGCTCGTCCATCCAGCCCTGCTGCGTCACGGCCTGCCGGTGGATCTCGGATAGCACGCTCTGGCCGCCGCCGATCGTGGTGAACGACAGCGGCGCGAAGACAAGCAGCAGCGCCCACGCTTTCAAGCAAGGGCTCTCAAGAGGGAACCTTCATGCCGTGTCCCGCCAGGCAAGCCCGACACTCAGCGGCACGGCAACCGCCATGACCGGCAGCAAAGGCAGCCGCGCCAGCCCGACGGCCACGAAAACGGCGGCCATGATGATCGCCGGGCCCGCCTGCAGGCACCGGCGGCCGGCCCGCACGCCCATCGCAGCCCCCATGCCCACCGCCGCCGCCGCCACGCCGTCGAGCCCCGAACGCACCGCAACATTATCCGTCAACCCGGTGGTGAGCACCACGAGCGCCAACATCACGAGGCCCGGCGGCACCGTGATCGCCAGCGCCCCGGCCACCGCCCCGCTGGTGCCAAGCAGGCGATAGCCGAGCCAGATCGCGAGGTTGACCACGTTGATGCCGGGGAACACCTGGCAGACCGCAAGGCCGGACAGGAACTCCGCCTCCGTCATCCAGCCTTTCTCGTGCACCACCAGCCGAAGCATCCAGGCGCTGAGGCCGCCACCGAAGCTGGTCAGGCCGACGCGGGCGATCAGAAGTGTGAACGAGAGAAGAGTAGGGGTCACAGGGGCAGCGTAAAGCGTTTTGCGGCCAATGCCATGCGACCTTCGCCGTGCGCCGTGGGCGGTGTATAGGCGCGCGGTGCTCACCTCCCCGTCTTCGACCCCGTCCCTCACTCCGTCCCCGGTCCGGCCCGCATCCATCGGCTTCGTGCTGGCCACCATCGCCATCGATGCGCTGGCGTTCGGCATCATCGTGCCCGTCGTGCCCACGCTGGTGGTGCAGCTTTCGGGCCTCGGGCAGTCCGCCGCCTCGTTCTGGATGGGCGCGCTGCTGTCGGCCTTCTCCGCGATGCAATTCCTCTGCGCCCCGCTGCTTGGCGCGCTCAGCGACCGCTTCGGGCGCCGCCCGGTCCTTCTGATCTCCTTGGCCGGCATCGTGGTCAACAATTTGATGCTGGCCTGGGCGCCCACTCTCGGATGGCTGTTCGTGGGCCGGCTGGTAGCGGGCGCCACGGCGGCCAACTTCGCCGCCGCCACCGCGTCGATCGCCGACGTCTCCACCCCCGAGCAACGGGCGCAGCGCTTTGGGTTGATCGGTGCGATGTTCGGCCTGGGCTTCGTCGTCGGCCCGGCGCTGGGCGGCTTCCTCGGCGCCTATGGCGTTCGGGTGCCGTTCCTGGTCGCGGGTGGTCTCGCGGCCATCAACCTCATCTACGGCGCCATCATGGTGCCGGAGACGCTGCGGCCGGAAAACCGGCGGCCCTTCCGCTGGGCCGGCGCCAACCCGTTGGGTAACATCGCCATCGTGTTCCACGACAAGGACTACCTGCGCCTCGTCGTCGCATGGTGCTGCACCTGGTTCGCGTTGGGCGCCTTGCAGAGCAGCTTCGTGCTGGCCAACGACCTTCGGCTGGGCTGGGGCACACAGGAGAACGGGCTGGCGCTGGCGACGGTGGGGGTCGGCTCGGCGATCGTGCAGGGCTTCCTGGTCCGCCGCATCATCCCGCGCCTGGGTGAGCGGCGGTCCGCCCTTGTAGGCTACGCGCTGTCGGGCGCGGCCTATGTGCTGTTCGGGCTGGCGAACCATGCGTGGATCCTGTTCGCGGGGATCGCGCTGCAGGCCGCGTCCGCCATCAGCGGTCCGGCGGTGCAGGCGCTGGTATCCGACCGCGCCGGCCCGGATCGGCAGGGCCAGGTGCAGGGCGCGCTGTCGTCGTTCCAGGGATTGACCGCGATCGGCGCACCCCTGCTGGCGGGCTGGGCGTTCGGCGTCTTCGCAGCGCCGGATGCGGCCTTCTACCTGCCGGGCGCGCCGTTCTTCATGGCGGCACTCGCCTATGGCCTGGCGTTCTGGTCCGTGCTGGGCCTCGGCAGGCGGGGCGCGCGGGTTGCGGGCTGACCTGCCTGCCGGGTCCGTCGTTCGTCGGGACAACAACGTCGCGGGCATCCTGCTGATCGTCGCGGCGGTCACCTGCTTTTCCGGGCTTGACGCCACCGCCAAGTGGACCAGCCAGACGCTGCCGCCCATCGCCACCGTGGCAGTGCGCTACATCTCGGCGTTGCTGTTCATCTCCGCCCTGTGCCGGCCCTGGGCCCGGCCGCAGATCGTGCGGTCCCGCGCCCCGTTCCTGCAGGTGGGCCGTGCGCTGGCCCTGGTGGGGGCCACGGTGTGCTCGTTCACATCGTTGCACTACCTGCCGCTGGGCCAGGTCACGGCCATCAGCTTTGCCGCCCCGCTGATCGTGGCCGTGCTCGCCGGGCCGATGTTGAACGAGTGGCCGGGGCCGCACCGGATCGGCGCCGTGATCGTGGGTTTCGGCGGCGTCCTGGTCGTCACCCGGCCGGGCGGCGGTATGCACCCGGCGGTGTTCGTGGCGCTGCTGACGGCTTTGATGAACGCCATCTATATTATCACCACGCGACGGCTGGCGGGGCGGGACCGGCCTCTGACGACGCTGTTCTGGTCCGGCATGGTCGGCGCCGCGGCGGTGTCGCCGGTGCTGCCGTTCGTCTGGATGGAGCCGCCGGGTGTGGTCTGGGCGGCGATGGCGGGCATGGGTGCGCTGGCGACGCTGGGCCACTACCTCATGATCCTGGCCTACGAGCGGGCGCAGGCCTCGACCCTTGCTCCGTCCTCCTACACCCAGTTGGTGGGCGCGACGCTGATCGGCTGGGCGGTGTTCGGCGACGTACCCGACATCTGGACCATCATCGGCGGGGCGATCGTGGGAGCGTCGGGGCTGTATCTGTTGTGGCGGGGCCAGAGTCTTGCCTGACAGCGCATGCGACGGCGCCGCACTTTACGTGGGCACCGCAACCGCCGCGCGCAGCTGGACCGCGGCGACGCGACGGTCCGGAAGCCTGGCCCGGTTGACGTACCAGGCGAGGAACGCCGGAGCGGGCATGGGCCGGGCGAACAGGTAGCCCTGGACCTCGTCGCAGTTGAGATGGCGCAGTGCATCGGCGGCGTCCTGGGTTTCGATCCCTTCGGCAACCACGCGGTAGCCGAGGTCGTGGCTCAGCCCGATCATGGCCGTGACCAGCGTCCGGCGGCGTCCCTCGTCGATGCCGTCCTGCGTCAGGCCGCGGATGAAGCTCTGATCGATCTTCACCACGTCGGCGGGCAGGCGCTGCAGATAGGAGAGGCTGCTGTATCCGGTGCCGAAGTCGTCGATGGCGATGGAGACCCCGGTGGCCGACAGGGTCCGAAGCTGCTGCATGGCCGGGCTGGTTTCGTCGAGGAAGGCGTCCTCCGTGACTTCCAGCTCCAGCGCCGAAACCGGCAGCTCCGCGGCGGCCAGGCTGTCGAGCACGTATTGCGCGAAGTCCGGCTCATCGAGGTTGGCCGGCGAGACGTTGACCGACAGCTGTAACACGATCCCCTGCTCGCGCCACGAACTGAGCTGGCGGAGCGCCTCGGCCAGCACCCAGCGCATCATGCCGCGGGCCATGGTGGTCTTCTCGATGAGGCGGATGAACTCGCCGGGGGAGACGACGCCCAGCTCCGGGT
Organism: Rhodospirillales bacterium; assembly: GCA_043748985.1. Classification (GTDB taxonomy): domain Bacteria; phylum Pseudomonadota; class Alphaproteobacteria; order Acetobacterales; family Acetobacteraceae; genus JBBROS01. Next base: position 7,135 of record JAYVEG010000046.1, read on the forward strand.
GCGTCCAGCGCAGCAGCGCCTCGACGCCCACGCAGCGGCCGCTGGACAGTTCGAGGCGCGGCTGGAACGCGAGATGCAGGCTCGTCCCGTCCTGCAGGGCATCCGCGAAGTCGTTGATGAGGGTGAAGGCCCGGCGGCCGGCAGTGTCCTGGTCGGGGGAGTAGACGCCGACGGGCGCGCGGCGGGATCGCGCGTCGTCCAGTGCTGCGTGGGCGCGGCGCAGACAGTCCCCCGCCGTGGCCTCCCCCGGCGTGACGACGACAAGGCCGCTGGTGCAGGTGGTCGAGAACACGCCGGCGCGGCCCACGTCGCGCCGAGGCAGCTGCTGCTGAAGCCGTTGAGTCAGCATGGCGGCGTCCGCGCCCGGGGGGGCGAGCATCGCGAACTGGAGCGGAGCCAGGTGATAGAGCCGCACCGAGGGGCCGATCAGGCGCGCCAGGCTTGCGGCGTTGTCACGCACGATGCCGTCGAGCGCATCGGAGCCGACGGCGCGGAGCATGTGCGACAGCTCCTCGGGCCGGGCCAGGTCGATGAGCGCGAGCAGGCGCGGATCGCCGGCGTCGGCCGCGTGGAGCCCGTCCAACTCGGCGATGAACTGGTGCCGGTTCGGCAGGCCGCTGACGGGGTCGAGGCGGCCGCCGCCGGCACGCAGCTCCAGCTCCGTCGCGGCGAGTGCTGCGAGGTCTTCGAGCAAGGCAAGCTGGGCCGGCAGGATGGAGCGGGGTGCATCGTCCATGACGCACATGGCGCCAAGGATGGCGCCATCGGGGGCAAGAATGGGGGACACAGCCCAGAAGCGCACCCCGATCTGCGCCAGCAATCCGTTCTGCTGCAGGGCATCGGCCTGAAGATCATAGACCGCCATCGGCGTCGCCGGCGGCTGTCCGGGGATCATGGGAGGTAGGGCGCCGACGCGGGCCACGAGCCAGAGGCATGCCTCGCCACGCAGGGCCACGGCGGCCATGGGAACAGCCAGATGGCAACCCGCGAGCCGTACGATCCGGTCGAGCCCCTTGCTGGGTAGGCTGTGCAGCGGACTTGCCCGATGCAGCGCCAGTGTGCGGTCCAGGTCGGTCCTCATCATGCGTGCATCACTCCACCCCGTTCATACCAAGCGAAGGTTTCGGAGAGTCTAATGCGGATGTGATTTTGCCTTGCGAACCGCCGTCGGGCGTGATCGCTCAATCGTCGCGGACTGGTACGCTCGCATCGCTGTCCCAGCCCAGGCAAAGGTGTTCGCCGCGCCGTGGCTCCGGCGTTTTCCATGTCGGCAGCAGCGCCTGAACCGGGCCCACGCCGGGCACGTCCATCTGCACGAGCCACGCGTCGCCGAGATAGAGGCAGCTGGTGACGGCGCCCTGCACCTGGTTCACAGGATCGTTCGTCATGCCATCTGCAACCGGCCGCAGCTTTTCCGGGCGGAGCGCCACCGTAACGGCACCAGCCGGCGCCGGCCCGGCCTGCTGAAACGCGTGTGGTCCCACGCGGTAGGTAAAGCCCGTGCTGTCCTGCTGCTCGATGATGCCCGTGAAGAAGTTGCTGCGGCCAAGGAACCCGGCCACGAACCGCGACGCCGGCCGCTCATACAGCGCGGTGGGCGGGCCCAGCTGCACAAGGCGTCCACGATGAAGGATCGCGACCTCGTCAGACAGGCTAAGCGCCTCCTGCTGATCGTGCGTGACATACACGAACGTCAGCCCCAGCCGGTCATGCAGCGCCTTCAGCTCCTCCTGCATCGACACGCGCAGGTTCTTGTCCAGCGCACTGAGCGGCTCGTCCAGCAGCAGCAAACTGGGGCGGAATACCAGCGCGCGGGCAAGGGCCACCCGCTGCTGCTGCCCGCCCGACAGCTGCTTGGGCATGCGATCGGCAAGCGGGCCGAGCTGCACGAGGTCGAGCGCATCGGTCACGCGACGGGCGATCTCGGCGCGCGGCGTGCGGCGGACGCGCAGCGGAAAGGCGACGTTCTCCGCGACGCTGAGGTGCGGGAACAGCGCATACCCCTGAAACACCATGCCGAACTCGCGCTTTTCAGGCGGCAGGTGCTCGATCGGGCGGCCATCCAGCAGCAGACGCCCGGCATCGGGCGCTACGAACCCGGCGATGACCATCAGCAGCGTCGTCTTGCCCGACCCACTTGGCCCGAGAAGCGTGACGAACCGACCACGCCCGACGCTTATCGACACGTCGTCCAACGCCGCGGTGGCGCCGTAGCGCTTTGTCAGGTGCTCGGCGTCGAGCGCGTGGGCGTTCGTGGCGGTCTCCATTCGTCAGGGTCAAGCAAAGCAGGGGCCACGGACACCCTATACTTCTATACCGGGGTTCCTGCGTTCCCGTCACCACCTGCTGTGCGTATGCCTACGCGACGCTCAATCTGGCGAAGGTGATGCTGGCATCGATGCCGTCGCCGCTGCGTCCGGCGCCACCCACGATGTTGGCGCGCAGGGTGGCGCCCGTGGCGCCGGCTGTGCCCGTTTCGGTGGAGTCCCACCGCTAGACGTAGCCGTCCGGCAGCAGGTCTGCCAGGTGCCTTCTGTCGCCATGGCCGTCCTCCGTTCTCCCCGCGGTGAGGCCTGTCAAGCGGCCTGGTGCTGCAGGCTCAGGCACCCCTAGTTTTCACGTGATCGGTCCTGATCGCGACGAGGCCGGCCCGGATGGCGCGAAGCACCTTCAGGACGAGATCTTCTGGCATGATCGCTGTCCGTGCTCGCCCGGCGGGTCATGACGCAAGCCGGGTGGTATGCGGCCTGCGTCGCGCCGGTCCAGGATGAAGGAGAGCTTATGTTCCATCTCGGCTGGTTCCTGCAGGGTTCGAGCATGCAGGCCTGGAACGAGCCCTGGACGGGCGCGATCGGGCGCGACTGGCGGGTCCCGGACCTGTTCGTGGAGATGACGCGCACCCTCGAGCAGGCCTGTTTCGACTACGTGCTGATCGAGGACAGCTCCTATGTCGGCGAGAGCTTCGGCGCACCCGATGCCCCCGTGGGCGAGCTGACCACCAACGGCCATCAGCAAAGCCTGGCCGAATTCCTCAAGAAGGCGGCCGGCCGCACCCTCCGCCAGACGATGGGCGACTACGAGAGCACGGTGGGCTCCATCGAACTGGCCGGCACACCCGACGGGGTCGCCGCCCAGATGGGAGAGGTGATGGCCGCGGTGGGCGGAGACGGCTACCTGTTCAGTCTGCCGAACGTGAGCCGCCGCGTCGTGGCAGAGGTCGCCGACGGTTTGGTGCCAGCACTACAGCGCCGCGGGCTGGTGCGGCGTGGATACGAGTTCACAAAATTCAGGGATAATCTCTTGGCTTATTGAGTTTTTCAAGTTCACATTGGGAGTACAAAGACAATAAGGCATAGGATGCAACGCACTTGTAATGAGCCCCGCCACAACAGATGCTCGATCGTATTGCCATTTTATTTACGATGAACGCCTATAGACGTGACTTTTTCCTTATAAGTTACGTCCAACACAACAAGAGTGATCTTTTATACGACCACTCTTCGCGCCCTCTTTATGCCTATTTTCGCGCCATCTGTGTGAACTTGAAAAACAAGCGGCCCTCAAGGTGCCCCAGCAATACACCGTCCCAAAGCCTGGATTGCCCCCCGAGACTTCTCCAGCGGCTCCTCGTAGCTCTCGCCCCCGAACTCCACCGTCAGCGCCTTGCCACGCCCCATGGCGCCGAAATCCGCATCAGGGTCGGTGATCGGCACGATCAGCATTACCGTGCTGGTGGCAACAGCCATCGTGCGCTTCGACTTGCTGCCATCGACGCTGTATTTGACCTCGTACTTGCGGTCCTTCACCAGCTCCGCCTCGGGTTCGGAGATGATCAGGAAGGTGTTCTTGTTCGTGTCCGCGGCGAAGCCCACCGCAGAATCGTCGTCATATTTCCACATCGCCGCGCAGGTGGCGCTGCCGTCGGCGTTCTTGTCGAGATGGAGCTTCCAGCCCTGCACATCGATCGTCTCGCCGATGGCCTGGGCCCGCGCGGGCGCCGATAGCGTGATCAAGGATACAGCGGCCAAGACGGCAAGACGCATGGAGTCACTCCCGGATTCATTCGTTGCAACCTAACGTGCCATTGTTTCCGCCGGTTTCAAAGCCGGTTGGCGCGACGCCGGGGTGCGTGCAGGGTGCGGCACCCTGGAAAATGGTGCCACTTGAAACAGATTCGCCTCAATGCCTTCGACATGAACTGCGTCGGCCACATCCAGCAGGGCCTGTGGACCCACCCGCGCGACCGCGCGACGGACTACACCAGCCTCGATCACTGGGTCGGCCTGGCGCAGCTGCTGGAGCGCGGCCTGTTCGACGGGCTGTTCCTTGCAGACATATTGGGCGTCTACGACGTCTTCGGCGGCTCGTTCGACCCGGCGATACGCCACGCCGTCCAGGTCCCGGTGAACGATCCGCTGCTGCTGGTCCCCGCTATGGCTCACGCCACCACCCATCTGGGCTTCGGCGTCACGGCAAACCTCAGCTACGAGCCGCCGTATCTGTTCGCCCGCCGCATGTCGACGCTGGACCACCTGACCCGCGGCCGGATCGGATGGAACGTGGTCACCGGCTATCTCGACAGCGCGGCCCGTGCGATGGGGCTCGCGCACCAGGTCGCCCACGACGATCGCTACGACGTGGCCGACGACTACATGGCAGCCGTCTACAAGCTATGGGAGGGCAGCTGGGCCGACGACGCAGTCCGGGCCGACCGCGCCACCGGCATCTACGCGGACCCGGCCCGCGTGCGCGCCATCCACCATGACGGCCCCTATTTCAAGGTGGACGGCGTCCACCTCGCCGAGCCGTCGCCGCAACGCACCCCGGTGCTGTATCAGGCCGGCAGCAGCGGCCGGGGCCGTCGCTTCGCAGGCGAACACGCGGAATGCGTGTTCCTCAACGGCGGCCCGAAGTCCCAGGTCCGCGACCACGTTGCAGCGATCCGCGCGGCTGCGATGCAGGCCGGCCGGGCTGCGGACGACATCAAGGTGTTCCTCGGCGCCAGCCTCGTTGTGGCCGAAACGGCGGCGCTGGCCGCGGCAAAGCTCGAGGATTACCGGCGCTACGCCTCGCCCGAGGGCGCGCTGGTGCACGCCTCGGCCAGCATGGGCATCGACCTCGATGCATACGGCATGGACCAGCCGCTGGTCGCCGTCGCCACCAACGCGATCGCCAGCAACCTGCAGGCGGCCGCACAGCAGGGGCTGACGAAGCGGGGCCTGCTGGACCGGATGGTGCTCGGCAGCCGCCAGGTGCCCATCGTGGGCGACGCGGACCAGGTTGCCGACGCCCTGGTTGACTGGGTGACCGAGACGGATGTGGACGGGTTCATCCTTTCGCGCACCGTGACGCCCGAGTGCTTCGCGGATGTCGCCGACCTCGTTGTCCCCGCGTTGCAGCGCCGCGGCGCGTTCAAGCTGGCGCATGCGCCCGGCACGCTCCGGGCCAAGCTGTTCGGAACCGACCGCCTGCCGGACAGCCATCCGGCCGCAGCCCATCGGTTCGACAAAGCCTGACGGACGGGCTGACCGAACCTGACCAATCATGCCGCGTGGGCGTGGCGCCGATTTGGTAGGCTATAGCTTCATGAGACAAATGCCGGACATGCCGATGCGCTCCCGATTCAGCCGAGCCGCCATCTTGGTCGGGGCTGCCTGGCTTCTCTCGGCCTGCGCCGAGCGACTGCCGGATCCGACGGCTGCGGCCACCCCGATCGTGCTCGGAACGCCCGCACCGAGACCGCACACGGTGGCGCGGGCCCGGCGACTGGATCACGGCTGTGCGCGGGCCAAGGTGGATCTGCCGCAGGACCGGAAGGAGGCGCTGTTCCGCCAGTTCGACGCTGCACTGGGGCCGGCCGCCGCCATCCCAAGCCCGGCGCCCAGCCCACCATCGGACTGCCGCCAGGCGTCACGGTAGCGGGATGGATCATTCGTTCCCCCCCGAGACCCTGCCGCTGAGTGCCGACCTGGCTGCGGTGGCGGCCCGGGTGGCCGGCTTCATCGGCTCCGGCGGGCGTGCGGTCGTGCTGTTGGGGACGCCAGGTGCAGGCAAGACGGTGGTGATGGAGACGGTGCTGGCGTCCCTGCCGGGAAGACAGATGCGGATCTCCAACCCTGGCGTGGCCCGGCATGGCGCCGGGCCGCTGACGATGAAGCGCATCCTGCGTCAAATGGGCGCTCCCTCGGACGCGCTGACCAGCGGCCAGTTCTTCCGCACGCTGGCCGAGCAGGCCTATGACGACGAATCGGCGGCGGTCGCGGTGGACGATGCCCATACGCTGTCGCCCTATGCGCTTTCCGCCCTGGCCCGCATTCCCGGGCTGGGCGGGCCCGAGCTGCCGGGGATGATCCTGTTCCTGGTCGGCGAGGCCGCGCTGTTGGGCAAGCTGGCTGCGCCGGGGCTGGAGCTATTGCGCAATTCGCGCCGGGCGCTCGTGCTGACCCTTCCGCACGTGCTTGCGGCGCGGGGCGCGTCGGAAAACGCATCGGCTGCTCGTTTGATGTGGACGACCTTGGCGCCGGAGCTACAGGCCGCCCCGGCCCGCACCCTTGTCCCCCGACCCGCCCCCGACAAGGCCGCGGCGGAGTCGGAGCTGCTGATCATCTCGCGCACAGGCCCGAAGGCGTGGCAGCCGGTGCTGGCGGGCGCCGTGGTGGTGGTGGCGGTCGTGATGTCCACCCTCTGGCCGTCACGTGTGGGCGACGCACCGCGAGCCTTAATGGCCCCAGCATCGGTCGTGCCAGCCGTGCTGCGGTCTGCAGCGCCGGTCCCCGATCCGCCGGTTCCCGCCCCTCCGCCGCCCTCTGTGCCCGAGGCCGCGCCAGGCACCCGGCCAGACACCCCGCCAGCGGTCGAAGCCGGCGCACCCTCTCAGGCGCCCAAGCCAGCGGATTTGTCAGACGCACAGCTGCGCCGCGAGTTCGACGTCTTCCTGGACCGGGCCGGCCGCGACACCGCCAAGTTGACGCCGTCGGCACGCGAGTCGCTGTTCCAGGAATACCTGCTCTGGCGCGCGCGCAGTATTACCGCCACACCGTAGGGGTTTAACCGATTTGGAAGGCGAATAATCGAGGCAGGACACTACCCCTTTTTCGACAAATCCGCCCGGGGCTGCCAAACCAGCAACCGCTTTTCCGCCAGCGTCACGCACCCGTCCAGCACCAGCGCACAGGCAGTCAGCACAACGATCCCCGCTAACACGGTATCCACATCGAACACCTCCTCCGCCTGCAGGATCAGATACCCCATGCCAGAGGCGCTGCCGAGATACTCCGCGATCACCGCGCCCACGAACGCCATGCCCACGCTTACATGCAACGAGCTGAACACCCAGGACAATGCAGCCGGCAGATAAACGTTCCGTAACAGCTGGTTGCGGCTTGCCCCAGCATGCGTGTCCCGTTCAGCACCGTGGGGCTCACCTTTCACACGCCCTGCAGCACGTTGAAGAACACGTTGAAGAACACCAACGTGAAGCCCAGCGCCACCTTGCTCGCCATCCCCAGCCCGAACCACATCGCGAAGATCGGCGCCAGGATTACCCGCGGCATCGCATTCGCCGCCTTGATATAGGGATCCAGCACCGCCTGCGTTCGCGGACTCAGGCCCAGCCACAGCCCGGTCGCCACGCCCCCGGCCGTCCCACTCGCGAACGCTGTACCTCAGGAAGTCACCGACGGATCCGGCCTCGCCAAGCGCCGCGCGGCTGTCGGACCCGCAACGGGTATGGGTTGTCGGCATATCGGCGTGGGGCGCTGTCATGGTGTCAGTCAATCAGCCGGCCCTGTTCCGAACTGTGACGGATCGTCGCCGTCACGCCTCCCGATACAGCAGCAACAGTAGTCCCACGAACAGGAAGCACACCGGCCACACCCACCCCGCCCAGCGCCGCACCGCCCCATCGGCCCGGATCTCCAGCCACCGGGCCCACCCGCCCCCGATCCCCGCCAGCGCCAACGGCGTATGCGTCAGCTCGATCAGCAGCTGGTCCTTCACATTGGCGATCGCATGGCTGTGCGTCAGCAGCAGCGCGCCCCCCAGCGCCGTCAGCAACGGGAACACCAATGCCGGCTTGCCCGTCCTGAACCGGCCGGTCCGCACCCCCCACTCGAACAGCGCGAAGGCCACGATCAGCAAGACGAACATGCGGTGCTGCAGCACCTCCACGTCCCGGAAACTCTCCCAGAACCCCTGCTCCCCCAGCGGCCAGACCTCGGGGTCGCTGCGCAGGAACAGGAATACCGCCATCCCCAGCAGCACCAGTGGCCAGTGCTTCGCCCACTGCACCCCCGCTTTGTGCAGCAGTCCCAGCGCCCCGATCAGCAGCACGAAGATCCCGGACCAATGGTGGTTGTATTCCGACCACGCGATGTCCTCGGCATTGCGCGCCGGAAGCTCACCCGAGCCCGGCACGAACGCCGGCGACGCCGCAGTCCTCGCCGTAGCCGCCTCGGTATCCAGCTGCGCCTGCAACGCCGGCAACGCCAGGCTGTCATGGGCGGGCGACACCAGCCGCGGTGGCACCGGCGTGTTGCGCTCGACGATCTCGGACCACGTCACCCGGTCCGCCGTGAGGTCCACCGCGGGCGGCACGGACGTCAGCGAAGCCGCAGCGAAGAAGATGCTAAACCCGATCCCGATCTCCACCTCCGCGAAGCGCCGCATCCGCAGCACGGGCGTAGCCGGGTCGCGCCGTAGCCGCTCGACCACCAGGAAGTTGCCGAGGCCGAGAAGCAGCAGGACCGCGAACATCGCGACCTTGGCGCCCACCATCACCCCATAGGCCGTCCCGTAAGCCGCCCCCCAGGACCCGATATAGATCACGCTGAACACGCTGGCCGACACTAGGATGCAGCCCACGCCCACCATGCTCATCCGGCTGAACCGCGCTCCCACGCGGCGGAACGACACCCCGTCATGAAGCCGCCCCAGCATCATGACGAAGCACGGGATGCCGCCCACCCAGATCGCCGCCCCCAGGATATGCAGCGCCGACGCCGCCAGCATCAGCGTCTCATGGTCCAGCCGCGCCGCCGCATGGGTCGTCGCGACAGCTGCCGCCAGCACCACAGCGCACAGCCCCAGCATCGGAATTGCCGCAGGCGCCGCGGTCAGCAGCAGCAACAGCCCCAGCAGTACCGCCGCCGACAGCTTCACGATCCCCGCGACCGCATAGGCCGCCCCGATCACCCCCGACAGCGGCAAGCCCAGCGTGTCCGTCAGCACCGCCGACTGCATCGCCACCGTCAGCGCCTCGCCCCCCGCCAGCGCCAGCGCCGACCAGCCCGCGATCACCGCCGTCCGCCGCACCAGCCCGGCGCCATCCGGCAACCCCGCCGCAAACGGCCGCGCCAGGAACAACAGGAAGAACACCCCGCCCAGCGCCATCGATTGCGCGACGATCACCAGCCCATGCAGGATGATGGACAGATACCCGAACAGGTCGACAAGCAGCGCCACGCTATTTCACAACGATCGCAACGTCGCCGCGGGTGATGTGTCCATCCACCGCCAATACCTGCCACCGCAGCGTCCAGGCCCCCGCCGCAAGGTTAGCGTCGGCTTCCAGCGTGTCCGGCCCCGACGGCGTCAGCGCCAGCGTCACCGGTGCCTTGCCGACGCGCCGCAACTCCAGCCGCGACCGCGCCTGGTCGATCCGCGAGTTGTAGCGCAACACCAGATGGACAGGGCCTGCGGCCACGGTCGCTCCGATCGCCGGCCGGCTTTCCAGCAGGATCGCATGCGCCCCGGCCGGCAGCGGCCATGCGGCCACCACGCCGGCAGCCAGGGCAAATAGAACAGTCCGGAATTCACGCATGGCGGGGCCTCTAGCGCGCGCCGCCGCCTGTGTCCATGATCGGGCTCGCATGACGAGACCCCCGCCCGGCCGCCGCGCCGACTACCACCTGTTTCTGCCCATCGCCACGCGCTGGATGGACAACGACGTCTTCGGCCACCTCAACAACGTCGTCTACTACAGCTTCTTCGACACCGCCGTGACCCGGTCCCTCATGCAACGCGGCATCCTGACCTGGAAGGGATCGAGCCACTTCCTCGTCGTCGCCGAAAGCGGCTGCCGCTACCATGCCGAGGCCGCCTTCCCCGCGCTGATGACCGCAGGCATCCGCGTTGGACAACTAGGAACCAGTTCCATCCGGCACGAGATCGGCGTCTTTGCCGACGACGCCGACACCGCCTCCGCCGAGGGCTTCATGGTCCACGTTTGCGTAGAACATGCAACCAGGCGCCCCGCCCCCATGCCCGAAGCCTGGCGAACCGCCCTGCAATCAATAATAAAGGAGTGAACCCATGGACACCGGACTCAAAGGCAAGCGGGCGATCGTCTGCGCCGCCAGCAAAGGCCTCGGCCGAGCCTGCGCCATGGCCCTCGCCCGAGAAGGCGTCGATGTCGTCATCACCGCCCGCACCGCCGCAACCCTGGAGGCGACAGCCGCCGAAATCCGCGCCGCCACCGGCGTTACCGTCACCGCAGTCGCTGGCGACATCACCACCGAGGCCGGACGCGCCGCAGCACTGGCCGCCTGCCCCGAACCCGACATCCTGATCAACAATGCCGGCGGCCCCCCCGCCGGAGACTTCCGCGACTGGGACCGCGACGACTGGATCAAGGCGCTCGACGCCAACATGCTGACGCCCATCTTCCTGATGAAGGCCGTCGTCGACGGCATGGCCGCCCGCGGCTTCGGCCGCATCGTCAACATCACCTCCGGCTCCGTGAAGTCGCCGATCCCCACTCTCGGCATGAGCAACGGCGCCCGCGCCGGCCTGACCGGCTTCGTCGGCGGCCTCGCGCGGCAGATCGCCCGGCACAACGTGACCATCAACAACCTGCTGCCCGGCCCGTTTCTGACCGACCGTCTGCGCAGCAACGCCGCCACCGCCGCCGCCAAGGCCGGTAAGACCGTCGACGACATGCTCGCAGAACGCGCCAAAAACACCCCCGCCGGCCGCAACGGCGACCCGGCGGAATTCGGCGACGCCTGCGTCTTCCTCTGCGCCGCCAGCAGCGGCTTCATCGTCGGCCAGAACCTCCTGCTCGATGGCGGCGCCTTCAACTCGACAATGGGCTGACCTAAAAAACCCTCTCCCTCGGGGAGAGGGTTGGGTGAGGGTGCTTCGCGCGCCCCTCTACTTCCCGTTCTTCGACATGCACGACGAAAGACCTGCCAACCCCTTTGAAGACCCGGCCAGGCTGAACGTCTTCGACACCTTGCCAAAGTTAACCTCCAGCTCGTCCCCGTCGCCGATCAACAAGAAATCAGCCTTCGTCAGCTCGAGGTCGATCGAAATCGTCCCATCCCCGTTCGCACGCTCGGACAACGGCCGCGACTTGCTGTTGTCGATGGACCAGCTGCCCGTCACCGCGTCGCCCTTCACCACCTTGAACTCTGGACTGGACAACAGAATGGCAAGCCCGTTCTCCACCGCCAGCAGCACGAGCCCATCGCCCTGGTTCACCGCCATGCAACCGATGAACTTGTCCCCGTCCTTCAGCGGCTGAACGTCATATGAGGCTGCCGCAGCAGGTAGGACGGACAACGCCAGGAACAACGTCGCGAAGGCGTGGAGGCGATAGGTCATGAACTCTCCCAGATAGGCCGCGCGCGCTTCATCGCGCTAATGTTACCTTAGCGACAGGCTGGACAGCTGGCAACGACGCTGCCTGGCAGAGGCGAATCCCGCTGTGCTCCAAAAAAGGAACAGGATTCCAGCGTATTTCTCCCGTTCCC